>NZ_JAGYWV010000005.1:115650-236860 GCF_019279065.1 Psychrobacter sp. BF1
CGTAGGCTGGGTTTTTAACCCAGCATTGTAATTTTGCAAAGTCTTGAAGCTGGGTTAAAAACCCAGCCTACACATCACGCCCTATTCCAAGTCAGCTATCAATCACTACCCGCCTCTTACCTGTCAACAACACCTGCATCAGCGCTTTTTTCTCTTGCTGAAAATCAGCCAATTGCTGCTTCAAGCAACTCAATTTCTTTATCGGCATTGGTTAATACGGTGGCGATTTTTTGTTGTTCTTGTCTAGAAGACGGTATATGCATTCTTAAGCTTTTGATGGTTTCAAGTTTTTCATAGGCTGTTTTTTAGTAGGCTGTTTTTTCGTAGGCTGGGTTTTTAACCCAGCATTGTAATTTTGCAAAGTCTTGAAGCTGGGTTAAAAACCCAGCCTACACATCACGCCCTATTCCAAGTCAGCTATCAATCACTACCCGCCTCTTACCTGTCAATAATTACTGTGGAACAAACCGATAGCCCAGCGTGGTAAGCAAGGTTAAGGCAGGGATTTTTGAGCCGAATTCTTCGGCAAAGTTGATGCTTGCACTGGCGCTAATATTAGAGATTGGATTGGTCATATCTGCCCACTTTAAACATAGCGTTTGTTTGTTTGATTACTTGTTTGGTTTTATCGATTGTAGCCCAAATCTATACTAAAGACGCCATAAAAAAGGCAACAAAAAACCGCCAAGGTTGCGCGTTACCCAAAGAGCGTAGCATGGCGGTTAGCGTCAGTACGATAACTCGTGTCGTTAATACCCTGATTTTTTCAAAATTTTATAATGTTTGCACGCATCCTGATTGCCATTTTCACATGATTTGCTATACCAATTAACCGCTTCAGTATAGTTTTGTTGGACACCTATGCCATTTGCGTACATTAAGCCAAGATTTTTTTGGGCATGGGCATGTCCTTGATTAGCCGCCTTTAAATACCAATTATGTGCTTCAATATAATTTTTTTGAACGCCTAAACCTTGGGAATAAACTATTCCTAAGTCGTTTTGTGCATCAGCATAGCCTTGGTTGGCTGACTTCAAATACCATTTGATTGTTTCGCTGTAGCTTTGCTCGACACCCAAACCATCTTTGTACATCAAGCCTAAATTTCTTTGGCCAGCAGCATCACCTTTATTCGCTGATTTTAAATACCATCTGACCGCCTCACTGTAATCTTGCTCAACACCCAAACCATCCTTATACATGAGTCCCAAGCTATTTTGTGCATTAGAATCATCTTGATTGGCAGCGCTAGTCATCCATGTTATAGCTTTGGCATAATCTTGTTGAACACCCAGACCATCCTTATACATGAGTCCCAAGCTATTTTGCGCATTAGAATCATCTTGATTGGCAGCGTTAGTCATCCATGTTATAGCTTTGGCATAATCTTTTTGAACACCCAGACCGTCCTTGTACAATAGTCCTAAGCTAAACTGTGCTCTGGAATTGCCTTGATCAGCTGCCTTCAGATACCATTTGAAGGCTTCGGTATAATCTTGTTGAACCCCTAGACCGTCACGGTACATCATTCCCACATTGGCTTGAGCGCTGGCATTACCCTGATTGGCTGCCTTTAAATACCACTTTATAGATTCGTCATAGTCTTGCTGAACGCCCAAGCCCCTCTCATATATAAACCCGAGTTTATTTTGAGCACTGGCATCACCCTGATTGGCTAATATTGTTTGCTCTTTACTATCTAACGCCATAGCAGACAAGCCTATTCCAAAAGATACTATTGCCACGATGACTTGAATCGTGAAACGAGTTTTTAATAACCGCATGCTCTATCTTCCACTTAAATAAACTATCACCCATCAACCACCACCCGCTTCTTACCAGTCAACAACACCTGCATCAGCGCTTTTTTCTCTTGCTGCAAATCAGCCAATTGCTGCTCAAACAATTCAATTTCTTGGTCGGCATTGGTTAATACGGTGGCGATTTTTTGTTGTTCTTGTCTAGACGACGGTATATGCATTCTTAAGCTTTTAATGGTTTCAAGTTTTTCGTAGGCTGTTTTTTCGTAGGCTGGGTTTTTAACCCAGCATCTTAATTCTACAAAGTCTTGAAGCTGGGTTAAAACCCAGCCTACACATCGCGCCCTATTCCAAATCAGCTATCAACCACCACCCGCTTCTTACCCGCCAACAACACCTGCATCAGCGCTTTTTTCTCTTGCTGAAAATCAGCCAATTGCTGCTCAAGCAATTCAATTTCTTTATCGGCATTGGTTAATACGGTGGCGATTTTTTGTTGTTCTTGTCTAGACGACGGTATATGCATTCTTAAGCTTTTGATGGTTTCAAGTTTTTCATAGGCTGTTTTTTAGTAGGCTGGGTTTTTAACCCAGCATCGTAATTCTGTAAAGTCTTGAAGCTGGGTTAAAAACCCAGCCTACACATCGCGCCCTATCCCAAGTCAGCTATTAATCACTACCCGCCTCTTACCTGTCAATAATTACTGTGGAACAAACCGATAGCCCAGCGTGCTGAGCAAAGTTAAGGCAGGGATTTTTGAGCTAAATTCTTCGGCAAAGTTGATGCTTGCACTGGCGCTAATATTAGAGATTGGATTGGTCATATCTGCCCACTTTAGACATAGCGTTTGTTTAGTGATTATGATTGTAGCCGATACTGTCATAAAAAAGGCAACAAAAAACCGCCAAGGTTGCGCGTTACCCAAAGGGCACTAAGCGTGACGGTTATATGAAAGGCTAGGTTAATAAAACTTCAATTTTGATATTTTTTTTGCAGTTAATGTTAAAGTTGTTGAAAATTTCTATCATTCCACTTGAGTAGCATGGAGCCTGCTGGCTTCAATACTGAGTCTACATCAAATGTGTTTGAACGAATTATACTATAGTCAATCCTGTCATCGAATGCTCCGCCATATTCACCAGTAGGTGGATTAGTGTTTAAGTATTGAAGTGAGAGAAGAATGGCTACTTCTACATTTTTAATATCTGAGGCAAGAAATGCATTCTTAAGTTTTAACACGATATGGGTTTCAGCTTCGCTCTTACTAGAAGTTAATTGAACTCTTACTTGCCAGTTAAAGTTATTTTCTTGGATTTTGAAGAAGTGTAAATGAGTATCTTTTTCATCTTTTTCTTTTTCGTTGTTTTCCATTAAGATTTTACTAAAGCATTTCCATTGGTCTTCTGTAGTACTTTCATTTAAAGGGTTAAGGGTGATAAAACCATAGTATGTCTGATGTATATTACATAGTTCGTTTTTATTGTTCATAATACTACCTAGTTTTTAATAAGATGTGGGAGGTTTTTGAAAGATAGAATATTTCGGAATTTCTTTATTATGAGGTTATTCATTATGACAATTAAAACATATATTTAACGCTACTAACAACACTAATTATTTAAGTACGTAGCATTTCATAGGTCTTTCTGTAAATGATATTTTAATTAGATAAGGCTTGCTCTCAAACTCTACGTAACTGTTATTTGGTTAAGCAGATTAGATTTTTAACACAGGCTACGCATCTAAATAAACTGTCTAAATTTAGAATTTTTATTCTCATTAATGGAAATTACATGAAAGCCATTTATAGTCAGTTCTTTAATAACTTCTGCATCAGGATGTTTGCTTGAAGTAGTCCTATGAGAAACAGGCATAATCGTTCTGCTAAAGCCTTCAAGCGCTTGCAGATCAAAATCATACTTTGATCCATGATGTGGTACTTGAATAATACCGACATAATCAACATAGCCCGCGTATATGTCTTTTAATTTGAAGCATTTGAAGTCACTATCCCCTGTATAAATACAGCCAGACATACAAAGGCATGTATAGCAGTGGTTTATATCAATAAGTAATGTTGTACAAAAGTGTTGGCTTTTTCTTATGTCACCAGATAAATCTGGACCCGAATACAGCAGCATAGAATTCTCATTAATTTTCCCTTGGAGCTTATCGTAAATATTTTTCATCTTATTCTTGAGAGCAGTATTTTCTAAATTGCTAAGAGTATAGTTAGGATCATTCATCAACCTGCTTGTACTGATGCTTACTTTATTTAACTCTCTATCCACTTCAGTTCTACGTACTTCATCTTCATAATTATAAGGAATAAAACACCATCGTATTGTCTTCATACCAGCATTTAATGTAATATTCAAAGGAGTACCGCTTTCAATTTCAATCGACTCGTTTGAATTGTTATTTATTAACTCTCTTAAGTCACGAGGATTAAATCGTCTTTCAAGATTAAAAGTATTAGTGGTAGGTTGAATCCGGATTATAATGGTATCAGAATCAAAATAAGATTCAGGGTCATTAATTATATTTTTCAGATCTACTGAAAATTTGCTATAGAAGTTTAATAACAAGTTCCTTTGTTGATTATTTAAAAGGGGAAGAACAACCACTTTAATCTTTGTTGCTGATTTTTTTAGATCAGGTATGGATGAAATATGATCTTTATCGAAATGCGATATAAAAAGAACATCTACCACTTCATCTCTAAATGCATCTTCAACTACAAGTCTTGCTTTTTTTGGAGACATAGTTCCACAGTCATACACAATATTAAAGTCATTATAGCGCTCTGAATAAAAAGCACCTTGCCCTACAGGATGAAATGTACGAACGATCATGAATTATCTCCATCAACCACCACCCGCTTCTTACCCGTCAACAACACCTGCATCAGCGCCTTTTTCTCTTGCTGAAAATCAGCCAATTGCTGCTCAAGTAACTCAATCTCTTTATCGGCATTGGTTAATACGGTGGCGATTTTTTGTTGCTCGATTAATGGTGGTAGCTCCATACTAATTTTATGAAGCACTTTTGTGCTTAAGTTCGGAGGATCTGTTCCTAGCAAAGCATGGTTAAGTTTAAGAGCTACCTCTATCGTTGATAGCAACTGGTACATATATTCACTGCTAACTTTTTCAGAAAATAACAGTTTAGCTACTCGCTGGTTTAAAAGTGATTCATCAGCTTTATTTTTTAGTCTTGCAATCTTAAGTTGGTTGCCTAATGTTGGACGTGTCATAGCAACAACAACATCACCTACCTTGAGATTAAACCTATTATATTCATCCTCATATCCCTCTGGTAAGTAACTTGAACTATCCCATTTTATTTCACCTATACCTACGTTAGCTATTTTTAACCACTTATAACCTTTTTCTAAAGCATCGCTACTTTTGAAGGCATACCCATTAAATAGTTCGACAACATCACCTATAGTTAATGCTTCCCACTCACCCTCAAACCGTTTACCCGACTCATCAAGCAACCGCTTTTTACCCGTCAGTAATTGCTGCATCAACGCTTTTTTCTGCTGCGTACTATTGTCAATTAAACGCTCAGTAGCGCTAATCGCTTTATCCCAAGTGGTTAGAATTTTGGCGATTTTTTGTTGTTCTAGGAGAGGTGGAAGTGATATAACCTGATCATCAATATCTTTTTTCTTTACATGTACCAAAGTTTTCTTAAAGCCATGAGCTTTATTTTCAATTTTAATTGTCACGTACTTCAATACGTAAAATAACCATTCCTCATCAATAGAGTCTTGTGCCTGAACTTTATAGATATGTTGATTCAGAACTCCTTTGATACCCCTCCACACAAATGGACCAAATGAAACTCCTTTAGTACCTGCCCAAGAAAACAACAGATCACCAGTTTCGATTATCCATCTTTCTTGGGGAATGCCTGAGAAATAATTAAAGTTATCACTACCATTTAAGTTCTGTATCCTTATGATAGGAAGGCCTTTTGTATCCCAATCCTGAGGCTTAAAGCTATTACCATTTTGAAGTTTGCAGATTTCAGAAACAGAACTTTTTTTCCATTCATTAGGTATTATCATAACCTAACTCCTTTAAATACCCGGCCATCTCAAGCTCTAATGCTTCTAGCTCAGCCTTTAGTGTCAAACGCTCAGAACGTACCTCTAGCAAATCAATCTCAGCCTCTTCCTCAAAGGTGTCAACATAACGCGGAATGTTTAGGTTAAAGTCGTTTTCCCTAATTTCATCAAACGTGGCGAGATAAGCGTATTTATCAACATTTACGCGAGCTTTGTATGTATTAATTATCTTTTGAATACTATCAAAGGTTAGCTGATTCTGATTCGTCCCTTTTTTAAATTCTTTATCTGCATTTATGAACAGAACGGTGTTATCAGCTTTTTTCTTTTTAAATAGCAAAATTGCTGCTGGAATGCCCGTACCAAAGAATAACTTTTCAGGTAAACCAATCACCGTATCAAGTAAGTTTTCTTCGATGAGTTGCTGACGGATTTTGCCTTCACTAGAGGCACGGAACAGCACGCCATGCGGTACCACCACACCCATACGACCAGTCGTAGGTTTTAACGTTTCAATCATATGACTGATAAAGGCATAGTCGCCTTTGGTCTTCGGCGGTACACCACGATGGAAGCGACCATAGGGATCGCTACTGGCATCCTCATGACCCCATTTATCTAGTGAGAACGGTGGGTTAGCAGTCACCACATCGAATTGTAATAGATGCTTACCGTCTTTATCGAGTAGCAGCGGATTACGGATAGTATCGCCCCACTCAATACGGTGGTTATCCTCACCATGCAGGAACATATTCATCTTGGCCAATGCCCACGTCGAGCCAATGGCTTCTTGACCGAATAGCGCATATTTTTTCGAGCCACAGTTTTTGCGTACCATTGCCCCGCATTTAATCAATAGTGAACCCGAACCACAAGCGGGATCACAGATTTGATCGCCCTCAACAGGCGCGAGGATTGTCGCTAACAGATCAGACACTTCGGGTGGCGTATAGAACTCACCAGCAGTCGCCCCACTACCGGCAGCGAAGTGCTTGATTAAGAATTCATAAGCATTACCAATCACATCTAAGCTGCCGACTCGCTCAGCACTTAGATTGAGGATATCTTTGCCAAAGTCTTCTAATAAGTGACGCAGCAATTCGTTCTTTTGTTTGTCTTGACCCAGCTTATCAGTGTTAAAGCTAATATCTTGGAAGACGTTCTTAAGCTTAGTACCGTTGGCTTCTTCTAGCGCATGTAAGGCTTGGTCAATACGTTGACCGTTACCGGCTTGATGACGCTGCTCGTATAAATCCCAAAAGCTTGCGCCTTCAGGCAATACAAAGCGCTGCTTGGACATCATGGCATGGATCAATTCTGGGTTGTCGCCGTACTGCTCAACCAACTTGTGGTACTCGTCTTTATAGACATCAGAGATATACTTCAAAAACAGCATAGTTAAGATAAAGTCTTTATAAGTATCGGCGCTGATGACCCCACGGAAAGTGTCACAGGCGTTCCATACCGCTTTATTAATATCGTCTTGATTAATCTTATTGGTCATCTGATTAACTGTGCTGGCGGGCATTCTTTATTCCTTAATACTTTGCAAAGTTATGAGTTTTTATAATGAGGTAATGATAGCAGGGTCTAAGATAGTTGGGAGATGTCATTGCTTAAAAATAAGATTATAGTAGACAGTGATATAAGCCAATTAAACTAAGCCTATAAGGTAAGGGGTTAAGCGATGAAAACCCTAGGATTGTGTCTATTAGCCACCCTTAGTTTAGGTGCTTGTACAACTGGCATAAGCAGTAGCATGTTGACAAGTCATGCTAATAAGATGATCACCCAATATCCCATTGAGCGCGCTTTAATCAATATCTACTCCAAGCCTTCTAACTATACTTCCTACCTTGTGGATGACCAACTGCAACTGGCTGTACAAGTGGTCACTTTGCCCTTAGGCACAGTGACTTTTGATGGCAAGCCGGTGCATGCCAGTCGAATCACTTCCACTATATATATCGATAATCAGAACGTTAATACCTCTATAGAAGACAACTACTACAGTTTTGATCCTCTAGTATTTCATGGATTTTCAGGTGCTGAAAGGTATGCAATAACCTCTCAAACTCAAAGCGTACCTAAAGTGGCTACTGTAGGTGATTTCAGCACTTTTTTGACAGAAAACGTTTATACCGATAGTAGTCTCAATAAGAAAATAGGCACTTACCTAAAGGCTTGGTCTTTATCAAAAGCCACTAATAATAGTGCTTGGTTATGTATAAGTCGTTCAGCTAATATATTGGTAGCTACTGATGCTGGCACGCCAGTGGACTGCTATGTAATTGATCCTCATGGCAAGGTTTTGGATAAGAGAGTTGAGTATACTTATCCCACTGATAAAGGTTTGAGGCAAGACGTCTATGTAAAAAGATAACTTGTGTTTAACAGTAGCGAGTTATAAGTCGCTTTGCCGGGCCTAGTCAGGCTTAGTCACGCTTGGGCGGTATAGCATAAGTGCCAACCACATGAGCCACCAAATCATCACAGCCTTCTGAATATAAAGATACCTCACCTACGATTAGCGAGCGCCCTACTTTTATCAATTTGCAGTCAGCGATAATGCGGGCTTCTGCTGTTGGTTTACGCAAAAAATTGATATTGAGGCTAGTGGTTACTGCCAACGGAACAATGCCAATCGTACCTAGTATCGCCACATAAAGTGCGACATCAGCAATGCTCATCAATACAGGGCCGGCAACCGTGCCACCCGGACGTAGCTCCTTTATACCAATCTCATGCGATATGATCGCACTGTTATTCCCTACTGCCTCAACTTGATATTTGGCATGTGGAAACTCTAATGCCATAAAGGCGACGATCTCTTCTTTAGTTGCAGACATACCTAATCCTTGGTCTAATTATAGTTATTGTTAACTACTTGCTTTTGTTATTGAGGTTTATTGGGTTGTCGCTATCTCACTGAATACTGATAGTAGCCCTTTATTCAAACCCTTTAAACAGCTTAGCTGTTTTGCAGGATATCATTGCTCAAAGCTAATAGAAATGGCAAAACCTATAACTATTTGAACCGTACATTCTAAAAACTTACTACCATCAGCATCGTTTTAATGATTGCTGCCCTCAAGCTCTATACGCCCCTATCTGTACAATAACAGTTGATGATTCGGACTATCAGCAATTTTTAGACAAGCCTAACCTTAGCCAACACTAAGTTAAAGTGTTGGGGTATTATCGTTTGCAGAAAGTTATGGCTATTGAATATTAGTTACAGGCTAAGTAAGTGGGCCACTCGAAGTGATTTACTTAGTATCTCTAAAATGGTGCAGAAATAATGAGGGAGGCGAAACTAGGGCAAGAAGAGTTTTAGCGCTATTAATTGTCTGAGTCTTTGAAGGTAGAAAAGCCTATGAAGCTAAATCTTGTCTCGCCATTAATTATTATTGAGTTAATACACTGATCCTTAGATCGTAATTACCAGCAAATTTTACGTTGGCACTATCAGGGGTAATAGTCACTCTAGTACCCACACCAAACCAGCAGTCACGATAACTCGGGACATCACTAGTGAAATATTGTCCCGTAGTAGGGTTTGTATAGTAAAAGTCAATGTTAGCGGTTAATTCTTTGGTTTGGTCTATAGCTGATTTTAATTTGGCTCCGGTCATTTTGACTATACTAGTATTTGAAGTATTATCTGGGGCAATAGATGCGAATGAAGTGTTGAGTTGAAAAGTATTAGGGTTATTTCTTAAAAAAGTTCTTATGGTTTGATATTCGCTAGTACAGTTGCTGTATCGACCTGTGCGGATATAAAAGTTAAATAAGCTTGGTGAACCGTAGTCCCCATTGGTGTTTGGAAGGTTTGCTGATAACTGGTTTAAGTTCAAATTAGCCACATTAAAGCCACTTAGATCGGCACGGTTACTCAAGGGAAAGCTCTGAATAGTGTTGCCTCTTGAGATAGCTTGACTGCCGCGATTGAGGAGCTGAGTCTCTGTAGGGGCAAACCTTAAAGTAGTGTTTGGAAAATCCTGCTTACAAAAGTATATGTCAGTGTTACCAACTGAACCGACACGGTTAGCAGCAGCAGTGATATTGATACCAGCAGTATCAGGACAGGCTGCTAATGCTGTTTGTCCCAGTAATCCCACTATTGCCGTTAAGCTTACTTTTAGCAACAATTTATCATAATGAACGATTGATAGTTTTTTAGACATAACGACCTCGGCTTTGAGCTGCTTTTAATTCAAAATATAACCCATATTTGGGTAATATAATTAATATTATGGTTTACGGTACAGCGCTACTTGTTAGAGGTTTTAAAGCTATTTTCAACACAAAGTCGTTAGTGATCTCAATAGACTGCGCTTCATAACCTTTAGAGTTTAAAGTATAAGTGTCTGGTGCTAAGCCAAATATTTGGAAATACCCGTAACTGCCAGTTGTCACACTTTGTATCAGCTTATCTTTTTGATAGATATCAATCACTATCCCTTCTTCTGCTGTGGTGAGCTTGCCTGATATACCATAAGTCTTTTCTAGCTTGATAGGCACTGAAGTAGGGGCATAATTGCTAACTCGTATACGCGGTGTCTGTAACTCGCTTGCACTATACTCTAAAGGCAGATTGGTGGCATCCATACTCAGAGTATAATCCCCAGCTTTTATATTACTGATCAGATATTGGCTATGGTTCGCTTGGGTTCCAAGCAGACTGGCCTGAACATGTTGATTGTCTAACTGAAAACTTAAAGTTTCATTGTCGATTGGCGAATCAACATGGTGGGTTAAGTCCACTACTACACTGCCTGCTTCTTGACGAGGATATTGACCGAATTTTAGGTTTTGCTTGGGTGGCTTAAACATATCAAATGATAGCTTAGCAAACAGATAATTATTCTGCGTCCAAGCGGGTAGCTCACGTTCATTAGTAAATGAGCTGTCATCTATTAAGTCAGTGTAACGACCGCTAGGTATAGCATCTACATAACGATGTTTGTAGCCCAAGCTAAAGTTAATGCCATTGCGATGGGTCAGCTGCCAATCAGCTAGCCAGCCTACCTGACCATCAAACAAGCTATAGCCAATGCTAACTAAGTTATCTATAGAGCTAGTGCCGATAGATCTAGCATCTGCATCAGCACCAAACAGATTGAACCCATCAAAACGATAGTTGATATCGCCTTGGTTCAATAGTCGACTACTATCATGTAAAGCGCTAACCGACTGCCCAAAGCTAGTACGGTAATCAAACTGATGGCGTACTGATAAGGTATCGCTAGTATTATCACCAGATAGACCTATAGTATTGCTTTTGCCATCGTTAGCCGTACGGTTTCTATAAATATCTTGCCAGTTAATACGATAACTATAGCGATCATCAAGGCTGTTCCAGTTGGCACCGGCATTTAGCGCATCGTTGAATCGATGATTGATGCTGGCATAAGCATAATAGTTATCCAAATCAGTCTCAATCGCCATCTGATCATAATACTGGCTTAGACTGAGGTTAGTTCTATCACTAGGGCTATAATTAAGTAACAGTTGATGACGCTGATCGTTCAATCGATCTATTCGATTATTATCCAATAGGGGTAGCTCTAATACTGCTTTATCATACTGCCGAGCTTGATACTGATAGTAGGCTAATAGTTTTTTGCGCTGATACTGCAGTTGAGCTTGCCATAACTGCTCAATAGTACTATCGGCATAGCTGAAATCAAAATTACTATAGGGTGATAAGCTATAGTTGACCCCTGTATGCCAAGATACTGACTTACTATCATTAATTAAGTTTTGCGCATTAGTGTTAACACCACCACGTACTGCCAAGCGATTATTAACCCCATATTCAGTATATAAATGTGCTGCAGTACCACTATTATTGTCTCTAAAACCGTATCGGCTATTACTATTAACTAAATTACCGCTAGCACCAATACCTGCTTCTATCAAAAGCTCATCAGTTGCGACGTTGGTGCGACGTTTGCCGAGTACGATAGGTCGAACTTCAAGCGGTTGGCGGGCCAATGGATAGGCATAGATTGCCACCTCAACTAAATTGTCTGTCAAAGTCAATTGGCTGACATCAAGGTTCAAAAATTCGTAACGCCCATCCAATCCAATCTGTACTCGAGCCAAAGCGCGGCCACTGATACGCAACTCCGCCACCCCACCCGCTTCACCTATACCAGTTAAATGCTGATAATCCTGATTAGTGTTTTGCAACAGACTGCGACTGTCTTGATCAAAATAAGATAAATGACGGCCGATATCTCGATTACTATAGGCGACCATAGCCCCAGTGAATTCTGTGCCTGTGGTCTGCGCCCCTTGACTGAGCGCATTAGGTCTATTAATACCTATACGGGTAGCTAGCTGTTTGCCAGATTTAGCCCAATATAGATTATCTACTCCCCAATTATCCCAGTCTGATGGCAAGTAGCTAAATCCATTTAAAGCATTGCGTACAAAGCTGTCATTAGCCGATACCTTGCCTGTTTTATCCTCTATCAGATCATTAGAGCTAGCGAAATCATAACCGATAGCCTTAATACCCCACACCCCACCTAATCCGTAACCATAGGCACCTAAGTCTGCATATATTTGTCGACTAGTGGACGTTGTATCATTGTCATTGTTATTAGATGCATTATCCCTTGAGGTATTATTGCTCTGGCTAGTACTTAGGGTGCTATTAAATGACAAACCCAGTAGACCCGCTTGACTAGAACGATAGTCAATGGGTAGGGCGTTACGCTCATTGTTGGCTTTTGGGACACTTATTTGGGCGGGACGCCAACCCATATTTAGCATAATAGCTAAGTCTGGCTGGCTGTACACAGCGGTTATTCCTAACTTTTTTAGAGTACTAAGTGACACATAGTCTTGACCTTGGTAACTATAGATTTGATCGGCTGATAACTGCACTTTACCTATCGGCGTACTGACATCGTAGCCAGCCTGATTATCGACAACAGTAAAGCTAGCCTTAGTTAATTCACTTAAGTCATTAATAGATAAAAAATAGCAGTCTTTTTGCTCATCACGCTCTGGATCTGATGCTGAGTCATAAAGGGCTTCGGTACTCCCTTGTTCCTCTCCATTGATTAACACCCCTACCAAACTAGGCACTAGCACTTTGTTGTTTTTATTGTAAGCTTTGCTAGCCGATAGCTGCGAAGTTGTATTAGCCGCTATAGTTTGTATCTCAGCCAATGCTGAGGGACAATAAATCACCATACAAGGTAAAGAAACTAAAGTCACTAAACGCAAAGACGAGTACTTTTTAATCATAAACGCCATAGCGAATCCATTTTATGGGTATGGGAAGTCATACTGGTAATCATTACATCATAATACCAGTATTTCCTAGTTTGAATTTGAGGGCTATTAGTCTATTGCACCTCAATGGACACTGGCAACCCATACTGTGACCCAAGCTCAAGAGTTACCCCTTTGCCATCAGCAGTATAAGTAACAGGGTTATCGATTTGCTGTTTGATCGACAACATAGCATGGTACTTACCTTTGGCAAAATCCATAGGCAAGCGGATAGACATACGAACCGTCTGATAGCCACCAGCAGGAATAGTAAACGCTGTAGGGTTGATCAATACCCATGGTTTTAGTGTGTCCTCACTAGGGTCGATAGGCTTGCCAGCAGCATCCATATCAACCAAGCTCAGAGCGATTTTTTTAGGTTTGCTGCCATAATTATATAGAGTTAACGATTGATTAAGTTTGGCTAGATTCTTACCCTTTGTCAGAGACACAGTCTCGTCAATACTACCGGGCTGAATACCTAATTGTGCTGGTGGTAAAGAGGTTTGACGATCATTGCGCACCACCATTTGAGCCTTTCCTTGCTCATTTACTGAGTTACTGATAATCAGCTCAGCCTGTGCATAGCTTATGCTTGTTAACGTGACAACAATCCCTGTAACTATAGATAGGGCTAAACGTGTACTGGTAGATTGACTAGGTAAACATAATTTAGGGTAAGCAGTTAGGATCATCTTTTTGCCTTTATTTAGTTAATTATTAGCAATTAGCTGCAAAGCCTGTAGCGCAAACCCACTTAAGATCTTATAAAGTGATTGATTTGCAGCTCGGAGAATGTCTTGTCGTTAACTATAAAAAATACCAGCAATAATAGCTGGTATTTTTTAGGATGTAGCTAGTGTCGAAGCACTAAGGCTTAGCCGTTAAAACTCTTCAATTATGGAATAGGAACAGGACCATTACCAGTAAGAGTCAATAAGAAGGTGTCAGTACCATTACCTGTAGCTGTATCAGGTGAAGCGCCAGTGACACCGCGTGTGTTGTATTCACCGGCATTATTAGCAGTAGACAGATCTAAGTTAAAAGTAATATCACCTAATACAGGAACAAAACCTGATTTAATACCTACAGTTGTTGTACCAGAAGTACTGATTAAAGGATTTGCTGATACTAAAATAGCATTTGAAGTAGTAATAACAGAGGCATTATTGACAACATTTTTCAAACTAGTATTAGGGTTAGTCAATGTTAGCGAAACACCATTAGCAGACGATAAGTTACGTACTGCCCAAGCATTTTTTAGAGTAACCGCAACGTTAGTGGCAAGAGCCGTGTTTGAAGTAGTACTAACATCTGTATTGATGCTAGCAGTAGCTGCTCCTAATACCGCCGTTCCTGTACGAGTAGTAGCATCGCTTATTTCGCGCAAATCGCTATCGTTTGCAGCGGTAGTAACAACTTCAGTCAAGTTCAGTACAGCATCATCCCAGTGATATAGCACTAAAACTTCAGGTAGCGTTACACGAAAGTCTGTAGAACCACTTATTGCTGCTGAAGCAAAAGAAGATAGAGATAAGGCTAGACCAGTTACTGCTACTTTTGTAAAAATATTCATAATATAAATCTCATGGTTAAAACTATTTTGAAGTTAAGGCATACCAGTAATAGAGTCTAAAATATGTAGTATTTGACTGAAACAGTAACTGGGAAAGTAAACAGTAACTGGGGAATGAATAATGAGGTAAAGAGGGGAATGTATTCTGTATGCAGAACGCGCAATATCGCATAATTCAATTATAAATGAACCGATAATCAGATGAATGGTATAGAAAATCTGATAATCAGTAAAAATCACGTTAAAAAATTTTAAAGTTATATTTTTATCCTTATTTATATAAAACTCTACTGCACTTTCAAGCTCAACTTTGACCTTTTACAGTTTGGTATCGGTAGCATTAATAGCGGCCAAAAGCTCTCGCTATGCTTGGACTGACCACTAACAGGAAAAGCTTTCTCAACCATCTTATTATGGTTCGGTAGTAACATATATTGTTACGCTTAAGCGTATTAATATTGAAATTTATAGTGTTTTATTTTCCCTTTGTGTAATCTTTATGTAATAATGCCACCAACTAATGACTGATAAAAATTGTGCATGTCTAAACCGTTTTTATTATGCTTATCAAAAGTGATAACAAACTTAAAATCATCGGAGAACTACTTTGCAACTTCAAAAATCTTTATTGACTGCTACTTTACTACTTGCCGTTAGCTCTTTGACTGTTGCTAACGCAGCACCTATTACTAGTGATAGCTTCGATGTTTTACTAAAGGTTGATCAGACTTGTACCGTTGTAACTGGTGCTACTGCTGATATTGGTCTTGGTACTGTTGCAGCAGGTCAAGCGCAACTAGTAGGTTCTGAAAAGACAGGTTCTACTATTATTACTACAAATTGTTCTGTCGGTTCCTCTGCTAAAATTACACTTCAACCTGTTTCAAGTAAGAGTACCGATGGTACTGGTAAATTAAAAGGTTCTGGACCTACTGCTGGTCAAGAGATTGCTTATAAATTAACCTCTGTGTCAAGTGCTGGTCCTGCTTGGGGTACTGTTACTCCAGTAACAACCGCAGCGGCTACTAACTATGCAACTGGTATTGCTACTACTGTTTATGCCACCGTAACTGATACAGCAGATGTTATACCTGGTGATTACCTCGATACTGTAAACGTTTCAGTAACGTTCTAATCTGAATGCTAAGTCTCTGGGTACACCGTGTTGCGATACCGGTTATTTTATCTGGTTTGCTACTGCCTAACGGTGTGGCAATGGCGAGCGGCCTGCAGGTCTCTCCCATTTCCCTCAGCTTGCAAGCTAAACAAAATGCCAGTGGCCTGACGCTCAGTAATACTGGTGACGATGTAATACATGCGCAAGTTCGTGTGTACCAATGGTCACAGGATGAAAAAGGCGATCAGCTTACCGCATCACGAGGGTTGTTGGCCAGTCCGCCAATCATTGAACTGCAACCGGGTGAAAAACAACTCATTCGCATTATCCGCGCATCTGCACCACCGAGCGGTATTGGTGCGGTAGAAAGCAGCTATCGCCTCTCTATTGATGAGCTCCCTACTCCATCTGCTGAGCAGAAGGCGGGCTTGCAGTTTGCACTAAGTTATTCGTTACCAGTCTTTATCCAGCCTGTAGGAGTGCAAGAAACTTCTCCAAAGTTGCAATGGACTTATACTGTGCAACCCGATGGTAACCACGTTGCTATGCGTGTCAGCAATAGTGGCAATGGGCGTGCACAATTGGCCAAGCTCAGCATAGATGATACTAGTGGTAACACTATTGAGATAAGCCCCGGTTTATTAGGTTATGTTTTACCGGGTGCTACTATGCAATGGATGCTCAAAGTACCACCGAATGAATTAAAAAATAGCAGTAGAATTAAGGTAATGATTAATGGAACTGACACGATTCAAAACGTCACGTTGGACAGTGCCGCTCGCTAAAGTTCTTTTAATTCATGGTGTGGTGGTCTCAGCTGGCCATGCAGCACCCCAAAGCGCTTCTGTAACTTCTATCCCCACATCTACTCCTGTCAGCCTAGCGAATACCGAATTCGTCCAACTCGGCCTCAACGAGGATCCGAGTCAGACGCGTGGCCTCGATTTATACCTAGATGTGACGCTCAATGGCGCTAGCGCTGGCTTAGCTCATTTTGATTATCGTGATGAGCAATTATGGGCAAGTATCGCCGTATTGCAGCAGCTAGGATTTATTGTGCCACTCGGTACCACCGACCCGGTACCGCTAAATAGTTTCGCCAATATTAAGGTCGACTATAACGCGCGCATGCAATCCGTCACTATCGTCGCCCCTTTAAGTACACTCAATCTAAACACTACGGTGTTAAATAACCGTGATAACCGTCGTACTCAAGCCAGCTCATCGCCTGGCATCTTATTAAATTATAATATCTATGGCTCACATACTGACAATAATGCCACCAACCTAAGCGCTTTTAGCGAAGTACGCGCTTTTAATGCTAATGGGGTATTAAGCTCAACAGCACTAACCACAGGTAACCGCTTTTATAATAACAATGCTAATAGCATTACTAATAACCGTGACTGGGACCATCGTACCGTGAGGTTAGACACCAGTTGGAGCCAATCCTTTCCTGATAAGCTGTTAACCGTACGTGCTGGGGATATTCTTACAGGTGCTCTGTCATGGACTCGCGCTACCCGCTTAGGCGGTCTGCAAATTGGTAGCAACTTTGATTTGCAACCTTATATGACCACTACTCCATTGCCTGCATTCTTTGGTTCAGCCACCCTACCTTCTGCGGTAGAGCTATACGTGAATGGTCTTAAACAATACAGCGGTGACGTCCCTGCCGGCCCTTTTGAGCTCAATACCGCTCCTAGTATTAGTGGTGCGGGTGATGCACAACTGGTATTGACCGATGCGCTAGGACAAAGCTCTACAGTTAACTTCTCGCTTTATGATACCCATCGTTTACTACAGCCCGGCTTATCAGATTGGTCGGTCGAGCTTGGGGCTGTACGGGAAAACTATGGCATCAAATCCTTCGACTATGGCAGCGATGTCGCCGTCAGTGGCACTTGGCGTTATGGCGTGAATAACCGCTTTACCGCTGAGACTCATGCCGAAGCTACCAAAGATATAGCTAATGCAGGCGTTGGCGGCACTTGGGTATTGGGCGGTCCAGGTGGGGTGTTATTTGCCTCATTAGCGGGCAGTAATAGCCAAGATGAAAGCGGCACCCAATATAGTGCTAGCTATCAATGGAATAATAAACGCTTTAACGTTGGCATCAATACTTTAGGCACCCAAGGCGAGTATCGTGATGTAGCGACCCAATATGGCTCTACCCCTATTCGCCAGAGCTATCAGCTCTCTACCGGCTACGGTAGCCAGACCTTGGGCAGCTTTGGGGTCAGTTACAATCAAGTAGATTATGCTGAGGAAGATAGCGCTCGATTTGCTAGTGCCTATTGGAGCAAGTCTCTAGGCCGGCGTGTGAGCATCAATGCCAACTATAACCATGACTTGAATAATTCTGATAATAATAGTGCCGCTATCGGCGCTTCTTTTTCATTCGATCGCAATCTCTCAGTGAGCAGTAGCCTACAACATAACAATGCACAGAATGTCATAGTAGCAGACGCCTCACAGTCAGCGCCCGTTGCTGGTGGATTAGGCTGGCGAGCACAAGCAAGACATAGTGTGAATAGCCATACTGATAACCATAACGATACTAGCGCTCTAGCTGAGCTGAATTATCTGGGTCGCTATGGCCAAGTGCAAGCGGGTATGAGCAGTTATAATGGGGATTACGCAACCTATGCTAGTGGCAACGGCTCGCTAGTCATGATGGGTGGCGGGATCTTTGCGGCCCGACAAATCAATGATGGTTTTGCCGTAGTTACAACCAACGGTATCGCTGATGTGCCTGTATTACTGCAAAATAATGTCATTGGTAGCACGAATAGCCGTGGGCTCTTGCTGATATCGCCACTCAATGCTTACCAAGACAATAAGATTGGTATCGATCCGATGAACTTACCGGCAGATTTACGAATTGATAAGGTAGCGGCTCAAGCCACCCCAACTGATCGTGCTGGTACAATAGTCAAATTCAATCTTGTGCCAGTACGCTCTGCCTCGGTTATTCTAAAAGACAGCAACGATGAATTTATACCAATAGGCAGTCAAGTACGGTTAGTCACTCAACAAGCATTGGCAGCATCTATCGTAGGTTTTGATGGTGAAGTCTATTTAGATACGCTTGATGAGCATAACGTGCTAGAGGTAGCAACTCCCTTTGGTGATCGTTGCCAAGTTAGCTTTGATTATCAGAAACAAGGTGATGGCATTCCGCTTATTGGGCCACTTACTTGTCAAAAGGTACTGTAATGAAACTGTTTCAATGGCACTTTAGTCTTTATTTGATTCCCTTGGCTTTTTTATTACCGGTCAATAATGCTAACGCTGCCCCCATCGTTACTTGTTCAGCATCGATAAGCAATATCGACTTTGGCTCTATTGACCTACTCAGTAATAATCGCTTCACAACCACAGGTACAGTGAACTACTCATGTACCAATACAGGAGATGCGGCACAGGATTTGACCCTCTGTATTAGCCTTGGGAATGAAGGAATCACTCCACGTGCCATAACACCAGTAACCCCAGGCCTTACCAACCTTCCTTTTCAAATGTATACCGATAGCGGATATAATAATATTTGGGGATCTATACAAAACCCAACAACCAAAGAGGCAGCTGCTGTCAATGTCACAGTCACTGCTAATGGCGGTGTACAAAGGGGTGCAATGACAGTTTATGCCGCTATTCCTGCAAACCAAAGCACAAGAAATCCAAGCACTTATAAAATTAACTATCAAATAAATAATACCCTTGTCACTTCTGTAGCTGGTTTAAACAAAGACTGTGGAACATCATTATCACCATTGGGTCCCGGAGTTACACCTACTCAACGTATGAACCCTTTTTATGTTCAAGCCATTGCTCCGAGCAAATGCCTAATCAATTCTAAAAGTAATATAAATTTTGGTAATAAGCCATCTAGTGCTACCAATATTGAGAGTGTCGGTACTAATCCTATCAATTTAACTTGCACAAATGGTACGGTTTATAATATCGGATTGGCTCCCTCAAATGGTAGTACAGTAGGATTGGGAGCTATGAAAGGCACTACTGGCAATAATAACCAAGTTCCTTATCAACTGCGTTCTACTACTGGGGTTAATGGAACCGTATGGGGCAATACCGCAACCTCTAGTAATGTAGGGAATGGTGTAACTGCTAATGGCACTGGTTCGGCTCAAAATAGAAGCGTCTACGCCACAGTACCTAGCGCTGACTTTAGACCTGACAATTACTCAGATATCGTAACTATTAACATAAACTATTAACTACCGACACTGGACAAATATTAAAAATGCACCTAAGTTATAGGTGCATTTTTTATGTAAAATTAGCTATTTTATTTAATCCTACTATATAAAAATCTAACTAAGAAATATGTATGATCTGTGATTGTCAGGATGATTAGAGCACCGCTTTGATAAATCAGGGTCTATCAGCATTGTCTGCTTATGAAGATTCAACATGCCTTAGTAATAAAACAATAAACTATAGCAGTAGATAGTTTATCTAAATTGAGGTACTTTCAATCCATGCAGTAGCTAATAATGAAACAAAATTAAAAGAGGAATTAAATTATGAAAGCACTAGCTTTGTGTATCGCAGCCGCTCTGAGCCTAAGCGCTTGCGCCAGTATGAACAATGGCAGTACTAATCCCAATAGCCCCACGAATCAGATTGTCACTCAGTATCCTGTTGAGACGGCGATGATCAATATCTATACTAAGCAGAGCACGCAAAAGTTAATGGCCAAAGTCGATAATCAAGACATAGTCGCCGATATCAAAGTTACACCCAAAGGCACTATGCTGTTCGACGGTAAGTCCGCACAAGGTGCCGAAGTCAATACTATTACTAAATCCAATAACCAGCTGATCAATCAGTCCGTTAGTATCAACTACTTCACTCTAAATCCGTTGGTGTTCCGCGGCTATACTGACAGCTCAGGTGAATACTCAGTAGCAACCCAAACCACCACTCTTCCTAAACTGGCCAAGGTTGGCGATAGCAGTCCACTGCTCACGGAAAACGTCTATAGCGATAGTAGCAAACGTCAGCACAAAGGCCGATATACTCAGTCTTGGTCTTTGGCACAAGATAGCAATAACACCGCCCTGTTCTGCATAGATACTTCAACCAATATGTTACTCAACGTTGATCCTGAAGGTACGACCACTGAGTGTTACAAAATTAATGCTAAAGGCGATATCTTAGCGAGCCAGTTGACTATTAATGCCCCTAATGAAACCATAAAATTTACTAGTCAATAATGATGGGTTAAATAGTGGCGTTGCTTAAGCAGTAGCGTTGCTTAGATAGCTGCTTATTAGATAAATAGTTATTAGATAAACAGTTATTAGATAAACCCACCACTAAGCGTGGGTTTATTTGTTTATTTAATACAAGCTTAGTGGCTATGTATAAGCCAGCCTAGCATTTAGCATTAAAAACCCTCAATAATAATGATCACCGTACTGCTAATTTAGCTGTCAGTTTGGTTAATAAGGTAGCTAATAAGGGGGTTAACCGTTTGGTTAATAAAGTGCTGTATGATCGTTGTATCTTGTGCCAGTAATAAGACTTATAAGAACAATAAGCGAAACCTTATACCTATAACTTTGGAGCTTGTATGACTGCTATTACTATATTAACTGGCCAGATGGCGCAAGCTATTGTCAATGCCGCCTTTGCAACTGCACAGCTTGAACAGTTAGCCGTATCGATAACCGTAGTCGACCGTTCGGGACAGACATTGGCTGTATTAAGAGATCATCAAGCTGGGGTACATACTATTCGTGCCAGCTATAAAAAAGCTTATACCGCCAACTCACAAAAAAGAGAAACTGCGATCATTGCTCAAGGCATTGCTGATGGATCGATTCCTGCTGATGTCAGATATTTGGATGAGAACATGCTGATGATGGATGGCGGCTTGCCTATCTATAGTGAAGGTGTGGTCATCGGTGGTATTGGAGTCGGTGGCGCTCATGGTAGTGAGGATGTGCGTATTGCCAAAGCGGGTTTAAAAGCCTTGGATGGACTAAGCTAAATAATCATAGGGTGTCTTTAAAGCGCTGAAAGGTTCACAGACTATTTGTCTGCCAAGTGATGGTTATTGCCTAGCAGACTGTTAGGGGTGGCTAGCTGCGCTCAACGTTCCATCTTTTACAAGTAAGCATTAAACCCTTTTTAAATTCAGTGACAATGGTCTCTATTCAAGCTTTAAGCTTTGCGTAGAGTGGTTATCAACCCACCAAATCATTGGATTTGCTAGCTATGTATTTCGCTATTGATTATGAATTGGCAATAGCCCATCTACGCAAAGTTAGTGCCTGTTAGTAGCAGTGACTCTCTATTTTTAGCTAATAAAATAGTTTGGATTTATCGCCTTTCTACAGGCCGCTCTCAAGATTCACACTCAGCCAATAAGAACGGTGCAGTTTTGCTAGTTTTGGAGCAAGCTACCTGTTCAGGTGATCCTTGAGCGACAATCTGTCCACCCTCATCACCCGCGCCAGGGCCAATATCGATAACCCAGTCGCTGTTGCTAGCCACTTGCATATCGTGCTCAACCATAATCACTGTGTTACCTGCATCGACTAGACCGTTTAACTGAGCCATTAACATCGATACATCTTTAGGATGCAAGCCGGTGGTCGGCTCATCAAGCACATAAAGAGTATCGCCACGTTGAGTCCGCTGTAGTTCAGTAGCTAATTTGATACGTTGGGCTTCACCGCCTGACAGTTCCGTGGCAGGTTGACCGAGACGCAAATAGCCAAGCCCGACTTGTAATAAAGCCTGTAAGGCGCGCAAGATAGCGGGTTCATCAACAAAGAACTCATAGGCTGCCTCCACCGTTAGCGCTAGTACTTCAGCGATATTTTTATCACCATAAGTGATTTCGAGAGTTTCATCATTGTAGCGCTGCCCATGGCAGACTTGGCAAGGTGAATAAACGCTTGGCAGAAATAAAAGCTCGACCATCACAAAACCTAAGCCTTCACAATTGGCGCAACGACCTTTAGTAGTATTAAAAGAAAAACGACCAGCATTATAACGGCGAGCTTTGGCTTCTGGAGTTGCAGCAAACCGTTTACGCACTTGGTCGAACAACCCAGTATAAGTGGCAAGATTAGAGCGAGGCGTACGACCTATGGCTTTTTGGTCGACAGTTATTAACCGTGTTACTTGTTCCATACCAGCGACAATTCGACCACCTGTTGGCGTCTCTAATTCTTGCTGCAATAGATCAGCTTCACCAGTTGCAACTTCTAGCACTGGCTGCTGCCCTAGTGCTTCATAAACCAACTCTACTAACGCTTGACTGACTAAGCTTGACTTACCTGAACCGGATACCCCAGTGACCGTAGTCATCACCCCTAGTGGAAACGCGACCTCTAACCCTTGTAGATTATTACGCTCAATCCCAACCAGTTTAAGCCAAGCTTTTGGCGATCTTGGACTACGCTTTACTTGGCTGGCAGCATTAAACAGATATTGTCCGGTGTACGAGTTTTTAACAGCGCGTAATCCATTAACAGGGCCGTTGTAAATCACTTCACCACCGTGAGTGCCAGCATCAGGACCGACATCTACTACCCAATCGGCATGTCTAATAACACTAACATCGTGTTCAACTACAAATACTGAATTGCCAGCAGCAATCAGCTCGTCCAGTGCACCCAATAATGCTTGGGTATCGGCTGGATGCAGACCCGCAGAAGGCTCATCGAGGACATAAACTACCCCAAATAATTTTGAGCGAATTTGGGTAGCAAGACGCAGACGTTGTAACTCCCCTGGAGATAAAGTAGGCGTAGTACGCTCAAGTGATAAATAGCCCAAACCTAACCTCGTCAAGGCTTCAACACGCGAGAGGATATCACTAGCGATACGCTGAGCGACAATTGCTTTTTCTCGATCTACGGTATTGTTAGATGGTTTAGCATGCGCCGCATCTTGCAACTTAACGGCTACTTCAGTTAAGGTCAATTGCGATAACTCACCGATATCTAGTCCGGCAAATTTCACTGATAGCGACTCTCGCTTTAGCTTTTTGCCATGGCATTCAGGACATACTGAGATTTGCATAAACTGCGAGACGCGCTTTTTAGTTAGCGGGCTTTGGGTAGTGGCAAAGGAATGCAGAATAAAGTTTTTAGCACTGACATAAGTACCAGTATAACTAGGCTTTTCATTTTGTTCGATGGCGGCACGTACCTGTTGGATATTGTATGTCGAATAAACCGGCACTGTTGGCGTATCGTCAGTAAATAGTATCCAATCACGAGTCTGTTTTGGCAGTTTATGCCATGGCACATCGATATCGTAACCGAGGGTAATTAGAATACGAGCTAAGTTCTGACCTTGAAACGCTGGTGGCCATGCGGCAATGGCTCTATCTCTAATAGTCTTAGTATCATCAGGAACCAATAACTTCTCGGTTACTTCAAAAACCCGACCAATACCTGAGCAAGTTGGACAAGCACCGTCAGGGGTATTCGGCGAAAATGCATCCGCATAAAGCATCTGTTGATCAGTAGGATATTCGCCAGCTCGTGAGTACAGCATGCGCAGACCGTTAGAGATAGTAGTTACACTACCAACCGATGAGCGCACGGAAGGCGTACCACGTTGCTGTTGCAAGGCGACCGCTGGCGGCAAGCCCTCTATAGCATCGACATCCGGCTCATCGACTTGATCTATCAGACGTCGTGCATAAGGCGATACTGAATCTAAGTAACGGCGTTGCGACTCAGCAAATAAAGTACCAAAAGCCAGCGACGACTTACCAGAACCAGAGATTCCAGTAAACACTACCAGCGCATTGCGCGGTAGATCAACATCGACGTTTTTTAGATTATGAACACGCGCACCTCTAACTTGGATGCTGTGCTCTATAGTCTGTGGTTCAAGCAAGCTCGTAGTATTACTGGCGATATTATTGCAATCAGTATTAGCAGCAACACTTTTATTATTACTAGTATTGACTGCTTGGCTGGTAAAGGTAGTCATAAAATAATTATTCCTATTACAGCGTTGTTTTTTTATGGGTTTTGTAGAGTCTAACACCAGATTGTTGTTTGACAGCCTAGGCCTTACTGAGCCAATACGCATTACTTACACAGCCTTACTTACCGTTATTGGCTTTATTTTCACGACAAAAAATCCCACATAGTTGTGGGATTTTTATAGTTATCGTTGCTTACTACAGAGCTTTATAGCTCACAAATGAGCACTCAAATAGCACAGTTATTCAGCCTCAAAGCAATAAGCCGTTAACTTGTTACCTTCCAAATCACGAACATACGCCGCATAAGCATTAGGTGCCCAATCACGTGTGCCTGGTAGGCCGGCATCAATACCACCTGCGCTTAGTGCCGCAGCATGAAAGGCATCAATAGCTGCGCGACTTGGCGCCACGAAACTAACCGTAACCCCATTACCAGCAGTAGCGGCTTCACCGTCAATAGGCTTCATAACAAAGAAAGAAGGGCTATCTACACCCCATATTGCACCGGCTTCGCCTAGATCAGCAATGCGCTTAAGCCCTAAAGGAGCTAAGACCGCGTCATAAAACATACGGGCTTTGTCTAAATCATTGGTACCAACAGCAACGTGAGTAAAAGTATTCATAAGTTTCTCTGCAAATAATAATGGTGTTTGATTGATAGCTTTGTATTGATAGCTTTGTAGAGATGCAGCGGATTTGCTACTTTTCTACTAATGGCAATCATCATACACCCTTGTACCTACAAGGTAATGGAGCTAAATAGTAAATACCTTTTGCTGCACAGTAACATTAGCTACGCCCCTAAGATAGTAACTATACTAACCCTACATAAGGGCCATACTTTGCATGCTAAGATCATGGCTTTTATCTAGTTGTTTTGACAGCGGTACCTAAAGACACACTAGGCCTTAATAGAGGCTCAATCGGCAGACGATTGCAGCCATTAGGAAGTTTAATGCGTACTACTAAAGATCGTATCCGCCATACCCTAAGCTTTGAGCTAATCGGCTTACTTATCTTTGCGCCATTAGCCAGCTTAGTATTTGGCTTTGATCTACAGTTGATGGGAGTTATCGCTGTAGTAGGCTCCATTATCGCTACTGTATGGAACTTCGTTTATAACTTATGGTTTGACCATGCCATGGTAAAACTACGCGGTAATGTGCATAAGACCCTGATGATACGTGTAGGCCATGCGCTGCTATTTGAGGGTGGGCTGCTGATCCTGTTTATGCCGATGATTGCTTGGTATCTGGGTATTAGCTTATGGGAGGCGTTTATTATGGACATCGCTATGGCGACTTTTTATGTGCTGTATGCTTTTGTGTTTAACTGGGTTTATGACAAAGTATTTCCTATTCCAGAAGCTGCTGTCACCAATATCATTACTAATATCAGTACTACTATTAGCGCCAATGGCAATGGCAATGCCCATCCTCAGGCTAAAACGGTCAGAAAATAAGTCATTGATTCAACTTCTAACTGGCAAGATTAATAATTAATTCGTAAGCCATAAGCCCATCGCGCTTTAAAAGTTGCATGGGCTTATTATATTAATCGCTTAGTATCACAAACTAACTCTCAAAATTGCTTATCAGTAAACCTTACGCCGTTTTTGTTTCCTTAATAGACAGCATGACAGCGAGATTCTGAACACCGATAGCTGACTATAAATAGCTATACATGGCATTGTTATATTGCCAGCCAACGACCTTATACTTAGTCGTGTATCACTGGTGTGCCCTGAGTACTAAACGAAAAGGCTTTATTACTAAAATTACCTATCATGACCGCTTCAATGACTGGCGTCACCGTATCATCCAACCCTTCTACTTCGATAATAAAGTTCGCCCCTGAGCCGCCTTTATCCTCTTCTTTTTCGACGATATAGTTCAACGTGGCCATTGGTGGCAGTTCAATGGTGCTTTTTAGATAATGCTTTACAAGATTACCCGCGGTGTCGTAGTAGTCGATTTTATTGATGAATAGTGGTTTTTTTAGAGTGGTATTACGTACGCTTAGAGTCGCTGATAACAAAACCTTGCGATTGTCTCTATCCGTATAGATATCTGAATAAATAGGCACATAAAAGGTTTGTTTATATTTAAATTTGCTGCGATCAATATTTGAGGTTATCTCAAGCTCTTTAATAGGATCTTTGTGTTGCTCTGAAAACATAGTATTTGGGTCTTGTACCGACTGATCACAGCCTGACAACGATACCGCCAATAAGACCGCAATAGATAGAACGGATAGGCTGCGCTTGTTCATAACTCTCCCCTTTGTCCATTCATATAGTCAGTTACTTCAAGTCATTAGTATGGTGAGTAACCGCTATCTCAAATAGTTTGTATAGCCAATGATAGCGGTTATAAACAACCACTGTGCTAAATAATTTCTATTATAAGTAGCTATTGTCCTAAGCTGCCAGCTATCTAATGTACCCTGACCCCAACGCTACGTAAAAACTGATTAATATGTTTATTAGCACCATAGACTACTAGGACATCATTATCTTGTAGAATTTGCTCAGGCATCGCCAAACCTTGAATACTCGGTTTACTCTGCATACGTCCAAAAGTATCTTTATAATGCTCGTGGACTAAGGTACTTAATAGCTTAATATTGAATTTTTGCTCAAGTTTTAACTCACCAATAGCTTTACCAACCAGTGCATCAGGAATATTAATCTCAACAATACTAAAATTCTCACTCAACTCAAATGAGTCTACAAAATAGCGTAACGATAGCCTTTTTGCCCAACGCATCGCTGATTCTTTTTCAGGATGGAAGATATCGTCGACCCCGATCGCTTGTAATACGGTTTCGTGTAAGGGATTAATACTACGACTTATTAAGCGCTTGGCTTTTAGGGTCTTAAATAGCGCTGTAGCCATGACGTTAGCGCCTTGATCTTCGCCAATAGCGACGATCACAATATCAGTATCAATAATTGGCAGGCCTTTTACAGTATATTCATCAGTGGCACTCATACAGATAGTATGCGAGATCACTTCTTTATAGGCATCGACTTTTTGCATATTGCTATCGATACCGATAACTTCATGGCCTTGACTGGTGAGCGCTATCCCTAATGATGAGCCAAAGCTCCCTAAGCCTATAATAATATATTTCATAACTTTGCTTACACCCCGATAATTAATAGCTATTTAAATGCTTTAGTTAATAGTAATTTCTTCAGTTGGATAACGATAGTTACGCTGACGCATATTTTTAAGAAGTGCAATAAAGATAGTTAACATGCCTACTCGACCAACGAACATAATGACGGCGACTACCAGTTTGCTAAAATCTGACAACTCAGGGGTCAAATTCAAACTTAAACCTACTGTGCTATAGGCGGAAAAACATTCAAATACTACTTTGATTAACTCCAGCTCTGGCTGATTGTAGCTAATTACTGTCACCCCCGTACCGATGACCAATAATGATAGCCACATAATAGAGAAAGCACGACGGATAGAGATATCAGCAATCTCACGTTGAAACACCTCAACACGGCCCTGTCCACGGGCAATGCTCAAGGTATTTAGCAACGCAATTGCAAAGGTACTAGTCTTGATACCTCCACCAGTAGAGTTGGGTGAGGCACCAACCCACATTAGAAATATGGTCAACATAATAGTGGGGAACGCTAAAGCATCCATATCAGAATTATTGAAACCTGCGGTACGTGGGGTGGCGGCGGTAAAGAACGCTGATATTAATTTACCATACCAAGTACTATGCTCAACCAGTATCCCGTTATATTCAAATATCATTACTCCAATTAGCCCGATCAGTAGCAGCGCGCCGGTCATGATTAAAGTAATACGGCTATTAATGCTAAGTAACCACGGCTGATAGGCATAGCGCGACTCATTACTATGGCTATTGCGATAAATAAAACGCTCGCTACGGTGGCGCAAATAACGCAGTAGATTAACCACGATAATAAAGCCTAGACCACCGAAGATAAAAGTAGTAGCAATGGTTAGTTGTAGAGGGTAATTAAAGCGTACTGTTTCGTCATAAAGACCAGCACTAAAAGTCGAAAACCCGGCATTACAAAAAGCCGAAACTGCATGAAAGACTGAAAAGAATAAACGCTCTGATAAACTCATCCCCGGCAAATCATAAATACTGCTATAGATAAACACAGCGGCCAACGCTTCAACACCAAAAGTGACATATAGAATCGACTTCAAGGTAGTCACCGCATCTCCTAGCCGCTGCGCATAGGTCATCTCACCTATACTTAGCTGAGTCTCATAACTGACGCCACCCTTAAAAAAGTAGCTGAAATAAGTTACAAAAGTCAGAATGCCCAAACCACCAATTTGGATCATTCCCATGATGATGACTTGGCCAAAGGTAGTGAAATAAGTAGCAGTATCTACGACGATTAGCCCCGTCACACAGACAGCACTAGTAGCGGTAAATAGCGCATCTACAAATGATAAAGGCTGAGTAGTAGCTTTGGGCATCATCAGCAATAAAGCACCAACTAAGATCACTGACAAAAAGCTTAAGATAAAGAACTGACCCGGATTTAAAAAAGTACGTTTTAGATTGAAATCAGTATCGGATATTTCACGGATAAAAGTGGCAAAAACGGCAATTTTGATGGCAGCAAATCCATCAGTGGCCATAGTAAATCCTGACTGCAATAAATCAGTGAAATGTAACGCCAGTAGCACGACAATCGCCGCACTAGTAAACAAATCGAATATGGCGACTTTATTAAGCAGTAGCTTGTGCAGTACCAGCGGAGTTTTTGGGTGCATATAACGCTCTACTATGGCTGAAAAACCTAGAGCGATGATGAACAAATAAAAGAAGTGGAACAACTGCTGTAACCAAGTGCCTAGCGTAAAACCACTATCGATTAACGCTACCCCAACCCCGATAAAACTAATGACGATAGTGAGCTTATTTAATAACCTAGAGGGTATGGCTAATTGCATATACTGAGTCCATTAAAGAGGTAATGGTAATATAAAGTAAGCAAGGATGCTTGAGGATAAAGACTGGATGGTAGCCATTATTGAGATTAGTAAAATCTAGCTTACTTATACACCCTTTTTTAGCTAATACGTTAAAGCTATATCTAAATAATCGTAACTAGTTACAGGTTAATTATCAAAAACTAAACTATCCAAAGGTTTTAGCAAAAAAGCTTTTAAACAGCTTACAAGCCTCACTCACAAGCTAATAGCAACATGGACCCATATTATTACAGAATACGCTATACTTGCTAATAATTAATCCCAATAAAAATACCGCTAATGGACTGCTTTTATGGCACTCAATATTCTCCTAACTGTTCACTTTGTGTTGCTTATCATTATTTCTTTGCGAGTTCTAGCGCGTCATAATTTATCTTCACCCGCACGCTTAGCTTGGCTAGTTATATTATTTCTACTGCCTTATATTGGAGTAGTCATTTATTGGATGTTTGGGGAGATTCATTTAGGCCGCAACTTTGAGCGTGAGCATCGGCAAATTATTAATAGATTACATCGAGCTAACCCTGAAGTACTCGGTAACGAGGCCTCATTAGCAGCCGCTATCAAACCGCCCTATCAAGCCGCTTTTGCTTACTCTGCAAACGTAACAGGATTTCATACTACTTTAGGCAATAGTGCAGAGCTGATGGCGAATGCCGCTGATACTCGAGCGCGAATGATTGCCGACTTCGATGCGGCGACTGATCATATCCATGTACTGTATTATATTTGGCTAATTGATGGGATGGGTATTGATACCGCTCAAGCACTCATCCGCGCAGCGAAGCGTGGGGTTACTTGTCGAGCTATGGTCGATGGTATGGGTTCGCGCAAAATGATTGGCTCAAAAATATGGCAAGAAATGAAAGCGGCAGGCGTCCAAGTTAGCGTAGCGCTACCAATTAGTAACTTAATAAAAACCTTGTTGTTTAGCCGCCTTGATTTGCGTAATCACCGTAAAATAACTGTGATTGACGGCAAGATTGGCTATTGCGGCAGTCGTAATTGCGCTGACCCTGAGTTTCAGGTCAAGCCTAAGTACGCCCCGTGGATAGATATTATGCTAAGAGTTGAAGGGCCAGTAGTAGCACAAAACCAGATGTTATTTGCCAGCGATTGGCTTATTCAAAACCCTGAAACCCCTTTGGAGAGCTTTAAGTATTTTAGTGACTCAAAACCTGAGGGCTTTGCTGCGCAAGTATTCTCTGATGGGCCTACTCAGCGACAAGGTGCGACACCACAGTTCTTGGGCGCACTAATCAGTCAAGCACAGCATACTCTGATCATTTCAACGCCCTACTTTGTACCTGACTATTCTCTAGTGAGTATCTTGTGTGCGACGGCCTATCGTGGCGTCGATGTGACTATGATATTCCCCAAAAAGAACGACTCCTTTGTGGTTGCCGCTACTAGCCACAGCTACTACTGGCAACTGCTTGAGGCCGGAGTCAAAATCTATGAGTATAAACCAGGCTTACTCCATGCTAAGACTCTGACTATCGATGGTGAAATCAGCTTGATTGGCTCGACTAATTTAGACTTACGTAGCTTTGATTTGAACTATGAGAATAATGTATTGATTAGCGATAAAGCCCTCACCGCTGATATTATGGAAAGACAATATCAGTATATTACTGCCTCTGATGAAGTACGCCGTGAACATGTAGAACAGTGGTCAGTACCTTATAGAATCTGGAACAATATCGTTGCTACTATGGGACCCGTTTTATAAAATCATAATCAATAATAAACAGAGCAGCTACACTCTCATACGCTGCCCTGATTTTCGCTAGTGGTTAGATAAATACGAGGCTGCTAGCTATGCTCTATCGATTCCTCATCATTTACGGATAAAGGGTCAGCAGCACCCTCTACACTAGCAAGTTTTTGTAGAATATAAATGACAAACTTTGCTTCCGTCAAAAACTCAGCCGTCTCAGTAGTCGCTAGTAGTTGCTGACGCTTCTCAGCGTGAGCACGATAAGCGTAAGGAGTCATCGTTAGTAGATCAGTTAATGCCGCTGTCGATAAGCTGAGATTGGTACTGACATGATGGCTATCTAGCAAGGTAAAATACTGAGCCAAAGTCGGTAAGAACTTATCTGAATCATGTTCACGCACTTCATCAAATAACGCCTCACGTACTGTTGCTAAGTGACCGACATCGGGCTTAGCAATAATCAGATAACCGTCACTCTGCAAAGCCTGCGCAAAAGCTTCGGGCAATATCGGGCTAAAGATACTACTAATACCAGTTATGCTTTGCGCTTGTAGCGGTAAATGAGCGGCGCTGGTAACGATTGGGTAAACAGCAGCCTTTTGCGGCGTCTGCTGTTGGTTATCTTCTTGGCTTTGTAGGCTCTTTTGCTCATCTTTGTTCTCCTGATTAACATCTGTAGGGTGCTGTTGGTACCAAAGTATATGTTTAGCCTTACTGACTTTTGCTAGCTCTATGAGTGCCGACTTACTAATATCAGCTGCTACCAACTGATCGATAGCCAATAGCTTTGCCATAGCTTGAGTATAGTAGCCCTCGCCGCAGCCGATGTCTAACCAGCGAGTATTAGCATAATTATCAATATCAGTATTATCCTCATTAGCCAATGTTTGCGCCGCTTGGCGCTTAGCTAATAATAATTCCATCTGCTGACAGACTAAATCTCGTAGTGGCTGATAGTATCCAGCGTTTAAAAATCTTTGCCGCGCTGCAATAGACTGCTGACTATCACCAGGCACTTTAGAGTTTTTTTGTTGTACTGGCAATAGATTAACATAGCCTTGGCGTGCGACATCAAAGGGGTGAGAGGTTTGCTTGGCATTTAGGCTACCATCACAGCGCCAAGTATCAACTGCAGGCTGCAAAGGCGATTGACAAATTGGACAAATAAATAAAGGCACGAGCATCTCAGCGTCATAGAAGTAGAGCTAGCATTTTAACAAATATCGTAGCCGATAAGCGATAAAAAGCCACTCTAGTTAACTAACCAAGCTCAGAAGATTTAAAAGTAAAAGTAAAATGGTTAGATAAGCTTTTAGATAGGCTATTACCTTAGCAACAAGCCAACTTAACAACAGCTTAATCTTGCCAATCTATAATAAGTTTTAGCTCTATTAAAGCAAAAAAAGACTCTTATTAAAGAGTCTTTTTCAATGGTCAGCCAATACTATTAACTTAATATAATTTTGGCTTAGCGTAGTTTTAAGGTCATCAGCCCTAATATCACTAATAATATAGCAATAATCCAAAACCTAACCACCACTTGGGTCTCTTTCCAACCGATTTCTTCAAAGTGATGATGTAAAGGCGCCATACGAAAAATACGTTTTTTACGCAGCTTATACGAGCCTACTTGTAGTATAACCGACACTGCTTCAGCGACGAATAGACCACCCATAATAGCAAAAGCAATCTCTTGGCGAGTCATTACCGCAATAGTTCCGAGCATGGCTCCTAGAGCTAGTGCACCGACGTCACCCATAAATACTTGTGCAGGATGGGCGTTAAACCATAAGAAACCTAAACCAGCACCGACCATAGCGCCACAAACGATAATCAACTCAGAATTATAGGCGATATAAGGCACATGCAGATATTCGGAGAATCTGACATCGCCTGAGACATAAGCCATCGCCCCTAACCCTGCTGCCACTAATACTACGGGCAAAATCGCCAGACCATCTAAGCCATCGGTTAGATTGACTGCATTAGAGGAGCCGTTGATTACAAAGTAGGTAAAAATAATAAAGCCAATGCCTAAGGGCAGCGCTGAGAAAGGAATTACCCAGTCTTTAAATATTGGTAATAATAAATCTTGCATCGCCATTGTAGTCGATACATCCGGCTGTAGAGTCGCAATATAATACAAAGAGATGCCAACGAATAAGGCACCCATCGACAACCAAAAATATTTTTTGCGAGCGATTAAGCCTTTAGGATCTTTATACTTGATCTTTAACCAGTCATCCGTCCAACCGACGGCACCGAAGATAACCATCACCACTAGCAGTATCCACACATAAGGATTAGTCAACCGGGCCCACAGCAGAGTTGATATCCCGATAGACGCTAAAATTAATATCCCGCCCATCGTTGGTGTACCAGTCTTAGCTAAGTGCGACTGCGGCCCATCATTACGAATAGCTTGACCATATCTAAGAGCACGCAAATGGCGGATAACCCGACCTCCTAAAGCCATGCTCAGGCCAAGCGCTGTCACCACAGCAAGCAGTGCTCGTAGGGTTAAAGAAGATACCGCAGAAAACGGTGAATAATACTGGCTAAGCCATTCAAACAACCAAACTAACACCGCCTACTCCTTTACTAGTGCGTCAATAAGTGTTTCCATTTCCATAAAGCGCGAGCCCTTGAATAACACGGTACAAGGGTGCGCTTGTTGCACTTGTAAATATTGTTGCAAATACACCAGCAAGCTGTCTTTATCCGCAAATGCTAGTGCATTAATGGCATCGTTAGCGCTGATCTCTTGCGCGCCCGCCACCGTACAGCTAGCGAACTCGCCTACACATAGCAGCACATCGATACCAATGGTGGCGATACTGCGACCTAAGCTTTGGTGCTCGCTGACAGCCGCCTCACCCAATTCACCAATATCCCCCAGTACCAATATTTGCGTACCGGTTTGCGCCGCCAATACTTTGGCTGCTGCACGTACAGAGTGCGGATTAGAGTTATAAGTATCATCAAGCAGTCGATGATTACCCAACAGCTGACTATTTAAGCGACCTTTGGCAGGACGCGAATTCTGTAAGCCAATAACGATGTCATCGATACTGATACCAAGCGCATGAGCGCAAGCCGCAGCAGCCAAAGCATTACTTACATTATGCTCACCGGCTAACGGTAGACTGATAGCTTGTACTTGCGTACCAATATGTAGCTGAAACTCACTACGCTCAGGCTCGACATCGAGATGACTGGCACTAACATCAGTATTACCAAAGCCAATTACGTGGCTTGTATGGGTCTCGGCAATCCGGCGCAGTTGGTTGGCAAAGTCATCATTATCAGGCACGATAGCGTACTGATCAGCATTCAAAGTGTGGTAGATTTCAGCCTTAGTTTGACAGATACCTTCACGACTACCGAACTCTCCTAAATGTGCAGTGCCAATATTGAGAATACAAGCAACATCAGGACGTACTATCTCGGTCGTGTAGGCAATCTCGCCGATATGATTGGCTCCGAGCTCCATAATCGCATAACGATGATGATCAGATAACTCAAGCAACATCATCGGTACACCCAAATCATTATTGAGGTTACCGCGAGTGATTAGAGTTGGTGCCAGACGGCCAAAGATACTGCCTAGCATCTCTTTACAAGTGGTTTTGCCACTAGATCCTGTGATAGCGATAACCGTCAAATCTTTATGCTGCTGACGACGATGAGCGGCCATCTGACCAAAAGCCAAACGCGTATCGCTGACTACCAACTGTGGAATAGTAGTCGATATTGGTCGTGATACGATAGCGGCAACAGCGCCTTTAGAAGCGGCTAGATTAATATAGTCATGACCGTCAAAATTATCACCAGTCAAGGCTAAAAAAATATCGCCCTGATTAATAGTACGAGTATCAGTAGCGATACGGTTGCTAGTCACCTTATTCTCAGTAGAATTCTGGGTTCCAGGTAGCTGCCAATGACTGTTGAGAGTGTTTGTTGCTGCCAGCAGATTGTCGGCTTGCCAGACATAAAGTCCCTGCGACTGTATAATATTATTGTTATCGGCTGTCATAGTAATTACCTTTAGGTAGCGGCTTATCTTATATAGTGATGCGGTTGAAAAATTAGGGCCTATTTATCACAAAAATACGGCTGTACATAAGAGCAGTATTTATAGCCCCGTTTAAGGTGCGGCTTATAGTCTTGCTGCTGTCGGTAATGACAGTCGTCCAGCTCGTCGCAAAGCTTCTGCTAAAACCACAGTGTCATCGAAATCATGGCGCACACCTTGAATCTCTTGATAGGTTTCGTGACCTTTGCCAGCAATCACCACGATATCATCAACGCTAGCATGACTGACCGCATACTCAATCGCTTGTTTACGCGCCGCCTCAATATGAGTGCGCTGATATTGTTCAGTACTCATGCCCGCTTGCATATCTTGCAATATCTGCTGAGGATCTTCAGTACGTGGATTATCAGCTGTCAATATCACTCTATCAGCACCCGCCAAACCAGCTTGCGCCATTAGCGGTCGCTTGCCAGTATCGCGATCACCACCACAGCCAAACACTGCCCACAGCTCACCAGTACAATGAGTTCTAAGACTATCAAGGACTTGGGTTAACGCATCTGGGGTATGAGCATAATCAACGATAAAACAGCCATCATTTGATGCGATACGCTGCATACGCCCAACAGCACCTTGTAACTGCGCTACTAATGAGGCTAGCTGTTCAATATCTACACCAAGCGCCACTACCGCCGCGATAGCAGCCAATAGATTAGCGACATTAAAGCGGCCTAATAGTGGACTGACGATACTGATATTGCCAAACTCACTGACTAAATCAATCTCAACGCCTTGCAAACTGGGCTTAATGCTAGCGGTAACAAAGGTAGCCGAGGCTGAAGCCTGCAAGCTATAAGTCCAAACTATTAATTGGCTAGCATGCGCGGTATCAAGCATCACTTGCGCATGCTCATCATCACTATTGATAATAGCGTGCGTTAAGCTCGGAAAATAAGTTTTATTGAATAGCTTAGCTTTTGCAGCGACGTACTCTTCCATATTCGCATGATAATCTAGATGATCACGACTAAGATTAGTATAAATAGCGACCGTAACTGGCACACCTTGCAAGCGCTGCTGATCTAGTCCATGCGAGCTGGCTTCTAGTGCTAGTAGCTCGACACCCTCAGTACCCATTTGATGTAGGAACTGCTGTACCGCTAAAGCATCGCCCGTAGTATGGCTAGCTTGTACTAGGGCGCCAAGTCTACCATTACCTGCCGTACCCATGACCGCACTACTCATCGTAGCAAGTTGACCTAATTGCGCCACTAATTGACTGATAGTAGTCTTACCATTAGTGCCAGTAACAGCCACCACAGTAGGCAACTTGACTGGCTGCGAGTGTTGTAGCAGGGCTTGGGCAAAGTCACCTAGCAGCTCACGAATATTAGGCACATAGATAACGGGACAACCCAGTTCAGCCAATTGCTGTTGAGCTGCGAGTTGATCACTATCAACTTGCGAGCTGCTAGCTTGATCACTATCAACTTGCGGGCTGCTAGCTTGACCAGCAGTCGCTGTCACCAAGCTGCTAGTGTTAAGTAAAGTGCTGGGCTCAATTTCAGATAAGATAAAAGCTGCCGATTTAGCGGCCTGTTGCAGATAGCGGCAACTGGCTTCATAGGACTGAGTTTGGCTAGCTAATAATACGAATACGTCGTCAGCAGTGACTTGGCGGCTGTCCAGACGTAGCTGAACAAAAGGGATATCAATGATTGAATTTGCATAGTCATTCAGCTGACTTAAGGCTCTTAGCTGCTGCTTGCTAGTCTGGTTATTATCGATAAGCTGCTGCAAAGTCACAGCGTTATGAGCGTAATCAGTCATGAGCAGATCCTAAACAAGTGAGAAAATAGACGTTAACAGCGTCTGTTAAAAAGACACCATAGAAAATTAAGCAAAAAATAAGTTAAAAAAACAATATACAAAAATAACAGCAATAGCAAATTCTGGGTTTAATGTTTAAACAAAACCCAGCAACCTAATATAAGGCTATATTTGCTTTAACCTGCTTTTAGCGAAGCCAGTTAGTTAGTTACTGACTTCCTTAGTCTCCAAAGGTTTATCTAGAGGTACATTGTACAGACGCAGCGCCTCTTTCATTACATTGTGAAATACTGGTGCTGCGGTTAAACCGGCATAAATCTGACCGCGTGGATCTTCGATTAAGATTACCCCTACTAGCTTCGGATTAGAAGCTGGAGCCATACCAGCAAAGACGTTACGGTACTGATCTGTATAATAACCACCATCAGGATTGATACGTCGTGAAGTACCTGTTTTACCCGCTACTCGATAACCATCAATAGCCGCCGCTTTTGCTGTACCACCTATTTCAGTGACCGCCTCTAGCATTTTTACGATGTCCATCGCTTGTTCACGTTCCATAATACGTTTACTAGGCAATGGGGTAGTATTTTTGCTCAAGGTTAGCGGATGCATTATGCCACCTGAAGCCAAAGCAGCATAGGCTTGGGCTACTTGTGCCAAAGTTACTTGCAGGCCATAACCATAACTGACAGTAGCACGGCGAGCGATTTCGTTTTCTTTTGGCGTAGTCACCGAACCAGCGCCTTCCCCTGGAAACTGTAGGGGGGTCTTTGCACCAAAGCCAAACTGATGCTGCATATTAGTTATGGCATCTGCAGGTAAAGATAGAGCTATTTTAGTAGAGGCCACGTTACTTGATTTTTGCAATAAGGTAGCCATGTTTATGGTACCCAAATTGTTATGATCGCGGATCGTGTAGCCTGGGACTCGGATGGAGCCAGGGTTAGTATCAATAAGAGAGCTGGCCGTATATTTGCCTGAATCTAAAGCGGCAGCAACGGTAAAGGGCTTCATTACTGAACCGGGTTCAAAGACATCGAGTAACGCTCGGTTACGCTGATTCTCGCCAGTCATCTCGTTAAGGTTGTTAGAGTTAAACGACGGCCATGTCGATAAAGCCAATACCTCGCCAGTCTGCACATCCACTATCATACCGGTCGACCACCGAGCTTGTTGCAAGCGTCCAGCTTTTTCTAGCTCTTTGTAAAGCAAATACTGTAAACGCGAATCGATAGTCAAAGCTACATCTTGTCCCGGTACTTCAGGCTCAATTTGCTTAAGCTCTCTTAAACTGTTTTGTTTGGCATCTTTTAGGATCAACACCTTGCCATCCTTGCCCGCTAGCATGCTGTCGTATTGACGCTCAATACCTGCTCTACCCTCATAACCGCCTTCAGGGTCATCGACATTTTGCCCCATAAAGCCTAACAGCTGCGAATTGGGTTGCGGCTGTGGGTAATAACGCTGGAAGAAGTTCTTCTCGTATACTCCAGGGAAGTCGAGGCTAGTAACGCTCTGCGCAATTTCAGGAGTGACTTTATTGAGTAGCGGTAAATAATGCGAACCTGCCCCTGAAGGTAAAGCTGCCTTTACCGCCGCAGCGTCGGTCGCATCAACGCTGGCATCAATAGCAGCCGACTTTTTCAGCTGTTCTAATGGAATATTAGCAGCGACCGCTAGCGGTGTTAAATCCATATTGTCTAGACGCTTTTGCATGCGAGCTTGCATCTGTGGATGATCGTTATTTTCAATGATAATGCGTTTTAGCTCATAGTACTCTTGTGCATAATCATGCGGGCTAAAAGAGACCGTAGCTAAAGGAGCGCTAACCGCCAGTGGCAAATTATTACGATCAGTAATCATGCCACGGTAAGACTTTTGCGTACGCACACTAGTGATCAGCTCATTACCTTTATCTTGATAAAACTGAGCGTTAGCGACTTGTAAATAATAGGCACGGCCTACTAGCGCAACTAAGACGAATAGCGCAATGCCCCAGATAGTGCGAAAACGGTTTTTATCACTCTCAAAACCACCACGTGACGAGGCACCAGAGGCTTTATTAAAAGCAATTTTTTTACGGTTCTTAACACTAGTATAAGCGCCCGCTGTACTATCGTTTTTTAGACGGCTGTTTAGTTTAGCAGAGCGATTTTTTAAGTTAGTTTTAGCCGTGCTTTTGGAGGCCGAGGCTTTATTTCCAGTGCTATTATCAGCTTTAGCACTACTAGCACGGCGCAAAGGTTTGATGACTTTGCCAGCGGTAGCTTTGCTGCTAGATGCTTTGCCAGTTTTGGGTGTTTTATCACTCATTGAGCGACCTCCGCTACTGCAGCATCATCAGTAGTACTAGCTTTTGTGCTTGTATCTACAGGGGCACTGGCTTTAGGTTCGGCCGTTGCTACTGGAGCACCTAACTGGATAATGAGCTTGTCTTTAAGGGTTGGGGTGTACATATTAAGTTCGGAAACCGCACGACTAGCAATCTGCGGCGTCGCACTAAAGGTTTGCTGTTCAATGAGCAAGCGCTGATGCTCAACTTGTAGTTTGCGTTGTTGCTTTTTCATATCTTGCAAGGTTTTGTAATCCTGATGATATTGTTGAATCCCCTCGGCAGTTTTTATACCGCTCCAGACGATGCTCGTTGCCAATAATAGCAGCAACACCACATAAATACTGACCACGTTAAAGCGCTGCGCGAATATTTCGCCGACATCAGTCGTTGCCGCTGCAGCGGCCTTGTGTTGGTTGCTAGGTTTACCCGATAGTGCCATGACGATCTCAAAAAAGTGAACTTAAATATAAAAGATTATTGCGACTGGCTATAACAATTATTGTTATAGACAGTCGCAATAATAAAAATGTCAGTCATCACACCGATGATAAAGAGTATTTATATCTATACAATTTATCTTCATTGTTAATAACAATTTCATAACCATTACTGAGTAAAACCTAAAACCAACCCGCTCAAAGCCTAGCAGCCAATATTTACAGCTTTTTAACAGTAGCGTAGTCATTCATAATCAATCACTGCCTAATTGCTAATCACTAGCTGACTATTACTCACTACCCTTTGCTAGTTACTGCTTATCTTCTGTAGGATTGGCGACGGTGTCAGTACGAGTAGCTGCACGTAACCAAGCACTGCGCGAACGTGGATTAGCAGCCACTTCAGCTTTACTGGGGCCAACACGTCTTGGCTTACTAAAATAACGGGGGCGATCAGGCCTTATGGGTAATTGCTCATCCTCGGGATACTGACCTTTACTATGACGCTGCAAAAACTGCTTGATACGGCGATCTTCAAGCGAGTGAAAACTAATCACTGCCAGCTGTCCACCCGCTTTGACCACTGCAATACTTTGTTGCAAAAAGCTATCAACATCACCAAGCTCGTTGTTAATGAATATCCGCATCGCCTGAAAGCTTTGAGTCGCTGGGTGCTTGCCACGTTGCCAGTTAGGATGCGCCACTTTTATGGTCTCAGCCAGCGCCAAGGTAGAAGTATAACTGTCCATCTCCTTGATCGCACGCGCAATACGGCGACTGTGACGCTCTTCACCGAACTCAAAAAGCACATTGGCTAAAGTCTCATCATCGACATCTGCCAGCCATGCTGAAACTGGCTGACCACGGCTCGTGTCCATGCGCATATCGACTGCGCCATCACGCATAAAGCTAAAGCCGCGACTACCATCATCAATTTGTGGTGAGGATACGCCTAAATCGGCCATCAGCCCATCCACTTGGCTGATACCCAGAGTGGCTAAGCTGGTGGTTAAGCTGGCAAAGCTGTCGTGAATAACCGTTACTCGGCTATCCTCACTCGCCAACGCTTGCGCCACGCTAATAGCGGTCGGGTCTTTGTCAAAGACAATCAGCCGCGCATCATCTGCCAGTTGGCTCAATAACAATCGACTATGACCACCACGGCCAAAAGTCGCATCGACATAGATACCAGTAGCTTGCAGGCTGTCTTCGGGTAAAGACTTGACCCCTAATACTGCCGCTACAGCTTCTGATAATAATACCGCATCATGATTAAAGCTTAATTCATCGGGCGTTACTGTATTAGCCGACGACAAATTATCCAGCGCAGCTATATCAGCTGTCGGTGCAATAGTCGTGGTCGACGAATCCAAGACATCAGTGGCTGATGAAGGAGGTAACTTAGGGTCTAGCTGAGACTTAGATAATGACACAAATAACTCAATAAATGACGACCAATGAGGCCATTAATAGTAAAAATTAGATAGAAATAAATGGCTTAAGAATTGCCTAGTGTTATTATCGCAAGGATACACTGGTAGTCAAGCGCCATCTATTGTTTTCGAAAAAAATATTATATCTGTCTGTTATACTAGAGCGATATTTTACGCTATTCGCTTGCTGCAATAAAATTCTTTCAGCGATATTCTTTTATTTATAATAATACATCTGAGGCCATCATGACCCAAGCTAATCCTACTGCCACCTCCAACCGCCCTGTACGTACCCGAATTGCTCCTTCTCCTACTGGCTTTCCGCATGTCGGCACCGCTTATATTGCACTATTTAATTTAGCCTTTGCTAAAGCTCATGGCGGCGAGTTTATTCTACGTATCGAAGATACTGACCAAGTTCGCTCTACTGAGCAGTCTGAACAAATGATTTTGGACGCCCTGCGTTGGGTAGGTCTTGATTGGGCGGAAGGCCCTGATGTTGGTGGGCCACATGCCCCATATCGTCAGAGCGAGCGTGCCGATATCTATAAACGACATGCCCAGCAGCTGCTTGATAACGATCATGCTTTCCGTTGTTTTTGTACTAGTGAAGAGCTTGATGTAATGCGTAGCGAACAAATGGCTAGAGGTGAGTCGCCCCGCTATGACGGTCGTTATGCTGATTTGTCACGTGCAGAATCTGATCAGATGGTAAGCGATGGCAAGCCGTTTGTAATCCGTATGCGGGTTCCGAGCGAAGGGGTTTGTAAAGTTGACGATATGCTACGGGGTACTGTTGAAATCCCTTGGGCACAAGTCGATATGCAAGTGCTACTAAAGACTGACGGCTTACCTACTTACCATTTAGCTAACGTCGTCGATGACCATCTAATGGAAATCAGCCATGTCATGCGTGGTGAAGAGTGGCTAAACTCTGCGCCAAAGCATCAGCTGCTGTATGAATACTTTGGTTGGGAGATGCCAGTACTCTGCCACATGCCGTTGTTACGTAACCCTGATAAGTCAAAATTGTCAAAGCGTAAAAACCCAACCTCTATCACTTACTATCGTGATGCTGGGGTATTACCTGAAGCTTTGCTAAACTACCTCGGCCGTATGGGTTACTCAATGCCGAATGAAGCTGAGAAATTCAGTTTAGAAGAAATGATAGCCAGCTTCGATATTCAACGTGTCTCGCTTGGCGGCCCTATCTTCGATATCGAAAAACTTAATTGGCTCAATGCTGAGTGGCTACGGGCGCTAACGCCAGAGGAGCTGAAGAACAGAATCCTTGATTGGGCTAATAATAGCGACAAACTTACTGCTATGGCAGCTGCTATTCAACCTCGTATTGAGCTGCTTTCTGATGCTGTCAATTGGGGTGGCTTCTACTTCCAAAACTTACCGGCGATCAAAGCCGAAGACTTCAGCCATAAGACGCTTTCCGATGAGCAAGTTATAGAATTGCTACAGCTAGCAATATGGCAGCTTGAAGCCTTGCCTACTTGGTCTGAAGACAATATCTACGCTACTATCAAAGGCCTCTCGGCAGCGCTAGATATCAAAATGCGTGACTTTATCGCTCCGTTCTTTATCGCTATTGCTGGTAGCACCTCATCGACTCCAGTGATGAACTCTATGTGGATCATTGGTGCTGATATGACGTTAATACGTCTGCGTCATGCGGTAGATACCCTTGGCGGTCTAGGTAAGAAAAAATTGAAAAAGCTTGAGAAAACAGCTGCGGACTTACCTGATTTTTTGGCTGGTGAGTAAAGTATTTCGCTAGTTTGTAGGCTGGGTTTCTAACCCAGCAATAAGTTTATAATCAGAAAAATTATTTAATACAAAAAAGGCATGAGTTTTGTGGGAGCAAAGCCCGTGCCTTTTTCGTTTTTAAAAGTTGAGTCTCTTATTAAAAGTGAAATGTTGTAGACTATAAGTTTAGCTTAACTTTTTTTTGATTGATTCGGAGATGACAACTTTGAAATTTATGAAATTATTAATGTCTTTACTTTTAGGAAGTCTTTTTTTCACAAATGTTCATGCAATTGATTATCAAACGACTGTACCATGGACGAAGAACAACGATGGAAGTGCAGGAGTTGCGTATAGTAAAGAATATAGTGAAGAAATTAAAATTTTTGAAGCAAGTATTAACCATTCAAAGTCAGGAAATCAAAGACTTTATTTTAATGACTTATATATTGAAGACATTAATTCTTGTAAATATAAGACCTCTACTCCTGACAGCACAACAATAGTATTCAATGGACAAGCAGTTAAGATGCTACGGTGGTGCAAAAAATTTGCGAATGCAGATAAATACTACTACGAGTTAACGCCAGAAACAGATCGTGGTGAGAGCTATGTCATAAATATTTTTAAGGTCGCTACTTCACCTATCGAAATTCAATATGATAACGAAACACTATACTTTCCAGTAATTGGTTTCACCAAAGCTTGGAATAGTGCTGGTGGCAATGCGATTTAAAAAACAGAGCAGATAGTTAGAACCTGCAACGCCTTGATACAAGAACTCATAAACCAGTTAGATTGTACATTTATCAATCTAGCACATTTCCTTATTCATTAGAGGCTTACATGAGCGCCAAAACCGTTACCATAGAAAGCAAAGATTATGTCTTTAACACCCTAAAAGAAGCGCAAAAATACTATGATGCAATCGTCAAAGAGCTATACGATGCCAAGCTAATCCTCACAACAGGTCAAGACTTTGAAGACTTAAAGTGGATATATACCGCCTACTGTAACTATACCAATCATGATGTAGATCGATTAAAAGAATCTGACATAGTTGGCTTCAAAGGTATAAGCACAGTACGACAAAATGCTGGGCAATATATTCCCACTGAATGTTGTGCCATTATTTTCTCAGATAATACCGAAGAAGAATTTTTTACTGATAAAGCCATTAAAGAGATCGCTATCAAGCAAAATCCACGTTAATTTGCAATTATTAAGCTAGGTATTTTTCTTGGCACTTCATCGTCAAACAATATTCAACGTTTTTTTTATAACTACACACTGAGAGATTACTCATGCCCTATCCAGCAGCTATAGACCCTAGTCTAGTCGGAGAATACGATGAGTATGCTGATTCGGGCGGTGGTTATTTCTTTGATGAAGTCTTAGAGTATAGGGTTTGGTGCTGTTCTAATAGCATTACAGAAGTTATAGATACTGATGACTATAAGCAAAATAACGCTAGCAATAGCAATTACCATGCTTATTACCGTGCCTTTGCCACCTATCAGCAAGCTTTAGCATTCGCTGCTAGTATTCAAAACGCAGAGACACCCGTGGCCTTAGTCAGACAGCTTGAATGGGTCGATCAGCCCTCACGAGGGGTCTACCTCCACCACAAAGGCGAGAGAATTACAGAATGGCAAGCTGAGTGGTTGGCTAGAGGTACAAGAGAAGCTAACGATATCCCTGAATTCCTGCAAAAGCATACTCAAGCTAAATAGTCATACCGTAATCAATGCCGTAATCAATGCCGTTAAGACGATAGCAAGACTTGCTTATCGGGATAGAGGAACAACCATTAGATAATTTTTGTGCTAAAAAATGCACTGAGCTTACTAATAATTGCTAATAATTGCTAATAACACTGAAATAACGAGAGCATACGGTCTATTTCATAACAGAATCTTGCCAAAGCACTATTAAATGAATTATTAACTGAGGATTAGAGATTTTAGACTCAGATCATTAGGCTAGATGGCCACATTGATGATTAGCTAAACACTGCAAATGTTGCAAGAGGATAGATATTGGTTTAAAATCCAGCCTTATGCTGTAGTTAAGCTACTAAAAACTGCTTTCTTCACTTTTATTTCACTATTTATCAATTAATCTTCAAATAGGTGTTGACAACATCTCTGTGATTCCCTAAAATACGCACACTCTTAGCGAGGGGCTATAGCTCAGTTGGTAGAGCACTTGCATGGCATGCAAGGGGTCAACGGTTCGACTCCGTTTAGCTCCACCATCTATTTATCTTAGTCTCGACTACATAAATATCGCTAGTAGGACAGTATCAGCACCTAGGCAAGGCTTTTTCTATTCATAGATAAGCACTCTGATATTGTGAAGTACCGTTGTAGCATTATTGAAAAATAGCCGCTATAACACTCTATGCGTCCCCATCGTCTAGAGGCCTAGGACACCGCCCTTTCACGGCGGTAACGGGGGTTCGAATCCCCCTGGGGACGCCACTATTCGGCGTCGCTTATTAGCACTTTTGCTTAGAGCTGTTTTCTTAGCATTAGATTAGACTAATAAGTAGCACTTCTAAAAAGCTCAATCACTACTTAGTGATTGGGCTTTTTTTTGCTGTCTATTTATCAGTACTAACTAGCGTTAATCGTAGTATTGTTACTAGCAAACAATCGTAAGCTTACAAGCTAAGGATACCTCTTAATACATCGAGGAGGACTTATTGGCTGTGCTTACAATACTAGCAGTTAGGACATAAAAAAAGCTTATTCACCTCTATTGTCCATGAGCTTTTTTATTAGTGATGTAGCAAGTTTTTCGGGGTTTGAGTGAGATAGCTTAAAATCATAAATATCATATAGTTAACGAATTTAACTTAGTACCCACATAACTTTACATTAACTCTAATTTGTCACACAAACTTACTGCTATATACACAAAACTAGTGTTTCTCTACTTAACAGTGTTATTAATAATTCACATTATTGACTATTATTAGCGAATATTCGTACAGCAGACTATTGTTGTTAATATGCTGAAATGAATGAATTAAAATAATCATTTTAACGTATGTAAATATGGGAATAGATCCCTATCATTTCATACTATTTATATAACACTGAGGAACATCTATGATACAAACTTACTCACCACAACGTCGCCCATCATGGCGCGGTGTAATTGCTGGTCTGGTAATGGGCTTGATAGTGGTTATGGCAATGATTGCCTTAGCTTTAGTTCTAAGCTCATTTTTACCTTTTGATTTAAAGGGCAGTAGTATTGCTGGTGGTATTTATGCTGCAATTACTGCTTTAGTTAGCGCTTTTGTAGCGGGTTATTTTGCTATCAAATTCTCAGCTCCAGAAGCTCTATTCGGTGATGGTACTGATATCGATCCTAAAGATGCTAGCTTGACAGGTATGCTTACTGCAGCCCTAATCGTGCTGCTAACTACTTTCTTTGCCATGAGTAGCGCTACTAGTATTTTAGCTACAGCTGGTAATGCAGTAGGTAGTACTGTGAGCACAGTTGCTAAAACTGCAGGTGGCGTAGTAGCCGCTGGTACATCAGCAGCTGGTACTGCAGCCGTTGCAGCACCTGATAGTACTGTAGAAAAAGTACAACAGTCAGCGCAAGACGTTTACCAAAAAGTATCTGGTAATATTAGCAAAGAAGATATCAATGCTTTGGTTGCTAAAAATACTCAAAACTTGAATGAGAAACAAATTGCAGCAACGACTAATGTATTAGACGATATGCTGAACAAGACTAAGAACGAAGTTAAAGAGATGGACTTCACTAGTGTCGATACTTGGCGCAACATTGATGACTATGCTAAAAACCGTATGGCATCAATCGAAGCTACGCTAAAAGGTCCTGAATTAGTGAACCGTCTGCAAGCTGAAGGCCTAACTGAAGCGCAAGCAACTGAAGTTCGTACTGAAGTTCAACAGTCATTCACTGAATATAAAGTTAAAACTGAGCAGTATGTTGCTGAAGCTCAGCAAACTTTAGATAACGGCTTACAACAAGCTGAAGAAGTTGCTCGTAAAGCAGCTTTATATAGTGGTTTATTCTGGTTAATCAGTGCTCTACTTACTTTTATCGCCGCTACTATGGGTGCCAAAAGTGCAGCTGCTAACTATCGTTTAGCTAAACCAATCATAACTTATGGTGATAACATTCGTTAAGCAGTAGTAAAAAACTTAATATAGAAAGCTTATATTAATTAAATTACTTATGTTAGAACGCAATGATTAGAGTCAAAGCATTTAAAAAGCCCGATCATTATGATCGGGCTTTTTCTATTAGCTTAAGCCAAATTACGACTTAGCCAAACTGTTAAAAGATAAGTTAAGCGACAAATAAGTACCAATCAATATCACTACTGAACCAATAATAGCGCCAATATCTAGTGCTTCACCTAGTAGAAAATAACCTAAGATAATGGCAAAAATAGGAATCACTAACGTAATGCTAGTAGCACGCATTGGGCCGATACTTTTAATAAGCTGGTTCATAAATACCAGCGCAATTGCGGTAGAAAATACGCCAATACAAATCACTGAACCCCACGCTTTTAAGCTAATACTTGCCCCATAGGGAAAGTTGTAAATAGCTACGGGTAGCATCACTAAGCTGGCAATAATTAACGACCCTGCGGTGATAGCTACTGGTGAGATATCCTCTAAGTAATTTCTAGTGACGTTGGCTCCTACTGCGTAGCCTACTGCACCTAATAAAGCATAGCCCATCGGTAGCAGTTTTGAGCCTAAGCCATTTGCTCCTTGCTCAGCAAATAGATTCTCACTCATCAAAATCACTACACCTATAACCCCAATAATTAGCCCTAATATTTGCTTTTTAGCCAGCTTCTCATTAAAAAAAGTACTCGCAATAAAGCCGCTCATCATCGGTACAGCAGCATTGAGTACCGCTAATACCCCTGCGTTCACTGATTGGGCTGAAAAAGAGAACAGCATAAAGGGGATAGCCGCAGAGAATAGACCTACAATGGTAAGCACCTTCCACTTTTTGCGGATACCTATTCGATCTTTTGGACTCAGGAATAAAAATACTATCATCACTAGCCCTGCAAATATTACTCGTAGACCGGCAAAAGCCAACGAGCCAAATTCAGGGACACCTATTCGATAAAATATAAAGGATATCGACCACATAAAGGACAGAGTTAAAAATATAATCAGGTCGCGTCTGCTCATTGCTCACTCAACTTAGACAGTTAGCACGATAGCGGTTTGGCTGTTATCTGCTAGTTTATAGAAATACGATGATGATAACGTTTTAACGGCAATTGAGGTGTTGTTATTTATGTATAGAAAGTCAGCCGCTCCTCTGATCCGTGATTAAATTTAATTGAACTATTTATGCTGGCATCGCGCCTAATTGTTTGATCTGCTAACACTATGAAACAGCTGACAAGAACACTAAGTTCAAGCTATTCATTTAGATGGTCATTTTAAAAAAGCACTTAGCTATTTTAGCTACGTGAATGACTCTAGCCACGTTAGTATTTGCCCCTCTGCTAGCAGCATTTTTACAAAACCAAGTATTTATCAGCATGGATTTATAGCATTATTACTGTCGATGCTTACTTTATTGCAAATTTATAGCGAGGTTTATATGAATAAAGTCTTAGTGATAACGATAGGACTGCTTCTGTCTAGCCAAGTATTCGCCGATTCAGCTTTTGATCAAGGCTTAGTTAGGATAAATGCTGTTGATGCCAATTACGTTTATAAAGACATGACTTTGGTTAACGATTTCTTTAAAACTGCAGAAGATAATTTCGCTAGTACCTTACCAATTAAAGTCAATATTTTGGTCGAAAATACGGCTGTAGTGACTACCCCTTTCTATAGTCGATTTGATTACCGTCTAACGCTCGCCTTGCCTGCCGATGAATTAGCAGAAATGAAACAATGGCTATCCTCAACCGACAACCTAAAGAATTTATGTATAAAATCCTTTTATCCTGCTAAGTATATGCAAGCAAATAACCATAAACTGGTTTATTCTTATCGTGATATAGACGACAAAGCTATTGCAGATGTGACTTTAACTACGGAAACTTGTAAAAAGGCGATTAGTACTACTAGCTAAAGCAGTGCTTTTTACAAAAACAGTTTCAAATAGCAAAATTATAATACCTCCGATCAGATAGCACCCTAAGTCTTCTATGCTAAAAGTATTGCCTAATAGCGTATAGGCCACACCTCCTTGTTTAAAACCGAGTAACTCTGCCAGTTTAAAATACTGGCTAAACTCGACGCTAAAGGCAAATATAAGGGTAAACAAAACCACTAACTGCTTATTTAGCTTAACAACAGTCATTAGGGCACTATATATCAGCATGATGACTAAAATATCACCAAAATAACTTCTCACCCATCCAGTGCTATAGTTAGCTATCACTATTTCGAGCAAAAATAGAACTATAGCTGACAGCAAATAGCCAACATGCAAACGAAATCTAGGTATTTTTGACAAGGCTGTTGCTCCGCAGATGGCCATTAATATGCCTTAAGCGTAACAAAGAAATCATGGATTTATCATAGAGTATCGAAGGATTATTTACTAAGATACGGTTTAAAACCATTAAAAATAGTTCAATAAATGCCAGCAGAATAAGCACTTCAATCAGCACAACCATCGACGCAAGTAAGCAATAATAGGAGTTCACAATGAACGATGAAACTAAAAAAAGACTTACAATATTACTTGAAGAGTTACTCACCACTGCAAACTCAGAGTCAAGGCAAGAAGAAATAAATGCTGAAGTCGATAAGTTATCTCCCGACCCTTTTTGGAGTGACTATATCTTTTGGAGTAACGACTATTTAAATGACAACGAAAATGAAGACGAAGACGAAAATAAAAAGGTCAGCCTAAATTATGACAAGTTGTTTAAGAAGATTGCTGAGTACCCAAATTCTTCTGAGTATAAAACCAAGACTCTAATTATAAAGCTCGTTGAACAGCTGATCGCTAGAGATTTCTCTAACGCTAGTGAAGTTGATATGGTAAATGAGATTAATGAGCTGTCTCCCGATATCAATTGGATGAATTATGTTTTTGCTGATAAGTGTTGCATAAATAGTGACGGCAGTCTTGATAAAGAAAAGTTTTTAAATAAGATCTTTAATGAGAGCTGGAACGAGAATTTTCGCTGAGAATAAAAGCTGAATGTTTAAATACCATTCGATAGTAAGGTGTAGGGTGCAACCCGCGCACCGAAGTATTCAAAAAATTATTTATTGCTACAAACTATAGTTATTGCATAGTAAGCCGATGGTGGTCGCAAGCTGTGTCCAACCTAATGAGTAATGCATACTTTGGCCCCTATCAGGTATACACAGACAAGCAAAAGGTGCGATTAGCTACCCCTTGAAGGCAACTAGTAAAGGTCATGCCATAAAAAAGCCCAATCCCCTACTTTGACTGGGACTGGGCTTTCTATCATACTAAGCTGAATTAACTATTAAGCCGCGTTTTTACTCTCGGCAGCTAACTGACGTAGCACATAGTGCAACACCCCGCCATGACGGACGTATTCGCGCTCTTTTGGCGTCTGTAGCATGACGTTGACATCAAAGCTCTCAGTCGAACCATCAGCACGAGTGGCAGTAACTTTTGCCGTCTTGCTCTCTCCATTATTTAGACCAGTAATGCTAAGCACTTCTGAACCATCAAGGTTGTGAGTTGCTGCATTCTCGCCTTCCTTAAAGGTCAAGGGCAACACACCCATACCGACTAAGTTTGAACGGTGAATACGCTCAAACGAGCTAGTCAATACTGCTTTTACGCCTAGTAGAATAGTTCCTTTGGCTGCCCAATCACGACTAGAGCCAGAGCCATATTCTGCTCCGCCAAGCACTACCAGCGGACGCTTATCTTGTTTATACTTCATCGCTGCATCATAGATGGCCATCTCTTGACCGTCTTGTAACGTAGCTTTATCCCCACTGAAGTAATAAGTATAACCGCCCTCTTTACCACCCATCATCGTATTTTTGATGCGGATGTTAGCAAAGGTGCCACGAGTCATGACCGCATCGTTACCACGGCGCGAGCCATAGCTATTGAAGTCGGCTTGTAGCACACCGCGCTCTTGCAAGTATTTGCCAGCAGGCGATTCCGGATTGATATTGCCAGCAGGTGAGATGTGGTCAGTAGTGATTGAGTCACCAAATAGACCTAAAATACGGGCGCCTTCGATATCTAGGATGCCTTCTGGCTCCATAGTCATCCCATCAAAGAACGGCGGATTTTTAATATAGGTCGACTCCTCGCTCCAAGGATATAACTGACTATCGGCTGAACTAATGGCATTCCATGCTTCACTACCGTCAAAGACTTCACCATAGTTTTTGCGGAACATATCAGCATCGATGTTATTAGCAATCAGCTCATTAATCTCGTTCGATGTCGGCCAAATATCTTTTAAGAAAACGTCATTGCCTTGTTGATCTTGCCCTAGAGGCTGCGTCGTCAAGTCAATATCAACAGTACCTGCCAGCGCATAAGCTACCACTAAAGGCGGCGAAGCTAAGTAGCTTGCCTTGACATGCGAGTGAATGCGACCTTCAAAGTTACGGTTACCTGAGAGCACTGCAGCGGCAACTAAGTCCTTGTCTTCGATGCCTTTTTCGATACTTTCAAGTAAGGGCCCTGAGTTACCGATACAAGTGGTACAACCGTAGCCAACTAAGTAGAAACCAGTTTTTTCTAGCTCTTCCATCAGCTTGCTCTTTTCTAAGTAGTCAGTGACGACTTTAGAACCTGGGGCTAATGAGGTCTTAACCCAAGGCTTAGCTTTTAGGCCTTTTGCGGCCGCTTTTTTAGCGACTAAGCCTGCGCCAATCATTACCGCAGGGTTTGAGGTATTAGTACAAGAGGTAATAGCAGCAATAACGACTGAGCCATCACGTAACTGGTGGCTTTCCTCATTAATATTGACATCAGAGTATACATTTGGCTTAGCATAGAGCCTATCAGCCTGCTCTTGCTCACCGCCCTCTTCATCAAAACGCTCTTTGCCTTTAATTTCCGATTTACGATCTTTAGTCATTTTCGCTAAAGTTTCGCCAAATTTTTCGTGCATATCAGACAGATTAATACGCTGCTGCGGCAAATTAGGCCCAGCAAGCGCTGGCTGAACACAAGATAAATCTAGCTCTAACTTGCTTGAGTAGGTCGCAGATGGCGTATCAGCATCATGCCATAAACCTTGCGCTTTAGCATATTCCTCAACCAGCTCAATCTGGGCTTCTTCACGACCTGATAAGCGTAAATAATCAATCGCCATTTTGTCAATTGGGAAAATCCCGCACGTTGCGCCATACTCTGGTGCCATATTGGCAATGGTGGCTCGATCCGCAAGCGGCATACTATGTAAGCCTTCACCATAAAACTCGACAAACTTGCCAACCACGCCATGAGCCCGTAGCATCTCAACCACGCGTAGTACCAAATCCGTAGCAGTGACGCCTTCATTGAGCTTGCCTGTCAGCTCAAAACCAACCACTTGTGGAATAAGCATCGATGACGGTTGACCAAGCATAGCGGCTTCAGCTTCAATGCCGCCTACGCCCCAACCAAGTACGCCGATACCATTAATCATAGTGGTATGACTATCAGTGCCAAATACCGTATCAGGATAAGCGGTTAGCTCACCATCGATAGCAACAGCCATCACTACGCGGGCCAGATATTCGAGGTTTACTTGATGCACAATACCAGTCGCTGGCGGTACGACCACGAAGTTTTCAAAAGCGTTCTTGCCCCAATGCAAAAACTCATAACGCTCATTGTTCCGTTTAAATTCGATTTTCTCGTTTAGATCTAACGCATCTTCACGGCCATAGGCATCAACTTGTACTGAGTGGTCAACCACCAGCTCACTAGGGATAAACGGATTAATTTGCTCGGCCTTGCCGCCAAGCTCAACTATCGCATCACGCATCGCGGCTAAATCGACCACAGAAGGCACGCCAGTAAAATCCTGCAACACTACACGTGCCGGCATAAAGGCAATCTCTTTTGACGCTTCAGCACCAGCATCCCAATTAGCAACGGCTTCAATATGAGCTTTGCCGACAGACTGGCCACCATCTTCATTACGCAATAGATTCTCTAGTACGATTTTCATACAAAATGGCAGTTTATTAATGTTCTCGTAGGTTTTAGCCAAGGCAGGCAAACTATAGTAAGCATGTTCCTTGCCATTGACCGAAAGGGTATCTTTTACGTTGAAAATATCACTCATGGTAGCTTCCTTATCTACATTATAGTTTCTAACTTTTAGAATCTAGGGCATAGATTATTATGATTTATTGTTATGACAGGTGGCTATATATTAACGACATATTACTATTAAACTTTCTATCTTTATTTCATAAGCTGGTTAAAAAAATTTACCCGTACCAGCGTAGTGATTTACAGCAACTGCCTTTTACTATAACAATTAACCTTACCGTTGTTAACCCTAGATAAGTAGTGAATAGTAACAAAATAGCAAATAAAACAGCTGTTTAGTAGGGGAATCATATTGTTTTAACCACGGTTTTGACGACCACTACGAAACACATAGCTATCCTCATAAAAGCTAGGATCAGCATTCTGCGCCCAATAATGTGGGACACCCAAAATAGGCAAAGGGGCAAGCTGACGTGGGGTAACGGCCTGTTGTGATAGGAGTTCGTCCATCTTATCTGCTAGATATTGATCTAGACAGGCTAAGCGCTCGGCTAGTGGCAAAGCAAAGAACTCAGCCTCAACGTGGATAACCGTACTATGCGCGCACAAAGCCTTGCGCGGCTGTATCAACTGCTCTAGTAACGCATGACCAAAGATATAGACCGCAGCCTTTGCCTGAGGTTTTGCTTGATAAGGATGATCAAAATCATCACGTGGCGTCACTAAGCTGCCCTGCCAATCAAAATCGATCAGAGCCTCGCCAATACTAGGGTTAGCAGTGACTAATACAGCGCCATTCTCATCGAAGACGGTGATAGTGTCACGCACTCGCCCACGACTATCGCCATTCCCCTGCTTAGCAAGCTCATCCATATGATAATAATTAAGTAATGCCTTTGTCTTAGGGAAAGTCAGCCAAATACTGCCATTAAATAAGTCATGCAAATTATTGCGAGTCGGAATGTTGCCTGTAGTGGCAATAAAATGCTCATAACCCTGCCCTTCTGGCAGTGCATCTTGGGCTACAAACTTTAACAGGTGCGCTCGCTGGCCTATACTAGGTTTGGTCTGTGCAGGCTGATTTTGCTCATTTTTTAGGCGCTGCAACAGTGCCGTGTTTAATAATTGTGCAATAACAGTATTACTCTGAGTTGCTGGTTGTTTACCAGAACTGTCGTCATTATCTTTTGACTCACTGAGCTCTTGCACCTGCTGGCTCAAATAGTCTAGTTCGCTTAGATGGCATAACCAAGGTGCCTGCCAATCGATAGCGGCAAAGCTTTTATCTAAGCTTAGGGGGCTAGGTATCGTTGAGTCCACCGTTAGTTTAGACAGCGTTTTAGGTGACTCTACAGATGAAAAGGTAGTGCTAGTCATGATAACGATCTCTATTAGATATAAGCCTTCATTATGTGAACTTATTATGCAAATTGGATTAAATTTGGCGGTTAAGCTCATGGTATCATAGGGCGCTTTTTTAGCAGCAGATTACCCCCTATTTATAGCAATAGCAGAGTACCTTTTATTTATGGCCAATTTTAACACTCACCTTAATGTCGCATTTGCCGTTAGTGGTATCACTGCTTTGACTATCTATAAGACAGGATTGATAGATGATTCGGGGTTTTTGATGTGCGTAGCCTTAGGTACTGCTGGCGGTCTATTACCCGACCTAGATTCAGATCACTCTACCCCGATCAAGCTTGGCTTTAACTTAGCCTCATTTATATTTGCTTTTGGCTTAGTGATGCACTGGCGCAGCGACCTTAGCTTGCTAGCGCTGATGGCATTATGGTTGGCAGGCTATGGTTTTATGCGCTATGTAGTATTTCATGTTTTCACTACTATGACTGTGCACCGTGGCGTCATCCATTCAGTGCCCTACATGGCTATATTAGGCTTAGGGTTCACTTATATAAGTTATTATATAATGCACAATCCGCTCACAGCCAGCTGGTTTTACGGGTTGTTTTTATTCGGTGGTGCTCTTGTGCATCTGAGCTTAGATGAGCTGTATAGTGTCAATCTATCAGGCATGCGCATGAAGCGCTCATCGGGTACTGCAATGAAGTTTTATCAGCATAAAGACCGTTGGTGGTACTTGCTTTTATATGCTCTACTGGCTGTATTGGTATATTTTGCTCCGCCCTTTGAGACATTTTTACAGCAAGTAAGTGATCCAGCACCTTGGGCACAGCTTAGAGTAGATATGCTGCCAGCTATGATGGAAGACCTACTTAGGTAAACCTGCGCCATCAGTACACTTTATCAATCGAACTTTATTAGCTAAATATCATTAGCTAAACTTTATCAACTAATCAGTAGAGCCAAGACTATATGCCACTATGCCCCTGCCGAGTCTCGCCTTCATTGAGTTTGTTGACTACGCCGATAGCGTATAGCGACTGCTGTCAGCCTTATCACGATGCTGTTGACGTGAATCACAGCGCTGACTCTAATACCCCCAAAGCGGATAGCGCTGAGCGCTTAATGCGTACTCGCTACAGTGCTTTTGTATTACAAAAGGCAGGTTATATCGTCAAGACTACAGTGCCCGCCCAGCAGCCATTACTCGATATCAAGGATATTGAATCATGGGCGCAGGAGACTAATTGGGCAGGATTAGAAATACTGAGTCATACGCCAAAACTCGCTAAGCGTCATGCACAAGTTGAGTTTAAGGCTTATTACCATACCGCAGAAGGCATCAAAGCGCATCATGAGTTATCAAGCTTTGTGAAGATAGCTGAGCGCTGGTACTTTTTAGACCCGACGGTTGCTATGACCATTAGTCAAAAGCAGCCGTGTCTGTGTGGCTCAGGGGAGAAGTTTAAGCGTTGTTGTGGTGGATATTTATCCTAAACACTCGCCCCAACTGCCCGTGCAATGGCAATGCCTTCATCTATAGTTAAGAACTTACGCTGGCTCGGACTGTCTTTATATAGAATGTCGCCATCTTGGAATATCAGGCACTCATTAACGGCTAGCTGTTGCCATTTTTCATTTTTGGTTAATGGTATAGTTACCAAGATGGTGACTTTATCTTTATCCGTAGTCACTTCACCAAAGTTGATAGATATCTCGTCATCAGCCAACTGCGCATCACCAAATGGGGCTTGGCGTGTGAGATAAAACAATAAGCTGCCAGCATAAGCCAACTGCCAAGAGCCGTTAGAGATCAAGCAATTAAACAAGCCATTAGCAGATAAATAACGACATTGAGTGGTTAAAAAGTTAAATAGCGTTTGATCATCAGGGCGGCTTTTAAAGCTGCTCTTTAGGCGGTTAATCAAATAACAAAACGCCATTTCAGAATCGGTTGAGCCAACAGGCTGACAATGTGAGGCATTGCCATTATCCTGCAAGCGCTGACAGCGTTTTATAAATTCTTTATTCATCTGACCGTTGTGAGCAAATACCCACTGCTCGCCCCATACTTCACGCACGAAAGGATGAGTATTGGCTAAGCAGTTTTGACCTTGAGTAGCCTTACGGATATGTGCGATGACGTTCATTGCTTTGATCGGGTAACTATTGATTAAGTCAGCAACAGGTGACTCATGGCTAGGACGATTGTCATGAAATAAGCGTAATCCGGTTGATGCATTATCTGTGCCGTCAACATTACTACAGTCACTGCGCTCAAAAAAGGCAATACCAAACCCATCTTCGTGGCTATCAGTCATACCGCCACGGCGACGAAAACCTGCAAAGCTAAACCCTATATCAGTTGGAATATTACAGTTCATGCCTAAGAGTTGACACATTTAAAGAGTACCGCCTTTGTTAGTTGGAGCGCTAGGATCACTCGTTATTTGGTTTGATGGATTTTCTGAGATAATACCTAATTCTGCATCGCTCATTTCGGCGAGTAAACTGGCGCCATCAACACCCTCATTATTGACTCCGTTTAGAATACGCTGCGCTTGAGCAAAATCTGTATTCTCTACCCATAACACCATGCCAGAGTTCATACCTGGAATAGCGCTAAGCGGCTGTAAAGAGACCGTAATACCATTGTTACGTAGCAGATTGGCGTGCAGCTCACCTTGCATATTAGTGTCATAACGCGCCAGTTTGTGCCAGTTATCAGCTTGGTTGCTCATAAGGTCATCCTTCGGGTCTAGGCTATTAGTTTTTGTAACCTTAGTCGCCAATAAATCAGAAAATCTATAAGTAGCTAAGGTCTTGATAATAGATAAGGTCAATGCGCAATAGGCCTGTACAAAATAGTAAGAGATAAACTAGGATTACTGCTACTAGCCGCCAAACCCTGTAGACCAATTAATTTGATCAAGCGGATAACTATCGATATGAAAACCATTAGGATAATCTTTAAAACCGGGCTGAGCTTGTAGCTGTTTAATCGCCGCTTGAGCTTGTTGCTCAGTAGTAAAAACACCGATTATTTTAAAATCTTCGACATCATTTGTGCGGCTATCATCTTTATAAACCGCATGCTCAAGCACATACACTGTATCTTGAGCTTTTTCAACATGTGACCAATGATAAGCGGCAAGGCGTTTCATTAAGTCAGGGTTTTTGACCATAATATTATCGCCAGTACGCCCTTCAGTGCGGTTGTAATGAATAACGTTTAGGCGCAATAACCAAAATATCACCGCAGCTTTAGCTAGCATCACTGGTAACGCGCGCTGCTCATCACTAGCCAGCATTCTTTTTGACTGATAACCGTCTAAGAAAGCTTTCATTTTACTACGATCAAAATTAACTGACTCCCCTTGCTCGGCATCACCCCAAGTAGTACAAAAGTCATTAATAGTGATGGCAATATCCATTACATAATGGTCGACGCTAACTTCAGTAAAATCGAGCAAACCAGTCAATTTGGCATTGGCTTGTGGTCCATTGCTAGCGGGTAAGTCCCAAAGGGTGTTATCAGCGAACATATCGAGATGACAGAGACCTTTAGGCAAAGTAGCCAGCGGCAAGTCAGTATAGGATTGCCAAATATCGCGCATTAATTTGGCTTCATCACCCGGCATAAACTGGATCTCGCGGTCACGTACTTGCGCCCACGGGTATAATGCAACGCCATAATCTTCACTAGGCTGCAACGCTTGCAGGGTTTCATGCAGCAACGCCAAAGCCGCTCCAATCTCATGGCACATCGCTTGAGTGGTTTGCTTAGGATGCTCGCCAGCCAAACATGGCACTAGAGTTATGGCTTTGTTCTGGTAATGAATGACATAGCGTTGATCGTCGCTCGCATCATTAACATTAGCATCATTAACATTAGCATCTGCTGCATTAAGCAACGCTAGCGGGGCAGCAACCGGTAATTTACCAACCAGCTGATTGAGTATCACCGCCATCTTTTCGATATCTGTTGCTGGACGCTCTTCAAATAAGGTAAAGACGTAAGAGTGCTCACCATCGCTATCTTCCGTCGTTTGAATAAACCAGTTAGAGTTTTTGATCCCTTGAGTAATAGGAATCGCTCGGGCAAAAGACACCCCAAAGCTTTGACAAAAGGTTGAAAATTGCTCATTGGTTAACTGGGTATAAACGGACATGGGCGTTCTCGTAAAAAATGAATGAATAGGAAATTATGATCAATAAGAAGTTTAATAGCTAAAATTTAGATGACAATAGTGACAATAAAGGTATCTATAAGCAAACATTAAATAGCAGGGTAGAAATTTGGCGAAAATGCGCCGAATATAGTAATGATTTTAGTATAGCCAGTTTAAAATAATAGCTTAATGCTTATAACAGGGTGCTGCTGTCGTAAACGGCTATTGTATAATGCTATTGATCAAACAAAAACGGCAAAACCGACTATAGCCATTTTATTTTAATAGCGACTTTATCTGCATAGACACTTAGTATTAATAGCCAATTTGTCATAGTCATAGTCAAGAAGCGTATAGGCTATGCACTTTTGGCGATCTGTAAGCCTTTTTCAATTGATAAATAAATCGGCTGTTTAGGGATATCTTGATGGGCGATTCTACCCTCTGCAAAAATCACGCACTCATTGACTGCTAGCTGCTGCCAATCTTCATTAGTAGTCAGCGGTATAGTTGCTAATACGGTTATAACATCATCAGGATCATTAACTTGCTGAAAATCAATACTGATATCAGCATCAACTAAAGTAGCTAGACCAAAAGGCGCTTGGCGCGTGACATAAAACAATAAAGTATTAGCATAACTTAATAACCAGTCGCCATTGGATAATAGACAGTTAAATAGACCATAATCGGCCAAAAAGCGACATTGTTCAGTTAAAAAGCCAAAAAGGGTTTTATCATCAGGTTTCTGCTCAAAATTATCTTTGAGCTGATTAAGTAAATAACAAAAGGCAAATTCTGAATCAGTGTCGCCTACTGGACAGTAATAATGAGACACTCCTTGCCTGATAGGGTCGCTGTCAGTCGCCTGTTCAATAGTCATCTTACCATTATGAGAAAACGCCCAAGACTCGCCCCATATCTCACGTACAAAAGGATGGGCATTGCGCAGTAAGCTATCATCAGACTTACGTAAATGCACTATAGTATTGAGCGCTTTAATCTTAGCGTTAGCTACTAATTCTGCAATTGGTGAGTCCATAGCTGCACGATCATCACAGTAGATGCGCAACCCAGTAGGCTCAAAATAGGCCACACCAAAGCCATCAACATGATCATCAGTTAAGCCACCACGACGGCGAAATCCACCAAAAGAAAAACCAATATCTGCAGGATTTTTACTATTAACCCCAAGCAGTTGACACATAAATACCCTTAGCATTTGTTTTGTAAAAAAGTAACGAGTATCATAGCATTTTATATTATTTACCTTTGTATTCTTCTACTATCCAATAGGCGGTTTCATGCTAGCAAAACGTATCATACCTTGTTTGGATGTCGATAATGGCCGCGTGGTAAAAGGCGTACAATTTGTCGATATAAAAGATGCTGGTGATCCAGTTGAAGTGGCCAGACGCTACAATGAACAAGGGGCGGATGAAATTACCTTTTTGGACATTACGGCGACTAATGATGAGCGTGATACTACTTATCATACTGTTGAGCGTATGGCAGAGACCGTATTTGTACCGTTAACCGTTGGCGGCGGGGTACGCAAAATTGCTGATATCCGTAATTTGCTTAACGCTGGCGCAGATAAAGTAGCGATTAATTCAGCAGCAGTATTTACTCCTGAATTCGTAGGCGAAGCGGCACAGAAATTTGGTAATCAATGTATCGTAGTGGCTATCGACGCCAAGCGCGTAGCTGACATAACGGTTGATGGCCTGCTAGTACCACGTTGGGAGATTTTCACTCATGGTGGACGTAAGCCAACTGGTATTGATGCCGTTGCTTGGGCGGCAAAAATGGCGGCTCTAGGCGCAGGTGAATTGTTAGTCACTTCAATGGATGGCGATGGCACTAAAAAAGGCTATGATTTAGCGCTTATGCAGCGAATTACTAGCTTAGTTAATGTGCCAGTAATTGCCTCAGGTGGCGTTGGTAACCTGCAACATTTAGCTGATGGAGTACTAAAAGGTGGCGTCGATGCGGTGCTAGCTGCCAGTATTTTTCACTTCGGTGAACATACTATTCTTGAGGCCAAACAGTACATGACTGCTCAAGGCATAGCTATGCGTTTGTAACCTGACTTTGAAATACCATTAGTAGCCAAATGTCGTGCATATTTGTCAATGTTCAACAGACCCTTTATATAGAAAAATGCTATCATAGCGCTAACTATTTATTTTCGTTTTGTTTTTAGTCAATTAGTCGTTTAAAAATTGATTGAAGCCTTAAACAATAATTTAATTCCTCATTTTAATAAGTAACAAAGGATAGCTTTATGTCAAATCTAAAACAGCAGCGTGATGATGTTACTCATATTGATGGCAACTTGCATCAAAATGAAGACGCTCGTATCGGTATTGTCGTGGCTCGTTTCAACGGTTTTGTAGTTGAGTCATTAGTTGATGGCGCTATCGACGCCTTATTACGTCATGGCGTTTTGGGTAGCAATATCACTGTTATCCGTGTGCCTGGTGCTTTTGAATTACCGTTAGTTGCTCAGCGTGCTGCCGAATCAGATCGTTTTGACGCTATCGTAGCTTTGGGTGCTATTATCCGTGGTAGCACGCCACACTTTGACTTTGTAGCTAGCGAATCAGCCAAAGGTCTAAGTAGTGTTGCTACTGATTATAATATTCCAGTAAGTAATGGGGTATTGACTACTGATACTATTGAACAAGCTATCGAACGTTCAGGTACTAAAGCTGGCAATAAAGGCTCAGAAGCTGCCATGGTAGTCCTAGAAATGATCGCTGTATTGTCGCAGTTAGATATCGACGATAGCGATGATGTTGCTTAATTTGACAGCGTTGATAAGCAGCTGATTACCGCTTTTTGAATTTTATTGTCTGATTATAATTTAATAGGCGCTGTGGTTAACCATCATGGCGTTTAAGCTTTAAGATGTACTGATAATATTTATCAGTCGACTACTATTTAACAGCATTGTTTAGAATCGTTAGTGAACACTATTGATTAAAACCACTATTTAACATTTAGGTATTTTTCCCTTATGACTGACCAACTCAAGCGCGCCATTAGCGCTGCGAAAACAGCACAAACCAATTTTGAGCAAGCTGAAGCTATAAGCTTAGCGAGCAGTAGTGCTGGTGACCAACACTTCGATATGAGTGAGTCTTCTTATAAGACTAGTCACACTGCTGTGCGTAAGGCACGGCGCTTTGCTATGCAAGGTCTTTATGAATGGCTAATGACTGATCGTCGCTTTGATACCAGCGGTAAACTAGGTTGGAAAGACAATGCGCCGCATGACATTGCTGCGCGTACTCGTGCCACTAATGCTATGCATACAGTGCATATTGGTTACTATCATGAAATGATGCGTGATATTCCAGAACAAATCCAAGCACTAGATGCCCTTATTAGTCAGCAGTTAGACCGTGAAGTCGATAAGTTAGATACTGTTGAGCATGCTATTTTGCTTATTGGTGCTTATGAGCTGCAAAACCGCTTAGAAATTCCATATAAAGTAGTTATGGATGAAGCGATGAAGCTTAATAATCACTTTGGTGCTACTGATGCACACAAATTAATTAATGCGGTACTCGATAGAATGGCCGTTGAGTTACGTGCTGCTGAAGTACAAGCAGACACTAAGGCTAATAAGCGCAATTCACAAAAACCAGCTGTAGTAAAAGTAGCCGCTAGTACAAATGAGCCAGCCATTAGTGCTGAAACAGATAGCAGCGCAACCGCTTCTACTAAGCCACGTATTAGTGCTAATAATGCTAGTGTCAAACGTAACCGTCCCACTAAAGTAAACGCTGGAACTAGTACCGCTCAAGCGGCAGCAGCCAATACCAAAAAAGCGCAACAACAAAGCGTAAAGCCAGTAGCTGCGCCACAAAAAGACGAAAGTGTTGCTGAAGATGCGGTTATTAATGACAAGGTTATTAATGAAAAAGCTATCGATACTACTGCTGAACAAAATAGCGTATTAACGGTAGCAACGACTGTCGCTAACGATGATGCTACTGTCGATAATAGCGCGGCTGTACTAGCCGTAGAAGATAGTCTAGTAGCAGATGATGCAGTAGCAGAAACAATAACAAGCAACGTAGCAGAGCAAACTGCAGAAAAGGTGACTAACAGCGATCAAGCAGATAACGAACAATCAGATACTGTTGCAACTGATAGTACTGTTGCAGATGCTACTGTTAATAGAAGCCAAGACTAATCATGACTGAGTTTGAGCTGATTGAGCGTATATTTTGCCAGTTGCAAGCAGCGCTACCCTTACCGGCTGATATCGAAAAAGGTATTGGCGATGATGCGGCGGTCATGGGCCTGCCTACTGGGGCGCGCTTAGTCAGCTGTATCGATACCTTAGTTCAAGGGCGGCACTTTAGCGCTGATTGGTCAGAGGTGCAAAGACTGGCTTTTGCTATTGGCTATAAAGCCGTAGCGGTTAATGTCTCAGACTTAGCGGCTATGGGTGCAACGCCACACAGCATTTTATTAGCGCTAGCCTTGCCTGAGCGCCTTGCTTATGAGCAGTGGTTAACTGAGTTTGCCAAAGGTCTATTTCATGCTTGCCAATTATTTGGCGTCACCCTTATTGGCGGTGACACTACGCGTAGCGACAATCTAGTATTGAGCGTTAGTGCTCAAGGTCTTTTGAACTCGAACACGCCAGCGGTCTATAGGTCAGGCGCACAAGTGGGTGATAAAGTTTATGTTTCGGGTACCCTTGGCGATGCCAGTTATGCGTTGCAACACCCTGATAATGTGACTGGGCTTGAGCTCAGCCATCGTTTACATATGCCCACTCCACGTATCACGCTGGGGGCTAAGCTAGCACAAATCGGTGCGACGGCGATGATAGATATCTCTGACGGCCTTTATCAAGACTTAGGTCATATCTGCCAACAAAGCGCTGTCACTATGCGTATTGATCTTGAGCGCTTGCCAACCAGCAGTGCTTTAGCCAAAGTTGATTTATCTGAGCGTCTATTATGCCAATTAGCAGGTGGGGATGATTATGAGTTGGCTTTTACTTTGCCCGCTGATATCGAACCGCCTATCGATAATACTGCCGCTAGCTGTATCGGCGAGGTTATTGCCATCGCTGCTGATACCCCTGAAGATCAGAACAGCAACCCTACCTTAATGCTAAATCCTATCCTGTTTTATCAAGGACAGGCAGTAACTGTTGAGCAGCCAGCACCTTTTAATACGCTACCTACGCTCACTGGTTATCAACACTTTACAGGTTAGATCATGACTGACGACTCATCTAAACATAGCACTAAGCCTGATATTAGCAAAGCTAATGACTGCCCGTCTCTACCCGCCAATGCCAGTGCGCTGGATAGTGTTGTCTATTGGTTAGGTATTGGTCTAGGCAGTGGGTTGCCACGTCGTGCGCCAGGTACTTGGGGTACAGTCGGTGGCTTGCTTATCGCCGTACCACTCATGAGCTTAGGCTTTACGGCATTTTTTATTATTACTTTGCTATCCTGCGTGGTTGGGGTATGGATATGTGGGCGTACCTCAGAGCTAATGGGTGTCCATGACGATCCGCATATTGTTTGGGATGAGTGGTCAGGTATCTGGATTACTTTATTGCCTTTTTCTTATCTAGGCGTAAGTACTGCTACTTTTTGGCATGATATTACCCAAGCATTGGGCATCCTCTCTTTAGCCCTTGCTTTTATCCTGTTTCGGTTTTTTGACATTATTAAGCCACCACCAATTGATTGGGCGGACAAGAAAGTCGCTGGCGGTTTGGGGATTATGCTTGACGATATCATAGCTGGTATTATGGCTGCCGTTATATGGATGATCGCCATAACGGGCATTATGCTTTAAAGCTTTATTGTATAGCTATAGTGGCCATCATAAGAGCTAATACTAAGCCTATTAACTGCTTTATAAAGAGTATTTATCAAAATAAATAGTATTGATAAAAAGTGCTTTATCACTATTAATTTGATAAATAGGTCTTATCTAAGCACAGGTTTAGCAAAAAGATATAGACCTAACACTTTTATAACATTATATATTTTTTGTATTCACAAGTTTTTATCAACAACTTTGCGTTATAATTAAGTCATACCTTGTTACATTTGTGGCTTTATTTTAGCAATATCTTTTAGGAATACTATGACTTCATCTCTTTCTGTCGTTATCCTCGCTGCCGGTAAAGGCACTCGTATGCAATCGGCTAAGCCAAAAGTATTGCAAACCTTAGCGGGCAAGTCTTTATTAGGTCATGTATTAGATACTTGTCATCAGCTGACTGTCGATGACACTATCGTGGTTTATGGCTTTGGTGGCGATCAAGTGCAGACAGCAATTGATGATCAATATGCACATTTATCTATCACTTGGGTGGCACAAACAGAACAGTTAGGTACTGGCCATGCGGTAAAGGTTGCTCTAGATAAGCTACCTAAAGAAGGTCAAAGTCTAATCCTATATGGTGATGTACCGTTAGTTAGTGGTCGAACTTTGACTTTATTGCGAGCGGCCAATACCAACGGCATGTCAATGCTAACTTTGACAGTCAATAATCCTTTTGGCCTAGGTCGTATTAAGCGTAACAGCAATGGTGACATTGAAGCTATCGTTGAGCAAAAAGACGCTAGTAGCGCTGAGCAGCAGATTACTGAGATTAACAGTGGTATTTACTGCGTTGATAATGCCCTACTGCATAAATACTTGCCTAAATTGTCCAATGATAACGCGCAACAAGAGTACTATCTCACTGACATCGTAAAAATGGCGGTAGCAGATGGTATTAGTATTGCAGCGATTGAGCCTGAGCATGCCTTTGAGATCGAAGGGGTTAATAACCGTCAGCAGCTCGCAAGCTTAGAGCGCTCATGGCAGAGTAAGCTAGTCCATGATTTACAAGTGGCTGGCGTCCAGTTTGCTGATCCGACACGAGTTGATATTCGGGGCAGCTTGACGGCTGGTCAAGATGTATTCATAGATATTAACGTAGTGTTTGAGGGCGATTGTACCTTAGGGGATAACGTCTATGTCGAAGCTGGCTGCGTCATTAAGAGCTCACAGCTAGGTAACGCTTGCCACATAAAGCCTTATTGTGTCATCGATCATGCGCAAGTAGGTGCTGGGGTAGATGTTGGTCCGTTTGCTCATCTGCGCCCTGATACCGTATTGTCTGATAACAGTAAAGTTGGCAACTTCGTTGAAATCAAAAAGTCGGTTATCGGTAAAGGCAGTAAGGTCAATCACCTTAGCTATATTGGCGATGCAACCGTTGGTACTAATGCTAACATCGGTGCTGGTACTATCACTTGTAACTATGACGGTGTCAATAAGTCACAAACTATTATCAACGATAATGCCTTTATTGGCTCTAATTCAAGCTTAGTCGCCCCAGTGACTATCGGCAAAAATGCTACGGTCGGTGCTGGTTCAGTGATTACTGATGATGTAGACGCTGATGCCTTGGCATTGGCTCGAGGACGCCAAGTTCAGAAGTCAGGTTTTCAAAGACCCATCAAGTAATGGCATGGCGCTAAGAGCTTAAATAGTTCTAGCTGGTATGAACAACCTAATAAATATCAAGTAGCGTAGCAAGGTTTGCAGCGCTGCTTAATAGTATTTAACTAACCTATATTTTTACAGCCCTTCTAATTTAATAAATAACCAAATAACCAAATATATTTAATTTAAGGAATAGCCATGTGTGGAATCGTAGGCGCAGTCGCTGAACGTAATATTGCCAATATCTTACTTGAGGGTCTCAAGCGTTTAGAGTACCGAGGTTATGACTCTGCTGGTCTCACAGTAATTCGTGATGGCGAGCTGCATCGTGAACGTCAAGTTGGCAAAGTGCAAGCATTGGTCGATGCTGTCGCTATCAATCCTGAGTTTTTTGATGGTCATATCGGTATTGCTCATACCCGTTGGGCGACTCATGGCGAACCTGCACAGCGTAACGCACATCCGCATGTATCTGGCAAAATCGCTGTGGTGCATAACGGTATCGTTGAGAACTATGCTGAGCTCAAAGAAGAGCTGATCGCTAAAGGCTATGAGTTTACTTCACAAACTGATACTGAAGTTGTGGCGCATCTGATTAATGACCTTTATAAACAGACTCCTGATTTATTAGAAGCAGTACGTGCAGTCATTCCCTTATTACATGGCGCTTTTGCCCTAGGCATTGTGCATGTAGATAGCCCAGAGGAATTAATTACCGTACGTCTAGGCTCGCCATTAGTGATTGGTGTAGGCATCGGTGAGAACTTTATCGCATCCGATCAACTAGCACTGTTACCAGTAACCAACCGCTTTATGTACCTAGAAGAAGGTGACATTGCCAAGCTGACTCGTAATAGTATTCAAATATTTGCTGATGGTGTAGAAGTCAGTCGTAAGATTCATGAGATAGATGCACAGCAACATAATGCCGATAAAGGCGAGTTTAAGCACTATATGCTCAAAGAGATCTATGAGCAGCCAGATGCAGTCGCTCGCACTTTAGAGATGGCCATTGATAGCACTAACACCTCAAAGCTACGTGATGATTTCTTACAACGTCATGAGGATCAGCTGTCCGGTATTCGTAACATTCAAATATTAGCTTGTGGTACTAGCTATCATGCTGGCATGGTGGCTAAGTACTGGTTTGAAAACTTAACCCGTCTGCCCTGCTCAGTTGAAGTGGCAAGCGAATTTCGCTATCGTAACCCAGTAGTAGTCGATAACTCGTTAGTGATTTGCATTTCGCAATCTGGTGAGACTGCTGACACTTTATCGGCTCTACGTGATACTCAAAAGCAAAAGCCTACTGGCTTGGTGAGTCTGGCCCTGTGTAATGTCGCCACCTCGTCATTAGTCCGTGAGACTGATATTTACTTGCCTACCCTTGCAGGTCCTGAGATTGGCGTAGCTTCGACTAAGGCTTTCACCACTCAGCTGGTCGCTTTAATGTTACTAGTATTAAAAGTCGGCGCTACTCAGCAGCGTATGGATAGCGAGCGTTTAGGCACTTTACTTAGTGAACTACAGCAGTTGCCTGGTCAGCTTTATGCCAGCTTACATTTAGACGCTGCTATCAAAACCATGAGCGAAAGCTTTGAGGATAAGAAAAGCTGCCTATTCTTAGGCCGTGGTCTGCAGTTTCCAATAGCCCTTGAAGGCGCACTGAAACTTAAAGAGATCTCTTATATCCATGCTGAAGGTTACGCAGCAGGCGAGCTCAAACATGGTCCATTAGCTTTGGTTGATAAAGACATGCCTATCGTCGTGTTGGCCCCTAAAGACAGCATGTTCGATAAGCTTAAAGCCAATATGCAAGAAGTTCATGCTCGTCATGGTGAGCTGTTCGTATTCGCTAGTGAATCCAGCAAAATGGTCGCCGAGGATCGTATGCATGTGGTCAATGTACCTGATGTTTGTGAAACTCTTGCACCGATTGTTTATAGTGTGCCGGTACAGCTTCTGTCGTATCATGTGGCCGTCATGCGCGGTACGGACGTTGATCAGCCACGTAATTTGGCAAAATCTGTTACGGTTGAGTAAACACTTTCTTACTGACTCTCACTTGTGTAGGCGAGTAATAAAGTATCATCTTAAGTAATATAGTTTCATCCTGAGTAATAAAGTATCATCCTATTGACTCGGGCACTGGCCCTTGCTATTGTTTAATAAAACATTAGCAGGGGTTTTTTATGCTCTCCAAAAAACAACAGAAGTGGATTGAAGAAGAACGAGGTCAAGGAGAGTTAGCTGATTATAAGCCTTGGATCAAAATCTCTGACATATCCTCAACAGGACGTTCTCACCGAACCTTTGGACATAAGACTAGACGAACTCATCATCTCATGTCGGATTTAGAATTAGCTGCTTTCTTAGTTCTTGAATGGAGTGCTGATATAACTGATATACGAGAACAGTTTCCTCTAAAATATGAAGATACCCAGCAGATCGCCAACTCAATGCAAGTCAAGCATCCTAGTATTAGGGGTAAGCTACATATAATGACCTCAGACTTCTACGTGGTCACTTCTAATACCCTTCACAACCAATTTGCTCTTCAAGCTAAGTATTCAAAATATTTAAATAATCCTAGAGTCATAGAAAAGTTAGAGATAGAACGTCGTTATTGGCAGAGTAAAGGGATTCCTTGGCAAATAGTTACGGAAAAAGATATTCCTTTAGAAGTTCAAAATAATATCAGATGGTTATATCCAGAGTCCGATAGTGACATCTATTCTGACATTGAGACTAAGCTAAATTTTTACTCCGAACAGATACTAAAAAATCCCACCAACTCAATTATTAATTTGTGTAAAGAAATCGATAACGCCTATTATAGTGACCTTGGAGCTTCCTTAAACGAGCTTAGAAGAATATTAGCCCAAAGATTTTTCACTTTCGATCTGCGTGTTGATTTCAGGAAGCTTAAATGCAGTGATCTGAGTGTAGATAGAACTGATTGTTGGAGCTTAATAGCTGAGGAGCTTCGATATGTTTCGAATCAATGATATCTACAACAATCAGGGCAAAGAATACAGAATTCTAAAAGAGTTGCCAAATGACATTTTTGTTTGGATCGATATCAACGAGACTGTAGCTCTGCCTGAATTAATAAAAACGCAAAGCTTAGTCGATTTAGTTGAAGAAGGTGAATGTCATTTAACAGATGATCCTTACCAATACTTGCTATTGCAATCACCAGAAAACGGTACCACAGCTCAAATAAAGAGAGATGAGAACTATCAGTTGATACAACCGATTATCTCGAATGAATTATATTACCTTCCTGAAGTGCGTTCAAAAATAATTAATGAGATTGTCAATTCAGATAAAAGTACGAATCAAACTCTCTATCGGCTCATCAGAAAATATTGGCGAAGGGGTCAAGTACCTAATGCGCTGCTTCCAAACTATAAAAATTCTGGAGCAAAGGGTAAAAAACGTATTCCTAAAGATAAAAAGCTTGGCAGGCCTAGGATTCACAAGCAGGGTACAACCGCTATAATTAGTGAGGATGTTGAAAGGCTGTTCTCAATCGTTATCAATAAACATCTCTTGAATGATAGTAAACATACAGTTGTTTATGCTTACCGACAATTTAAGACTATGTATCGTTCTTTAAATCCAGACGTTAAAGAAGAAGACTTTCCAAGTGTCTGGCAGTTTAAATATTTTTATAACAAGAACTTTACTTCCGTTCAAAAACTCAAAGCCAGACATAACAAAATTAGTTATAACAAAGATGTGAGACAGTTAAGATCGACTGTCAACACTCAAGTGCTTGGCCCTGGTTCACGCTATGAGATAGACGCTACAATCGCAGATATTTATCTTTTATCCAATTCAGATAGACAGAATATTGTAGGTCGTCCTGTAATCTATTTTGTAACTGATGTATTCAGTCGTATGATAGCTGGCTTTTATATTGGATTTGAAAACCCTTCGTATGCCGCTAGCATACAAGCGTTAGAAATGGCCGTAATCAATAAACAAGACTACTGTAAAAATTATGGGATTAACATCACAGCTGATGATTGGCCTTGTATGGGTTTACCAGACGCGATTTTAGCAGATCGTGGAGAGTTACTAGGACATCAGATTGAAACTTTAGAAAAAAGCTTTTCAGTTCGAATTGAAAATACCCCACCTTATCGTGGTGACTTAAAACCTGTTGTAGAACGCTACTTCAAAACGATGCAAGCAAAATTCAAACCGTTTGCTCCAGGAGTAGTCACGGGTGTTAAAGAGAAGAAAAAAGGAGGAAACGACTACCGTTTAGACTCCACTCTAACGATTACAGATTTCAAGAAGATTATGATTAATTCAATTTTAATGCACAACAACGCTCATCAATTAAGCCATTATGATAGAGATAATGATATGCCTTCTGATTTACCTATAGTTCCTATTGAACTGTGGAATTGGGGGCTACAACATCGGACAGGTAGGTTACGTGCTGTTTCAGAGCAAGCTTTATATGTTGCACTATTGCCTAGAAAGAAAGCCACAGTATCAGATCTAGGTATTAAGCTTTTTGGTAATTACTATATTTGTACTGAAATAAGAGAAAAAGGTTGGCTTCATCGAAAAAGTACAATTAGTAGACCTAAGTCACTCAAGGTTGCTTATGATCCTCTAGATGCAGACACAATTTATATATTTTATGAACAAGATAGTCTTAATTATTGGAAAGCTCATTTATCTGATCGTTCAAGAGAATTTAAAGGCTGTAGCTTTTGGGAGGTCTGGCAAATACAGAAAGAGCAAAAAAATGTAGCTGCAAATCAAGAGCTCAAAAGTAGTTTAGCGTTAGAAACACTTGAGCGAGAAAATGAGAAGATCATACAAGAAGCGATTAAGGCTAAACCAACAACCTTTAAGACTAAGTCAGCTCAGTTGGCTAATATTACTGATAACAAGAGGTTGGCTAAAGATGAGGAACGTCAGGAAAGGCAAAGAAGTAAATTTAAAAAAGGACAGGTAATTCAACTGCCTACGACGGCAAGAAGCAATAAGGACCAAACAGACTTGGGTGATGAAGAGCTAGCGCTCAAGTTTCCAGTCTATCATGATATTTTATCTGAAGATGATTGACTATAGAAGGTTAGAGGTAATGATGATTAATGCTGTGTACAGGGAGAGTTTTGGTTCATACAAAGGTAATCCATTTATTGAGGCATTACCTTACATTTTAGAACCAGCACAAGTAGCCAAAAGACTTAAAGGTAGCATAGAGTTTAATCATTCTGATTGTCAGGCTTCATCTTCTGTTCGAGCCCACTTAATCTCTCAAATGATGGGGCTATTTTTTCAGCCTATTAATCGTCATATTGATCTTGAGAAAAAATTATCAATCATGATTCGTGAAGGATATGTTGGACGTAATCCTAAAGACGGCTCTTTAAATACTCATCTTCAAAATGGCTATGAGCGTTTAATGTCCGGTAAGGACGATGTCATTAGGTTTCCTACAGTGACTTCTACAGCTCGGAGCTTAGCCTTTATAGGCTGTTCAGGTAGCGGTAAAACGACCACGCTTAATAAAATTCTATCGACCTACCCTCAAGTCATTTACCATTCAGAATTAAACTTTACTCAAATTGTCTACCTAAGAGTAGATTGTCCACATGATGGTTCACTTAAAAGCTTATGCCTTCACTTTTTTAGAGCAATTGACCAAGCTTTAGACTCTAATTATGAAAAGAAGTATGCATTGAAACGACACAGTATTGAAACCTTGTTGAATCTAATGCGTCAAATTTCTAATCATCATGCTATTGGACTATTAGTAATAGATGAAATACAACATCTCAGTGTCAATAAATCTGGTGGTGCTGAAAAAATGTTGAATTTTTTCGTGACGCTAGTAAATACAGTAGGTCTTCCTGTAGTTATGGTTGGGACACCAAAAGCTAGGTTCATTTTTGAAGGAGATTTAAGGTCAGCTCGTCGTGGAGCAGGTTTTGGCTCAGTTTTTTGGGAGCAGATGGTACAAGAGCTAAATATAGTTTTAGCAGATGGCAAAACATATAAGTCTGAATGGAACAGATTTACAGACAACCTGTGGAAACATCAATGGTTGAAAAAAGCAGATATCATATTATCTGATGACATAAGAAGTCGTTGGTACGATCTGTCACAAGGCATTTTAGATATAGTAGTTAAGCTTTTTGTGCTTGCTCAGCTTAGGGCTATAGATTCAGGTTTAGAACGTATTACGGTTAAATTACTGCAAACTACTTACGATGAAGATTTAAGACCTATACACCCTATGATAGAAGCCCTACAGTCTGGTAGAGCAGATAAAATCGCCCAGTTCTCAGATCTGGTGATACCGGATATTGATAAAAAGTTATTACAGCTTCAAAGTAAGTTACATCAAAAAAATTTTGAATTTGATGAGGTATCAGAGTATCAGGGTTGCGAACTAAGCATTAGATTACATCGTATGTTAGTCGATATGGGGCAAGACTCCCCTCTACTAGTTCCTACGGTCAAACAAGTAGTTTCTGAGCTACCTGAAGCATCTATGGCTGATTTAATACCTATTATTTTAGAATGGTTGAAAGAGATTAAAGCTGAAAATAGCGCTTTACAAAGTGACTCTGAAACAAGTGCTTGTAACAAAAAATTAAAATATATAAAACAGACAGATTGGCATACTCTTGACTCTGAAGATTTACGCTATCAGTTCACTCAAAAGGAACAAGGCAATTCATTTTATGAACACTTAAAAGACTCTACATCGCTAATATTTGACATTAATGATTGGCTACCTAAGGTAAGTTGATATGATCAACCTCCCTATTCCATATGACGAAGAGCTAATTTATAGCACAGTTGCTAGATATAAAATCAGAGCGGGAATAGTTAGCCCCAAGCAGTTATTAGATGATGTTTTTGAAGACAGAGGTATAGTTGCAACAGTTGATTTACCGTGTCATTTATCTAAAATTACGAGGCATTATCCCCATAACCATTTTAATCTAAATTATATCGCTTATCAGTATACGCTTTTTCCTTTATATGCCCCTTTTATACCTGAGTCTAGACGACAAGAGTGTTTGAGATGGATGGCTAGCCATTCGCAAGGCGCTATTCACTTAGCAATAGGTAATAATGCATCAAGACTGCCCTCTGTAAAATATATCCGTTACTGTCCACAATGTCTTGTTGAGCAGTTTAAAGACCATGGTGAATGGTATTGGTCACGTATATGGCAAATTTCAGGAATAACTTGTTGTAGCAAGCATGGAAAATTAGTGGATTCTTCAGTTGAATATCGCCCTAACTCCCGTCATGATTTTATTGCCCCTACTCCGCATAACTGTGTTATAAAACAACAAGAAAGCATCAGTGAGGGTGATAGATTTCTCACCTCTAAAATAACTGAGCTTTTATCTTTAGGCGAACAACCTTCTCCAACCTTTGAGCAGTGGACCACTTTTTATCACAATTTAGCTCGATCTCACGACTGTATAAGAGGGTCTAAACATATCAATCATCTTCATATACTAGAAAAAATTAAAAATAGATGGTCAGTAGAATTTTTGGAAACGAACAATCTTCATATACTTAACAGTGAAACAGGTTGGCTTAGGGGTATTTTTCGTAAACATCGTAAATCGTTCAGTTATCTTGAGCATATTGTCGTTATTGAGTCTTTATTAGAGCAAGAATGGTCCTTTGAAGAAATATTAATGCAGGTGAAAAGCCAGACAACTATACTGCCAAATGAAATCACCCAAACAAAAAATACTTTAAAGCCTGACAGTAGAATAATAGAGGAAAATCGAAATCTTTGGATGGGACTGATTAAAGACAACCAATCTATCAAAGAATCTAGAAAAATCAACCAAGCTCTTTATATATGGCTATATAGGAATGATAAAGCATGGTTTACGGATACAAACAAAAGCTACCATCAGCGTCATATCCCTAAAGGATTCATTATAGATTGGCGAAGGAAAGATATTGAATTAGTGAGGTCCTTTATCAAAACAAACGATCAAGTGTGTTTTGACTTAACATCACCTCGTAAATCAAAAAAGTGGTGGATGAATCAAACTTATTCAGTTTCAATGATTGAAAAGAATCAAAATAAACTACCTTTAGTCTCAGCATTTTTGAACAGATATAGCGAAGACGTTAGTGACTATCAGATAAGACGATTAAGTTATGTATTGATTGACAGCATATTGAACAATCAGACTCTACAGCGCTGGGAAATATTACGACTGGCTAAATTAAGCGATGAGCGAATTACTTCTAAGTCTAGTAGGTTTCTAGAGCAGGCGCACAGTATTGCAGATATGCGGATAAATAAGGTGAGTATATGATAGCTAAAGGTTTTACTGAAAACTCGAAAATAATGTACGTTGCTAATATTTTCAAGTTTAAGCATTTGAAATCATGGAACCTTGAGCTATGTGTAAGAAGCGATGGGCAGGATCAGGTATTACATACTAGGCTATCGAATTTACCAGCTCTCGCAAAAAGAAGAGTTATAAACCCTTCAGATGGGCAGTCTCGTAAAGGTGGCTATTCATTTAGTTTGAGTGATATCTCTACTTCTAATTGGCAAGTAGGTACTGATTCAGAAGGCGGTGGTAATACCTTTATGTTTGACTATATCAGATCAGATGAGTCAACGGTAACAGTTCATACTCCTCAGATTGAGTTTGCACGAATTTTATTTTTTCATAATGCTTACCTTGCTCGAAACTGTATTGATCAGGGATTACTTAGTAGAGAATTTTGGATTCAGGACATACAAGATGATTCAATTTTAGTAAATATTCTGCCTATAAGCTCTTTACCTATAAAATCTTTTGAAAATGAAGGACAGAGACGCTTACTGGCTTGGATACTATTAGATAAGAACGCGCGCTCATCCTATGAAAGTATTGCCAAAAATTTTACTGAAGAAGTTCAGGAAACTGAAGACAAGAAAATATGGCGCTTTAGATTTAGTCCGCCACGACTTGACAACATCTCGCTAGAGACTAGAGGTTGGATGGATAAGGACACTGATAATTACTACGTTTATGAGGTTTTAGGCATTAGCAACATTCCTTCTTCTTTGCCTAAAACCGTGCGGTTTTATAGCGAGAAATTCAAAACTGGTATGACAGGTAGCGCTAAAGATAATGGAGCTAAGTCAGTTAGTTCAGCAGATAGCAACACTATTGATGATCAGCAGGATGCAGATATTGATACTAAGTTAAAAACGTTAGATATTCCAACAACATCTTTTAGCTTTGTAAACGCAATAGAAACTCGAAAGGTCGTTAAAAAAAGAGTGGCAAGCTCAAACGGAATAGAATCTGAAGAATATGAAGATCTCGTAGGGCTCGATCTGAGTGCAGATGAAGCTACGATTGATGGTACTGCGTGCCAAACTGACTTCTCAGGGATTGATGATGAAAGTGAGGTCTTAGAGCTCTATATTCAACGCTTTGAAGCATTTAAGCTACTAATCAAAAAGTTATTAGAACAACATGATCTTGACTGCCATGAAGAATTGCATTTTTTGCCAGCTGTTGGTCGATCGAGTTTGCATAGAACAATTGACGGTAATAAGCGATCTTTACTTGAAGTACAGATAAAAACAGATAAAGCTAATTTCATCGTTTTAGAAGTTGACATGAGTGACAATAACAGAATGCTATCAACACTAATAATTAAAGTAGAGGATACTGAGCTGTGGTCTCAGCAACTTGAAGATATATTGCAGCTAATAGTCCAACGTTCAATCAATTGGCCTACCAACAAGTATTTAGAAAATTTTGGAATAGTAAAAAGAATGAGACATCCATCAAATTCTCTTCAACTAACTGACTCCAGTATTGAATTCAATGGATGGCTAAGCCGACTAACTGGTATCTTAGAAACCTGATTCTATCTAGCTAAACCAACTCTTTCTACTTATACCTTTTTTATTTTATAAGGTTTTTTATAATGACAAGTAATCAACAACGTGCTGAGCTTCAACGACAAATTTGGGCAATTGCCAATGATGTACGAGGTTCCGTCGATGGATGGGACTTTAAGCAGTATGTGCTTGGAACACTGTTCTACCGTTTTATAAGTGAGAACTTTAACGCATATATCACTGGTGGCGACGCGAGTGTTAACTATGCTGCAATGTCAGATGATGATGTAAATATAAAAGCAGCAAAAGATGGTGCAATTCGCACCAAAGGCTATTTTATTTTACCAAGCCAGTTATTCAGCAATGTGACAGCTAATGCCCATAAAAACGAAAACTTAAACACAGACTTAGCTGCTATTTTTGCTGCAATAGAAAACTCCGCCAATGGCTATGATTCTGAAAAAGACATTAAAGGCTTGTTTGCTGATTTTGATACTACCAGCAATCGTCTTGGTAACACGGTAGAGGCTAAAAATAAGCGACTTACTGCTGTTCTAAAAGGCGTTGCAGAATTAACTTTTGGCAATTTTGAAGATAACCAAATTGATTTATTTGGTGATGCTTATGAGTACTTAATTTCAAACTACGCCTCTAATGCTGGTAAATCCGGCGGCGAATTTTTTACGCCCCAGCACGTCTCAAAATTAATTGCTCAACTCGCCATGCATGGTCAGACCAGCGTCAATAAAATCTATGATCCTGCGGCAGGTTCAGGTTCGTTACTATTGCAAGCAAAAAAGCACTTTGATGCGCACATAATTGAAGATGGTTTCTTTGGTCAAGAGCTAAATCATACTACCTACAACTTGGCACGTATGAATATGTTTTTGCACAATATCAACTACGACAAATTTAACATTCAATTAGGCGATACCCTAACCGACCCCCACTTTCTAGATGACAAACCATTTGATGCGATTGTCTCTAACCCCCCGTATTCAGTGAAATGGATTGGCAGCGACGATCCAACCTTAATAAATGATGACCGCTTTGCACCCGCAGGTACACTCGCGCCTAAATCTAAAGCTGACTTTGCCTTTGTACTTCATGCATTGAATTACCTATCAAGCAAAGGCCGCGCGGCCATTGTTTGTTTCCCTGGTATTTTCTACCGTGGTGGTGCCGAGCAAAAGATTCGACAGTATCTTGTTGATAACAACTACGTAGAAACCGTGATTTCACTAGCACCTAACCTGTTCTTCGGCACCACCATAGCCGTAAATATCTTGGTACTTTCTAAACACAAGCTAGACACCACCACTCAGTTTATTGATGCTAGTAGCGAGGCTTACTTCAAAAAGGAAACTAATACCAACGTAATTACCAATCAGCATATTGAAGACATCATAAAAGTGTTTGCCAGCAAAGAAAACGTAGAGCACTTTGCCAAATCCATTGATTTGGATGTCATTGCAGCCAACAGCTACAACCTTTCGGTAAGCAGTTATGTAGAAGCTAAAGACAACCGCGAGCTAGTGGACATTACAGAGCTTAATGCCGAACTTAAAACCACCGTCGCTAAAATTGATGTGCTTCGCAGTGATATTGACGCCATTGTGGCGGAGATTGAAGTTGAGGAGCTTGAGGCATGAGTCAGTTGAACTATTTAGAAAAGCTATTGGATGGAGAAATCGTAGAGTGGATTGCACTTGGCGACGTAACGTTAATCAAAACAGGGCAAGCAGTAAGCAAACAAGCCATATCAACTAATCCAGGCCAATACCCTGTGATAAATAGTGGCAGGGAGCCTTTAGGATTTATCGATAAATGGAATACTGACAATGACCCTATTGGAATAACTACCCGGGGGGCCGGTGTTGGTTCAATTACATGGCAAGAAGGAAAGTATTTTAGAGGGAATCTAAATTATTCTGTAACGATCAAAGATAGTGCGAACCTTGAAGTAAGATATCTTTATCACCTCTTGTATCAAATGCAATCTGCTATTCAATCGCTGTGCACATTTGATGGCATACCTGCACTTAATGCTGGTAGTTTAAAAGAGCTGGAAATACCCATCCCATGCCCAAATAACCCAAAAAAATCCCTGGAAATCCAGGCCGAAATCGTCCGCATTCTGGACGCATTTACCGCCATGACCGCCGAGCTGACCGCCGAGCTTAACATGCGCAAAAAACAATACAACTACTACCGCGATCAGTTGTTAAGCTTTGAAACTGGTGAAGTAGAGTGGAAACCATTGGGTGAGCTTGCCGAATTTATCCGAGGAAAACGATTTACTAAAAAAGATTACGTAGTAGATGGTGGTGTTGACGTCATCCACTATGGTGAAATTTACACTCACTATGGAACATCGTCTAAAATTACAATTTCACAGGTTAGATCAGACCTAGCTGAATCGCTCCGTTATGCTGAAACTAATGACGTGATTGTCGCCAGCGTGGGTGAAACTATTGAAGATGTTGGCAAGGCTGTAGCTTGGCTGGGTAAAGGAAAGGTAGCCATTCATGATGATAGCTACGCTATTCGTCATTCTTTAAATCCAAAATATTTATCTTATTGTCTACAAACTGAAGATTTTATTTCGAAGAAAGCTAAACACATAAGTCGAGGTAAAGTAAAAAGGTTATTAATCGACGGAATTTCAAAGGTACGCATTCCTATTCCATATCCAAACGACTATGAGAAATCACTTGCCGAGCAAATGCGTATCGTGGCCATTCTCGATAAATTTGACGCTCTAGCCAACTCGATCACAGAAGGTCTCCCACGCGAAATCGAGCTGCGTCAGAAACAATACGAATATTATCGTGATTTGTTGTTAAGATTTCCTAAGCCTGAAGTAATGGAGGGTGCGTAAGATGGGTAAACCACTCGATGAGATTGCACTCGATCTCAAAGCTTTAAATAAAAAAGTTCAATTGATTTATGCTTTCAACGGTACAGGGAAAACTCGTCTTTCTAGATTATTTAAAGAACTAGTCTCCCCAAAGGTTGACGAAAATGGGGAGCAAGCGACATTGAAAGCCCTGTATTACAACGCCTTCACTGAGGACTTGTTTTATTGGGATAATGACTTAGATGGTGATGTAGATAGAATGCTCAAAATACACCCGAATGAGTTCACTAAGTGGGTGTTGGAGGAACAAGGACGGGGGCCGGCAATTATTGAACACTTTCAAAAATTGAGCAGTGGTACTATAGAGCCAATATTCAGTACTGATTTCTCGGAAATCGCTTTTAAAATGAAAAGTGATATTAAAGGTGCCTCTATTAAGATCTCCAAAGGAGAAGAAAGTAACTTAGTTTGGAGTGTATTTTACAGCCTATTAGATCTAGCTATTGAAGAATTGAGCAGCACTGAAGATGACAGAAGTACGGATAAATTTAATGGTTTGGAATATGTGTTCATCGATGATCCTGTGAGCTCTCTCGATGATAGTCACTTAATTGAGCTTGCTGTTGACTTAGCTAAGTTAGTGAAATCCAGCTCGGTCGGCTTGAAATTTGTTATTACGACGCATAACCCACTATTTTATAATGTTCTTTCTAATGAGTTTAGTAATAAACTAGCCAAAGATCCCAACGCGGTAGATATTAAGTGGTTATATAGGTCTAAAGAGTCTCAAAAGTATCGCCTTGATAAGGACTCAGCAGGAGATTTTGAGCTTACCATTCTTGGAGATAATACTCCGTTTTCATACCACTTGCTTTTGTTAGCTGAAATAAGGGAAGCACTGATTAGTAATCAAGTCAGAAAATATCATTTCAGTTTTGTCAGAAATATTTTAGAGAAAACAGCGACATTTTTGGGGCATAAAGGTTGGGCAGAGCTTCTTCCTAAAGCGGATGATGGTAACCCTGATCCATTTGCTAATCGGATTCTTAATCTTTCTAGTCACTCTGCACACGCTGGTGAAGAAACAGGAGAAGTCGAAGCAAATGATAAACAAAAGTTAGAATATTTAGTTGATTACTTGAGTAGTGAATATGGATTCTGGCGGCAGGAAGTATAAATGACTAATTATAAAACGGTTGCTGAATCGAATAACTTTATTGTTTTAGATAAATATACACGGCTAGACCAAATAGCTGAGGGCTACCAGAGCGAAGGTGATTTAGAACGTGAACTGATTCAGGACCTAAGCAACCAGGGCTATGAGTATTTACCTACGATAACGACGCCAGACACCATGCTGGCGAATGTGCGCAAGCAGCTACAAGCCCTTAATAAGGTCGAGTTTACCGATGCCGAGTGGGCTCGCTTTTGCGAGCAATACCTGAACACACCAAGCGACAATATTCTCGACAAAACCCGCAAGGTGCACAGTGACTATATCTTCGATTTTGTCTTTGATGATGGCCATATAGAAAACATCTACCTGTTCGACAAGAAGACCATTGCTCGTAACAAAGTGCAGGTGATTAAGCAGTTTGAGCAAACGGGTAGCAATGCTAACCGCTATGATGTGACGATTTTGGTCAATGGTTTGCCTCTGGTGCAAATCGAACTGAAAAAGCGTGGTGTAGCGATTCGAGAGGCGTTTAACCAAATACATCGCTACAGCAAAGAGAGTTTTAATGCCGAGAACTCGTTGTACAAGTTCTTGCAGCTTTTTGTGATCTCTAATGGCACCGACACGCGATATTTTGCCAATACCACTAAGCGTGACAAGAACAGCTTCGACTTTACAATGAACTGGACGAAGTCAGACAATACACTGATTAAGGATTTAAAAGACTTCACGGCTACTTTTTTCCAGAAAGAAACGCTGCTTGAAGTAGTTTTGCGTTACTCCGTATTTGATGTCAGCAACACCTTGCTGGTTATGCGCCCCTACCAGATTGCGGCCACTGAGCGCATTTTGTGGAAGATAAAGAGCGCGTTTAATAGTAAGAGTTGGAGTAATACCGAAAGCGGTGGGTACATTTGGCACACCACTGGCTCTGGTAAAACACTCACCAGCTTTAAGGCTGCACGTTTGGCCACTGATTTAGACTGTATTGATAAAGTCTTTTTTGTGGTGGACAGAAAAGACCTCGACTATCAGACCATGAAAGAGTATCAGCGCTTCTCGCCTGATAGTGTGAACGGTTCAGACAGTACCGCAGGGCTTAAGAGCAACCTTGATAAAGACGATAACAAGATTGTCGTCACCACGATCCAAAAGCTCAACAACTTAATCAAAAGTGAAAGCGATTTAGCTGTCTACAACAAGCAAGTGGTATTTATTTTTGATGAGTGTCATCGAAGCCAGTTCGGTGAGGCGCAGAAAAATCTGAAGAAGAAATTCAAAAAGTACTACCAGTTTGGCTTTACAGGTACGCCAATTTTCCCTGAAAACGCCTTGGGTGCTGAAACCACGGGCAGCGTGTTCGGTCAGCAGTTGCACACGTATGTAATCACTGATGCCATTCGTGATGAGAAAGTACTCAAGTTCAAAGTGGACTATAACGATGTTCGCCCTCAATTTAAGAGCATTGAGACTGAGCAGGATGATAAGAAGCTCAGTGCCGCCGAGAACAAGAAAGCATTTTTACATCCGATGCGGATCCATGAAATCTCTCAGTACATTCTAAGTCATTTTAACCAGAAAACGCATCGAGCCTATTCGGGTGCAAAAGGGTTTAATGCCATGTTTGCGGTCAGTAGTGTTGATGCGGCTAAAGCGTATTATGAAACCTTTAAAACATTGCAGGCCGAGGCCGAAAATGGACCCACAAGTAAACCTCTGCGCATTGCGACTATCTTCTCATTTGCAGCCAATGAAGAGCAGGACGCCATTGGTGATATTTTAGATGAGAGCTTTGAAGTCAGTGCAATGAACAGCAGTGCGAAAGAGTTTTTGAGCGCTGCGATCACTGATTACAACGCCATGTTTAAATCTAACTATGGCGTGGACAGTAATGGCTTTCAGAACTACTACCGTGACCTTGCCCAGCGCGTGAAGAATCAAGAAATAGATCTGCTCATCGTGGTCGGTATGTTTTTAACGGGCTTTGATGCGCCTACGCTCAACACCTTGTTTGTTGATAAGAATTTGCGCTATCACGGCTTGATGCAGGCGTTTTCTCGCACCAATCGCATTTATGATGCAACGAAGACCTTTGGCAATATTGTTACCTTCCGTGATTTGGAACAGGCAACCATTGACGCCATCACCTTGTTTGGTGACAAAAACACCAAAAACGTGGTGTTGGAAAAGAGCTACAAAGAATACATGGAAGGCTTTAACGATATTGCTACTGGCCAAGCGCGTCGAGGTTTTGTTGATATCGTAAAAGAGTTGAAAGAACGCTTTCCAAACCCAGAAAATATTGAAAAAGAACAAGATAAAAAAGAATTTGCCAAGCTGTTTGGTGAATACCTAAAAGCAGAAAATATTTTACAAAACTACGATGAGTTTGCTGGATTAAAAGCACTGCAAAGCTTAGATAGCAGTGATGAACAAGCTGTTGAAGAGTTCAAGTCAAAGTACTATCTGGACGATGCTGACATCGAGGCAATGCAAACCATCGATATGCCAGGCGAGCGTGCTATTCAAGATTATCGCTCTACCTACAACGATACCCGCGACTGGTTGCGACGCGATAAAGAAGGCCAGGACAAAGATAAGTCAACGGTAGACTGGGACGATGTGGTCTTTGAAATTGATTTGCTTAAATCTCAGGAAATAAACCTCGATTACATTCTTGAACTGATTTTTGATCACAATAAGAAGAACAAGAGCAAAGAAGGCTTGATTGAAGAAGTCCGCCGTATGATTCGTGGTAGTCTTGGTAATAGAGCGAAAGAGAGCTTAGTGGTTGATTTTATTAACCAGACAAACCTAGATGAGATCAATGACAAAGCCAGCATTATCGACGCTTTCTTCAAATTCGCCCAGGCGGAGCAGAAGCGCGAAGCCGATGCCATTATTGCCTCTGAAAAGCTCAATGAAGAAGCTGCCAAACGCTATATTGCGTCATCACTCAAACGTGAGTACGCCTCTGAAAATGGCACTGCTCTTAATGAAGCGCTGCCCAAACTTAGCCCATTGAACCCACAGTACCGAACGCAAAAGCAAAATGTTTTTCAAAAAATTGCAGCTTTTGTTGAGAAGTTTAAAGGCGTTGGTGGAAAATTTTAATTTACTTGGGCAATGAGTGGAGAAGTATTGATGGAAAATTTACCGAAAAGCATTCAAGTTATTTTTGAAAAAAACCCAAATCTTAGTGAGTTGATACCCAATCCTCGTTTAATCTCAAATTCACTTTTTATCTCTGCTTTTAGTCAGAAGCTAAGTTATTTAGCAAAAGGTAACGAAGATGAGTACTTTTACAGGTTGGTTTTCAAAAAAGGATCTTCTCGAGAGCTAATGACAATAAACAGCGGAGAATTAGAAGGCCTTCCTACGACAACATGTATTGAGAAAGGAAAAATCAGCGACGTTGCTGGTTTGGAAAAAGTTGAACTGGATAATCAGTTAGATTTAATGCCAGCTTTGTTAGGTATAAGTTTGTACAGCTCAATTCAGAATAGTTTGTCATATATTTCTGACCTATGTATCGATATTAGAAAGCATCAGATTATTGAGGAGCAAGCTCGATTTGAAAGAATATCAGAAACTATAGTAGACAGTTTCAGGAGCATACCTGATATATCGTTAGATAGATCGATGCGAGATATTTACTTGTCTCGAATAGTAAAAAATAATGATGATTGCTACGAACTGTATATCTCCCAAAGGCTTAGATTTAGTGACCTTTTAAACTCAAAACAAAATATCTTCTCAACAGGATGTAATTTTTATTATACCGATTCAAACACAAATCAAAAATTTCATCCAGGTCAGTTCTTTGAAAGAGAAGTGTTAACTCATCCTGTATTTGCAGTTTTTGAACGTTTGGTAGCAGGTAAAATTTGCGAAATAGTTATTAGTGGAAACTACTCCGACAACAATATTCAAAGGTACAGAGATTTTGTGACTAGAATTAAAAATGAGCTTGATAAACTTATGGAGTATCGTATAGATGCTTTCGATAACTTTACAGACGAACAAAAACAGGAAATTGAGCAAAATAAAAGTCTAGACGGTTATCAACTTGATGGTTTAAGGGTTCAGCTAAAACAGCATACTGATTTTATTAATAGAATAAACGGTAAGTTGTTTGTTTTGTTGGAATCAAAGTTAGAGAGCTTTAATATTCTATCTTACCTTATGGAACAAGACGAAATAGATGTATTCCTTGTCAACGGTAAGTTGATTGTAAATGATATCCATTTAAGCTCTGACAAAGTATTGCAATATTCAAGCAATTAAATTTTGGGTGGTGTTCTAAAAAGTATGCTTTAATCAAGCATAGCTATGATTGATATAAAAAAACACTAAATCAAATACCTCAAAGTGATTATCAAGCTTTTTTGAGAAACAATAAGTCTTTCGAACGGTCCGTCTTCATCGGTGTCTCAGGCGGCAATCATTACCTTCTCTGCCCATAGTTTGCTGTTTGCCGATGCGTTTATAATCTGTTTTAAAGGCAGTTATAAAGCTATCTCAGTTATCCCATTCTAATAGAGTCATAGCTAATGTTAAGTTGCTTAGGATGGGCTCTTAGTTTCTTAACCGTTTTCAAATCGCGTTTGCTACAAACATAGGTCACAAGCTGATTAGTAGCAAGGTCATAAGCATAAATAAGCTAGACTTTACGCTTTTTTTGAAACACACAAGTCCAGAACTCATCAACTTCTGAGCATTCATAATAGCTCTTTTTAGGCGCAATCTTATAAACAGATGAACATATAATACTAAGTACTTTACCAATGCTGGTAGAGGCTGTAACAGCTATATCTTTAACACCGCAACTATAAACTGTCATTATCTATGTTTTAACTGCTATTTGAGAACGACAACCTTGGTAGATTAAAGCATGATCGCCAATGAACTGTCGTTTGCAGTCCTTACACTAGCAATTCTGCTTAACATAAATTTTGATGCCGTTTTTGTTCAGACTCTAACTGTGACAGTCGGGACAGCTGATATCTATTTGTATTTTCATGGCCTCAGATATATTATCTTGCTTCGGTTGTCACTATCCTTTTGTTCCTCAACATCCTACTTGATACACCACTGATAATATTACTATAATCTATAATGGAAGCAAACGGGCTCGGCGTGAGCTTTTAATAATAGATACTATAATGTAAAAATGCTATGATAAAGAGTTGATTTTTATCACAAAGAGCTTGCCGAAATTACTATGCTAATCGATGCTGACAAAGACTTAATAGCCACTTTAGGCTTTAATAGAGCGATTTCTGTTCATTCAAATGAATGTACGGAAAGTGAAGCTATTATTTTACAGCAGATTAAAGAATTAAATGTAGATTCAGTATATTTTAATACTGATGAAAACGGCTCTAGCTTCCCAGCTATTTTTCTAAAAAAAGTTTTAACATTTGATTCCAGAGCACTTATTGAAATTGCTGAAACACAAAAGAACATCTGGAATTATAAGAAGGTTTTATTCTTATATGTATTTTCTGATACTGAAATTCGCATTTATAACTGTGCAGGAAAGCCAATTCTAAAAACGCAACAAACAAATTATGAAAAAGAACTAGAAGGTTTGGAGATAGGAAAATATAGCTTATCTAATCAACAACACCTAGAAGAATTAGATAAAATTTTCTCTAGAGTTGCGATAGATACTGGTATTGTATGGACATTAGAAGAATCTGATAAGATTCGCACGAAAATAAACTTGAAACGTCGAGTTGATAGATACTTAGTTGACAGTTTGGTAGAAACCACCAAACAACTTGAAGCTGACGGACTATCAAAAGATTTAATTCATAAGCTTATATTATGCTCGCTTTTTTTGTTATACCTAGAAGATCGTGGTGCAACTGATGACAATCTATACCAGCAGATCAACTCCAAAGCCACATGCTATTTCGATATTCTACAAAATGTAGAAGACACTTATCATCTATACCAAAAGCTAGAAACACATTTCAATGGTAATGTATTTACTGTCAAAGCAGAAGAGATGGAGCTAGTTACTGAAGAACAGCTATCCGTTATTCGTAAGTGCTTTATTAGTGGTAATGAAGATATTACGCAAGTTGATTTATTCTCCGAATGGCGACTATTTGACTTCAGTATTATTCAAATTGAACTTTTGAGTGAAATATACGAACGTTTTTTATTAGATTCTAATCCAGAACAGAAAAAACAGTCAGGAACATTTTATACACCTCCATCATTAGTTGAATTTATTCTTAACGAAAAATTGCCAACCGCTACATCATACACTAACTATAATGTCAAAATTCTTGACCCTAGCTGTGGTTCAGGGATCTTCTTGGTTGAAAGCTTTAAACGCCTTGTCAAACGTTATGAAAACCATCATGGCGAGAAGCTCACTGATTTTAAAAAACTAAAGAAACTACTGACAGAAAACATTTTTGGGATAGAAATAGAGCCACAATCAATTAGAGTGGCAACTTTTAGTTTATACCTTGCTTTGGTCGACTTTCTAGATCCAAAGAATATTTGGCAAAAAGAAAGTCATTTATTACCTAATTTAATCAATGATCCAAATGATCACACACTAAAGGTTCAAGGTCATAATTTATTTTGTAGAGATACAATCGAAGTAAATAAAGAAGTTGAGAGTCATAATTTTGATTTAATCGTTGGCAATCCGCCTTTTGGAATTACACAGCTACTGCCATCCATTCGGCAGTATTGCGAAAAGTATAATTTTGCTAAAGAAATGGTATTACCTTTTTTACATAAAGCAATCGATCTTGCACCCCGTGGAGAAATTGCACTGATCTTCAATACCAAGATATTAACTAATACGAGCAGCACATACCAAAATTTTAGGCAATGGCTGTTTAATGAATGCTATGTTGAAAAAGTTTTCAATTTTTCCATTTTAAGGAAAGCTCCAAAGAGTTTTGGTGGTCATTTATTTGGTGATGCTGTTGGCCCAATAAGTATTGTTTACTATCAAAGTCAAACACCTGAAAATCCATCGACTCAAATTGAATATATTGTACCCAAAACTTACGTTAAGTCTAATGTGATTGATGGGTTGCAGATTGATACTACTGATGTAAAGCATTTACCTAGAGTAGAGTGTCAAAATCCAAATAGTAAGGTATGGAAAGTTGCTATGTGGGGCGGTACTGCAGATTGGAAGTTGATAAAAAAATTATCTAATTTTGACCATAATATCGAAAGCTTTACCAATGTTTCTGGGATAAAGTCAGGTGTGGGCTTTCAGTTGTTAACTCAGACTAAAGATAAGGTTATAGAAAGTAAGGAATTATCAGAGTTACAGTATTTAGATACTGTGTTTATGACCAAATACTATACGCACTCAAATCTTTTTCAGGATGTCAAAGAATCGATAAAAACACCTAAAGCAACTAAATTCTATGAAAAGTATTATAACGTTTCTAATATTAGAGATATAAAAAAAATTGAAGTGTTTAGACGGCTAGGAAACTTAGAAGCTTTCACGAACCCACATATTATCGTTAAAAAAGGATTAGAAAATAATTCTATTTGCGCATCTTATGTAGATGAAAACTGTTCTTTTAGAGATGGTGTGTATGGGTTTTTTGTAGAAGATAAATATATTGATGAATTATTTCTACTCTTGGCTTACTTTAACTCCAAATTTAGTACATATTTTTTATTCATGACAATCTCTTCATATGGTATTGAACGAGAGCAAATTATGAAGAATGAATATTTATCTATCCCTTTTGAAATGTATGAGGAACAAAAAAATCAGATTATTAAAAAAACAAAAGAAGTACTTATATCTATAAAAAACAACCCTTTACGTAATGATATGAATATTCAGGTACACCTTGAAGAAATTGATGAACTTATTTTCCAGTGCCTTAATATATCTAATGAAGAAAAAGATTTAATTAATGACTTAATATTGTTTAATTTGGATTTGTTTCATAACCAATCCAAATCTATTGCTTTGAGTTCGGTTCTGAAAGGGCAACTAACAGAATATGTAAGTGTTATCGTCAATAAGTTGAATGTCTTTATTGAAGGGCAGAACTTATATGTGAATGCGACTATTTTCAATATTAGCCATTACAGCTCGCTGATGATGGTGAAGCTATCATTTTCTGAAGAAAAAGAAACAATACATGTTTCTAATGAGAATGTATCAGCTCAATTAAAGCAACTAGATGAAAAACTTTGGGAAGAAAAGGCGAGTAATATTTATGTCAGAAAAACATTAAACTACAAAGCAGATGATGATATCTTCATTATTCGTCCAAACCAACGTCGATTTTGGTCAAAATCCATGGCGATGGAAGATGGTTCCAATTTAATCCTTGAAATACTTAGTGGGGTTTAAATGGCACTATCAATTGCAATTCAAAATGTTTTCAAAAATTCTTTCGAGAAAGACTGTATTGAATTACTGATAAATGCCTATAGTCAGGCGCTTTCTGAAAAAAAGTATCAATCAGAATGGTATGAAAACGATTTTACAGAAATGCTTTGTTGCTATATCAATAGCGATCAAGTATCTATAGATAGGGAAATAACTGCTATAACTGAGCGTAAGTTATTAGCATCTCTAAATAATCAAACCAAAGGTTATGCCGATAAACTTTCAAGATTAGATTTAGTGTTATTCAGAATATGGAGTAAAAATCGATATACATGCCAGATGGAAGCCAAACGTTTGAAAGAGAAAGACTCGACTTTAAAGCGAGCTTATATCAATGAGGGTATGGATAGGTTCATTTCTCAAAAATATCCATTAGGAAATATGGTAGGTTATCTTTTAGAAGGTAATGAGCAAAAAACAGTAGAAGGCATTAATAAGCTACTTTTATCAGATGGTAAAAGTGCTGAAAGCTTAGTGTCTAAAACATCCCCGTTACATAGCAGCTATTACGAGTCGGATAACCATGCCAATATAGGCCAATTAAAACATATCATTTTGGACTTTACTTAATTATCTGATATGTTTTTTACAACTTATAGTTAACTATTTTAGTGCAGACCTTATCAACTTTATTTTAGCCCTATGGGCAGTATGAAGGCTTTCCTCTAAGTTATCTTCAACTTCACCTCCCTTATCGTTCTCCGTTTTACATCGCTCATGGACCTTTCCAATCTCATCACGGTTTAGCGCTATTCAATTCCTATATACTAATTCTGTTAAATCAACTCCTTAATATCCACCTCTAACGCATCACATATCTCGTACGCCTTCTTCAGCGTAATATTTTTCTCGCCCCGCTCTATATTTCCCATATAACTTCGATCAATACCAGCCATCTCTGCCAGTCTCTCTTGAGATATTCCTCTGCCTTTTCGCACCTCACGAACGCGTTTTCCAAAGGCAATCATACGCTCATCTGTCGTCATCTTATTAACCACCGCTAAAAATAGCAATACTCACAGTGGTCAGCTATAATATCCACGGGATATAGTCGGTATTAAAGGTAAGTATGAAAACAAAACTAGAGTATCAGCCAGAAGCTACAGAAACTAATAAACTTATCTGTGAGAAGTACTGGCTACGTGAGAGCGATAAACGAAGTAGCTATATATATACTTGTAAAGAGATAGGTCAGGAGTTTGGCCTTAAACATCAAGACATACCCAGTATTGTTAAAGCAAATGCTCATCTTGTTGTACTAGACTGCCAATGCATAGAATGTGGTAAAACTAAGGTTTGCTATACTCGTTCACAGCTGACTCAATTAAAACCTGATAGTTGGCGTTGTGACGGTTGTTGGAAAGTGCTTCAAGAAAGAAGAGAACAAGAGTATCTAGAGTATCGGCTTGAACAAAAGCGTTTAGAAGAAGAAAGAAGACAAGCGGCTCTCCAGTATATTAATGATTACAGAGGTACTCAATTAACTGAGGTCCCGCCAATAACTGAGCTTAATGAAGTAGATAAGCTTTTACTTGCTACAACGATAGAAAGCTTAGGCGCAGAAAATCTAAAAACTACGATCTCTCTGCGCGATAATATATCACTATTTTTATCACCGTTCTTTGGATTAGATGAAAAAATACTTCACCATCTTTTCAAGCTAAATCTGCTTTTATTGGCTCCTGAAGAGAGCTATGAATATATTAGTGTTAATAAAGAGCAAGAATTAGAGATTGATTATTATCAGGCAACTTTTGATTTTGCTTATCACACTAATGACCTGACTAAGATAATGGTAGATGCTAAATCCAAAAAGAATGCTAGTGCTTTAGTCAGTAATACTCAGTTTGAAATGTGGTGTCAGCAAATACAGCTAGGAGAGTGCCTAAGCTACTTGATTACTAGGGCAAAACTAAACAACTTGGCACCGCCTATTGGTGACAAGCTCGTAAGCCTACTTAGAGCTTGTTTAGCTGAATTTTCTGTATCTGTTATGCACTATATAATCTATAAAGCGGTTGAAAGTGCTGCTGCCTTCGTGCAAAAACCGAATATTACTAGAAAGCATGCATCAAACTCTATTTCAGGTAATATCGAACGGGTTTTCAGTAAGATATCTAGTGGTAGTTGGTATCCTAACAAGTCTTATCGTGACGCTAGTCACCCCCAGTCTGCTATGGCAAAGGTATTTTTTGATTACGTGTTTGGAATAGAGGATTGTGGTTTTCATTACACTCTCGATGAGCTGTTTAACCCTTACAAACCGCAGCAGGCTATTGGACAAGTGGGTTATGCCACTCTAGGAAGCGCTCAAAGTACTAACTACTCAATCACAATCACAATCAATGATTTGAAACTAACTTAAAGTAATCTAAAGTTAATAACTCTAATTTTAAAACTTTTCTAGGATGATACTTTATTACTCCAAGAAGAAGAGTTTTTGTTAAAAGCATAGTGCTAGGATGATACTTTATTATTTTTCGTATAAAATGCCATATAATAAAATCAATAGCTTACGAGCATGTTAGGATGATACTTTATTACTCGCTGACAGATATAAAGTAGTAGTACTTATTACCAAAATCCCTAATACCGTGTTGAACAGTATTAGGGATTTTTTATTGTCACAAAATAGCTATAACGATTAGGGCCTGTTGAGTCTTCACAAGTAGCCACTGCTGGTAGCTACTGATTTATCAACGCTGTGATCGAATGTTCAATACGCCCTAATATTAGTAAGAATAAATACTCTTAGTGATAGTGCCTTACTAAATTAATAGAAACGGACTCTTTTCAGCTTGGTCATCTAACGCAACAGTTGGCTTATTTAGAATAAAAAGAGCAGAAATTTATCGATTTTACTGCTCTTGTTATAGTATTAAATTTCCTTTTCAAAAATAGTACCTTTTTTGAATGTAGAACCTTTAAACATTGTTTTGGTAATAATCGGATAAGCAATACCGGCAACGATTAGTCCGATTAACCAAGCGAGATCAACGAATATGAATGCTGCTGCTGTACCGATAGCAAGCGCTAGCAATGCAGCATAATTCACCTCTTCAAAGTCCCCATCTGTTTTGTATAGTTCTTTGATATCGATATGCTGTTTTCTCATAAAATAGAAGTCGACAAGAAGAATAGCAATCAGAGGTCCAAGAAAAGCTGAGTAGACATGAACGAAAGTATCCAATCCTTTTGCATTATCATCCTGTACTAACAGCCATGGAAATGATCCCATCGCAAGTATTCCGGTAATGGTTACTGAAGCTTTGTAGTTCAGTTTGGTAAATAGTTGAACAACATAAGCTGGCGTAACAATGTTTGCTACTAAATTGACCGCGATAGCGCCAAACACAATGAATACAGAGATGAATAATTGCATATAAACGTTGTCAAATAATGCTGGTAACCCTAGTGCTGGATTGGTATAACCTGTCGCACTGGCAAGCATAGCGCCTACAACCACTACTGAGCCATAAGCTACGATAATCGGTATAAAGTAAAGAAGTCCTCTTTTTTTGTCCGTGTAGCCTGTTTTTAGTTCGCGTGAATAGTCTGCTGCACTCAAAAATATAGCGGCGTAGTTACCAAGGAAGACCATAATATAGGCAAAGAACTCGATTCCCCATGTGCCTTTGGCATTAATCCAAGAAGTTGAAATGGCTGCGCTATGGTCTTTAACTAGTATGATAAATACCGTAATGACGATACCCATCAGCACCACAGATGCCACCGATTCAACGACTTTAATACTATGAAAGCCTTTCATTGAAAGCAATATTTGCACAATTATGAGAATAATGAATCCAACAAAGACATTATCAAAAGCGCCACTTGATAATATTTTGAACACCTCATTTAATGCGGTACCGCCGATCCAACTTTGAACCCCATACCAGATGACAGCAGGCACTGCACGGAGTAGTGAAGAGAGCAGTGTTCCTTTTTTACCAAACGATGCTTTTAAGTGAGCAACGTAAGGAATACCGTATTTATAGCCTGCTCTGTCGTTTAATGCAAAAAAGGTGGAAACAATGGCAATGGCAATTAATGCAGCTGTGATAGTCTGCCAAATATTCAATACTGCCATACCAGCAACTATAACGCTCGCACCGAGCGTCATATTACCCATGTTCACACCGTCTCCAACCCACAAAGACATGTAGCCAAGCGCCCCTAAAGTTCTATCTTCTGGGCCATTTGGCTTTAGAGTTTCGTCACCTGTAGTTTCAACAAGGGTAGTTCTTGTTTCTGCTGTCGCTACATAATCTTCTTTAGAGTTCATAACACTTCCCTTCCTTGGAACAATTTTTAGTGGGTCATACTTTGTTGATATTAAATTGCCAGCACTTATGCTCCAATTTTGCTCATTTTCATTCCACTTATTACTAAGGCCTCGACTTTGTGCATTGCTATCTTGACGCTGTCAATCAGCTAAATAACGGCTTTTTATGTTAACCATTCAGTTAAATCGGTCATAGCAGTGCAAAAATCCCAACGGCTAAGCCTGAAAATAATTCATAACAGACCCTAATAGAGGGATCATCAGAACAGGCTACTGCTACGGCATTCAGGCCTTTGTCTTTAGCTTGTCTTCATCATAATATCGTTGAATACAGGCAGGAGAATTCACTGTGAAAGCTGCAAGAATTGTAGTACCAACAAGCGCTGTTTTACGGGCGCTTACTACGATTTTATTGGTCGTAGATATTGTTGAGTTGCGGCTTATAACTAGAATCCTCACAGCGTGCTGTTATCAATTAATTAGGTTATGACAACTGCTTAGTTAGTGACGAAAGAATAATTGTTAACAAACATTGTTAACTAATTTTGTTAACAAAACAATAAATATATTAATTATTTATTGTGAAGATACGTTAGCGAACTATAGTCGGCACTATGAGGAAACTAAAAACATAGCTGCTAAAAGTGACGAAATATTAGAATAAATTCAATCACAGCTTTAGTATGAGAGCTTTAGTATCACAGCAGAGCTACACAGCCAAAACGCCATGATGGTAAAATTAAAAACACCTCGATGAAAATATAATTGTAAGCTCAAAACTTGCAGAATTTATAAGTTCCTAGCAACTATTCTGCCTCATTCACGTTAATAAGGACTTAAGGTTTATAAGCTATCATTAAATTCAGCTACGTAATAAGCATCAGATATAGATAATAATTCCTAGCGAATATCGGCAAACTCATCTATTATTTTACCCAAACCTTAGCTGATGCTAACCTCTATTGAATATCATCGTTTTACTAGTAAAACGCAGATTTTGAAACCAATTGGCCCTAACATCCTCAAAAACGGAATAAATAATAATGATAGATCTAATTATAAAAAATGCTCAATTAGCGGGCCGTAAAAACTTAGTTAATATCAGCATAGAAGGCGCTCACATCAAGCGTATTGATGATATAGAAAACGCTATTAATAGTGATGATAGCCATGATAGTGAAGCGGCAGCCAGTAGCAGAGTTTATGACGCTCAAGGCAATTTTGTCTGTGCAGGGTTTTATGAGAGTCATATTCACCTTGACAAAGCCTGTATTTTAGATCGCTGTAGTGTAGAACAAGGCACTCTAGAAGAAGCCGTTGATGAGACGGGTAAAGCCAAAGAACAGTTCACTGAAGAAGATGTATTCGAACGCGCCTCAAAGGTCATAGAGATGGCTATCAAAAAAGGTACGGTAGCCATGCGTACTTTTGTTGAAACGGATGAACAAACTGAAATGCGTAGCTTTAGAGCGCTAAAAAGAGTGCAGGATAAATACGCCTTTGCTATCGATATAGAGCTTTGTGCTTTTGCGCAGTCAGGCTTGACCACTAAACCGCTAACCCAGCAGTTATTACAGCAAGCATTAGCCCAAGGCGCGGATCTGCTAGGGGGTTGTCCCTATAAAGATGAAAATCCAGAGCAGCATATCGAAATGATATTTGATATAGCTGAAAAGTTTGACGTCGATGTCGATTTTCACTTGGATTTTGATTTAGACCCAGAAGGATCAAGTATTCCAAAGGTTTTCGAAGAAACCATTAAGCGCAACTATCAAGGCCGCGTTTCTATCGGTCACGTTACTAAGCTCTCAGCTATGGATAAGATGAAGCGTGGAGAGATGGCTGGCTTACTAAAAATGGCAGATATTACCTTGATCGTGTTACCGGCTACTGATATCTATATCAATGGCAGTGATTGTGAGTCTTTGATACCCCGAGGCACAGTCAATGCTAATCAGTTTGCAGAGTTAGGAGTTAATACCACGATTTCTACTAATAATATCCTCAATGCTTTTACCCCTTACGGCGACGCCTCATTGATTAGAATGGCCAACTTGTATGCCAATATCGCCCAGCTATCGACCGATGATGAAATAGCAATGGCATTCGATATGATTAGCAAAAATGCGGCTAAGTTATTGGCGCTCGACACTGAGATAGCAGTAGGGGCAATGGCTACTTTAGTAGTAGTAGAAGCCAAGGATTCAGTAGAAACTATTAGAACCGTAGCACAAGCCTTGGCAGGATTCAAAAATGGTAAGCAAACCTTCTGTAATCAGGCGGCGCATATTTGTTTTGAGTGATTGTCGCTAGGAGGATGAAAGTAGCAAGCTAACTAGCAATAGAAATCACTAGTTAAAAATTTACTGAAATAGTAGAAGGCAAAAAGCACTGTTTTATTATGAACTGACCCTTTAACTTGGACTATTTGACCAAGCTAAAGGGCTAGACTGTGGCAGCGATTAATGTTGTTATACCCGTTAACTGCATTTATTGCGACATTATAGTTTTCTGACTTTTTATAACTCTCTATTTATAGCCCTGTATTTATAGCCCTCTATCTTACTAGTGGACGTAGGTATTTTAATAACGCTCGAAGAACCCCCTATCTCATGATTTTGTATAGCCTAAATATTTTAGTACTAATACCTTTTTTATTAGCTAACAGCAGGGTTTACTAGTGAAGATTAAAGAGGCCTTGGTCTTTTATTAGTAATGATTTATCTCTTTAGCTATCACTCTTGATGGCTGCCGCCATTTTTACTCCACCCCAAGTGACCAAAATCACCCCAAGCCCAATCAGTGAAGCCCCTAAAATAAGCCCCTCTGGTGGCGCTTCGCCCTGCAAAAATACCGCTATAGGTACTCCAACTATTGCACCTACTGCTCCTAATAAGCTTAATAACACTGGGCCACCAGTCTTTTGTAATAAGAATAGCAGTAAAAATTGAGCAGCAAAAATACTAGCCTGCAGCAATATTAATCCGCCAGTCTTACTTTCGCCAAGCGGTAGCGCCAAGGAAAAACCTGGTAACATTCCAACGATAGCGAGGATACAGGCAGCGGCAATCAACATACCAGGAGCAAGCGCAATTGCAGAAGCTTTATCCGGCCAGCGTAAGCTCCGATAGATATTACCGATAGCTAGTAATACAGGGCCACAGAGCGCCAACAAAATCCAAAATATGCTGGCATCTGGCGCAGCAAACTTACGTGCAGCCAATACTCCTGCTCCAGCTAACGCCGCCGCCACCCCAAAGGCACGCAAGCGACTAAAGCGCTCTATGCGTAACGCTAGAGCACCCAGATAAGTAAGCAACGGTGGTAGAGCAATAATTAAAGCAACAAAACCAGCACCTACGTGCGCAATAGCAGAGAAGAAAATCAAATTAGAGCCGGCAACACTGACTAATGCGGCAATCGTATAGTACTCCAAGCTACGAGCGTTAAGAGATAAATGCTCCTTTTTTACTAAGGCTACTACTAATAGAATTAGTGCTGCTCCAGAGATTGACCAAAACAAAAATGCTAATGGGGTCAACCCTATTTCGCTAGCGTACTTGGCCAAATTGGTAGATATGCCCAATAGTAAGCCACCTACTAACAGGCATAAAAAAGGAATAAACCAAGCATTGCTATGAGCAAGCGTCCCTTGTGGCACTAATTCATTCATTGCTAGTCTCGCTCGGTATTAAGATAAGGCGGTCAGCTCAGAGTAACAGATTATCGACTTTTTTAATGGTCATCGACTTTAACAAGCCCATAAAAAAGACTAAGACTTTATCTATTTAGTCTTAGCCTACTGCTATAAAGGGCTATGGCTTGCAATAATACACAGCGACTGATGATTCCTTTGCTGGTAAGGTTGCCAAGTCGGTTAGTAATTCAAACTTATCCTGCTAGTATTTGCTCCTAAGCTGACAGCGCAACCTATTACTTTTTGATTGCCCTGTCCTGATAGGTAACAGTTACTATTTATCATTTTCAATAACAGGTTGTGGTTCATCATTAGAATTGTGAGCATTTTTACCATGCGGAATCAGCCATCGGCTAAACCAGCCTGACACATCGTCCATTAAGGTATAAACCACTGGAATCACCACTAAACTTAATAATGTAGAAGTCACTAAACCGCCTAGCACAGCGGCCGCCATCGGACGACGGAAGGTCGGATCAGCCTCGCCCCAGCCAAATACTAATGGCAGCATACCAGCACCCATTGCAATCGTAGTCATAATAATAGGCCGTGCCCGTTTGCGACAAGCATCAAGAATAGCGTCAAAGCGCATCAGCCCACGATTTTGCGCAATAATAGCGTAATCCACTAACAAAATAGAGTTTTTAGTAGCGATACCCATCAGCATGATAAAGCCAATCATCGATGGCATCGATAAGCTACTCTTAGTAAGGACTAGCCCGACGAAAGCACCGCCAATAGATAATGGCAGGGCCATAAGAATAGTAAAAGGCTGCAATAGCTTGCCGAATAATAAGATCAGTACCCCTAAGATACAGACAATGCCGACTGACATGGCGATAACAAAACCGCTAAATAGCTCAGCCATACTTTCGGCTTGGCCTTGATCAATCACCGTGATAGAGGCCGGTAAACTCTGCATAGTTGGCGTACCTTTTACCGCTTCTATTAGCTCACCTAGCGCACCATCATTAGGCTGCACAGTAATACTAATAGCACGCTCACGATCCAGTCGCTTAATTTGGGCAGGCCCCGTACCAAAGTCTAAACTGGCCACTTCCCCTACTCGCACCCCTTGTCCAGTTGCTTGGCTAGTAGGTACGTATAACCCCTCTAACTGATTAACGCTTTGTTTGGCGATATCAGGCAAGCGTACTACTATCGGTATCTGCCGTGTATCTAAATTGAGCTTAGATAAGCTCTGCTCATAGTCGCCAACTGTAGCGATACGTAAAGTGTTAGCTATAGCTTGGGTAGTCACCCCTTTATCGGCCATCGCTAAGCGATCAGGGGTTACCGTCAGCTCTTGACGTGGCAGACTACGGTCACTGGTGACCGAACCCACCATAGGTAAAGCACGAATATCACTCATAATCTGTTGTACGGTTTTTTCTAATACTTCTGGGCTAGTACTAGTTAACGAAAAATTATAACCGGTCTCACCGCCGCTTGATAAGCCAACAGTGAAACGGGCACTGGGGACTTCTGACAATATCGAACTGATCTGTTGTTCAATTTGTTGCTTAGAGCCACGCTCAGCTCGTGGAGCTAATACTATATCTAGTCCAGCAATGTTTTTAGCTTTACCACCGCTAGATTCTGAGCCCATAGAGGCTTGTCCCTCACCAATAGAGGTAAAGATATGGGTGACCTCGGGCAAAGCTAATATACGCTCACTTGCCAGCGCGGCTACCCGTTCTGTATCTGCCAATTCTACATCCGGAGTCAGCTCAATCGCTACTCGTGTCTGGTCGATATCATTATCAGGAATAAAACCCGTAGGCAGTAGTTTAACTAATCCCAGCGAGGCGACAAACAGCACTAAAGTTGCACCCATAGTCAGCCAACGATGCTTTAGCGTCCAGGAGACTACCTTGAGGTAGCCAGTCATCATCGAGCTTTGTTTTTCAACGTGCTTTTTTTCAGGACGCAAGATATAAGCGGCCATCATTGGAGTAATAAGACGCGCCACCATTAACGAGGCAAAAATAGCCAACGCTGCTGTCCAACCAAATTGACGGAAGAACTGACCAACAATACCGCCCATAAAAGCAGTAGGTAAAAACACCGCAATCAAAGTAAAAGTGGTGGCTACTACTGCTAGGCCAATTTCATCAGCTGCCTCCATCGCTGCTTGATAAGGCGTCTTACCCATGCGTAAATGGCGCATGATGTTTTCGACTTCAACGATAGCATCATCGACTAGCACCCCTATAACTAAGGACAAGGCCAGTAGCGAGATAATATTGAGGCTGAAATCAAATAAATACATCCCTAAAAAGGTAGGAATAATCGATAGTGGCAGGGCTACAGCGGTGACAATAGTGGCACGGATATTTCGTAAGAATAAAAACACTACGATAACCGCAAGAATCCCCCCTTCAATCAACATCCGTAATGATGCTGAATAGTCCTCAGCGACTGGCGTTGCTCGATCATAGACTTTTTCTACCGTGATATTAGGCATATCCGTCGCCAGCTTAGCCAGTTCAGTATCTATACGCTCAGTCACCTCCACTTCACTAGCACCACGCGAGCGCACTACGTTAAAGGCCACCACCACTTTTCCATCAAGCTTAGCGATAGAGTTTGGGTCGTCAGGACCATCAGTGACTTCAGCCATGCGTCCTAGCGCTTGCGTACCGCCTGTAGGAACCGCTATCTGTAGGTCATTGAGCTCACGGGCACGCTCAACAGCGCCTAACACTCGAATGGTTTGGGTGCTGTTCCCGACTTCCGATTCACCACCTGAGCTGTCCTGCTGAATACCAGAGATTTGCTGTGACAGCTGACTGATAGACAACTGCAATCCACTTAAGGCTATAGGATCTGCTGCTACAGTAATTTTGCGCTCAAGGCCACCAATACGGCTGATTGAGCCGACCCCTTGGATATCAGATAAGCGCTTAGTAATCGTATCATCAACGAACCAAGATAGATCCTCAACGCTCATATTGTCAGCAGCTACTGAATAAGTAACCACCGGAAAGCCGGAGGTAGAAACTTTAGTAATAATAGGGTCATTCGCCGCAGCGGGGAGGTCACCACGTACTTCTCCGACTGCCGAGCGCACATCATCGACAGCTTCTTGGATATCTTTATCTAATACAAACTCAGTAGCAATAGTTGCAGCCCCCGTCTGTAAGGTGCTGCGAATATGTTTAATACCATTAATGCTAGTGAGTTTATTTTCTATTTTTTTGGCAATATCATTTTCTAACTGCGCCGGCGCTGCTCCAGGCAAGGTCACTGTCACTACTACCGCTGGTAAATCAATATCAGGGAACTGTTGGACTTTCATTTGACGAAAGCCAAATAATCCGCCCATGGTTAGCAAGACAAATAGCAGAATCGCTACTAATGGGTTTTTGATTGAATAGGAGGATACGTTAAAGTTCATAATGGGGCCTGCGCTTGTTTTTGCGCAGAAGATGAGGTAGCGGCACCTTTACTATCGACAATACGTACCAAATCGCCCTCATTTAAAAAGCTACCACCTTGCTTAACTAGCCTACTACCTGCTGGCAAAGCTTCAACAACAGCCACATTATTGCCTAAACGCTCGCCTAAAGTGACTCGCTGCTGCTTAATTTTCCCTATTGTTTTGTTATCCTTAGTCTCAATAGCGGTCACTAGCATCACATAATCATAACCATCATTACTGACAATCGCGCTATTAGGGACCGTTTGAGTATTTTCGCTACCTAATAAAAATTCACCCGTTTGATACATACCAGCACGAGCATTTGAATTACTAGCGAGACTAGCATAAATAGTGATTTGACGATTATTATCAGCTGTTGGCGCGATCCGGCGTACTTCGCCCATTACTAACTGGCCTTGTGGCAAGCTCACTTTCACTGGAGTCCCCACTTTTACGTCTGCTATTAGCTTAGGATCGATGTCAGCTTGCCACTCCAATATACCGTCTTTTATAATAGTGAATAACGGCTCGCCACCAGCAACCATACCTACGTCCACTTTCTTTTCGCTGATAATGCCACTAACAGGAGCTACTACTTGCGCATTGTTTAAGGCTAAGTTTTGGCTACTAAGTCGTGCTTTTGACGCTTGTAATGCTGCGCGCGCTTGTAGCTCTGAGGTACGATAGCGATCGGCTTCTTGTTTGCTGATAGCGTCAATATCTACCAAAGGTAATACTCGTATCGCATCTGCCTTAGCATTAGCAAGCGTAGCTTCAGCTTCAGCCACATCAGCTTCTGCTTGCACTATTTGTTGACGCACAGCATCAGTGTCAAATATTGCCAATACTTGACCAGCTTTGACGCGCTGACCTTCCTCGACTAATATTCGTTCGATAGCCACGCCGCTGACTTTAGCGCTAACGTTAGCGATATCTTTGGCACTAATAGTGCCGTCAGCTTTGAGCGTACTACCGATATTATCTTGACTTGGCATAACGGTTTCGACTGATAGTACCGCTTGCTCAGCACTAACATTAGCCTTATTATCCTCAGGCGCCTTAGTAGTTTGACTAGTAGTGCCAACATTACCATTGACGCTATCATCGGCCTTATCAGCACCCCAATACTTACCTAACAATACCCCACCAATAAGTACCGCAAGCAATACTGGCCACAGCCATATTGGTAGCTTTGCTGCGGGTATATTTTTATCAACCTGACGATATGGCGGTAGTTCAGACGCCACTACCGGCTTAGGCTCATTAGCATTAGGCGCTTGCTTACTATTAAGATCTGGAAGGTCACTCATAATCGGTCTCTATAAACAGGGGCAGTAATGACATTAAGCGATGGCTATAAAAAACTGTTCAATAACAATGACTAGTAATTATACTTGATTTGCATTGAGGGTGTTAAATTAGCTAGAACTTATAGAGTCACTATCCTGCTATTGCCCAACAATATCATTAAGCAAAGCAGGTATAAAATAGGTGCGAAAAGCTAGTACTGATAACTTAATGGACAAGTTAACTTGTTAAAAATATTGAGAGTGAGGATGGGAAATGACGTAGGAGTGGTCATTGAGACTAGGCCTTTAGAACAGGATTTTAAATAATAGATTTATCTAGAATTTTTAGAAGAGGGGGCAGTAGCAACAGTATTTGATAATACAGAAGTGTCTACTTCGATAAAGCTAGCGACCTAATTAGTGTCATAGTAGCCTTGATGGCGTTGATGGCCTTGATGGCGTTGATGGCATTGATAGCATTGTTAGCTTTAATAATGGCGACGATTTTTCTGCAGGATTAGCGATAGCTTATAAAAGCCAACCCAACGGCATTTCTAATGCCAACACTCCCAGTTAACCTTTATTGACTGTTAGTAAAAGAGGCAAGCCTTAATGAGACATTAGACTACAGCTTGCAATGACTTTAACACGGCTATACAGGCGTTAATTAATAACACAAATATCCACAATCAATATCAAACATCAAGCATTAGTATAACGGCTTGCCTCTGGCATCCAGCGATGAATAAGTTGACTGACATCAGCCTTGCGTTCAGTGTCATTAATCAGATGCTTAGCTAGGCTTTGCGCAATCGCAAATAACTGCTCATCACGAATTAGATCCGCTAAGTAATAACCAATATTACCTGTTTGCCGCTTACCCAGCAATTCGCCAGGTCCCCGCAGCTCTAAATCTTTTTGCGCAATGACAAAACCATCAGTGCTATCACGCAATACATTTAGGCGCTCAGTACCAATATCCGATAATGGCTTTTGGTAAAGTAGCACACAGTAGCTCTTAGTTGAGCCACGGCCTACTCGTCCACGTAACTGATGCAGTTGTGATAGACCCAAACGCTCAGCATTTTCGATGACCATTAATGAGGCATTTGGTACATCAACGCCGACTTCGATGACTGTAGTAGCAATCAGTAAATCCAACTCGCCAGCCTTAAACTGCTGCATGATTTGTTGCTTGTCGACCGACTTCATCTTGCCATGTACTAGCCCAATACGAATATCTAAGCGCTCATTTAAGTCTTCATAAGTAGCCTCAGCAGCTTGGGCATCAAGCACACTAGACTCTTCTACTAGCGAGCATACCCAATAAGCTTGTCGCCCAGCTGCGCAATTGATAGCGATACGCTCAATGACCTCGTCACGGCGATTACGATCAATAGTCACCGTGGTGATCGGTGTGCGCCCTGGCGGTAGCTCGTCAATAATAGAGGTATCCATATCACCGTAGACACTCATCGCCAGCGTACGTGGTATTGGAGTAGCCGTCATAATAAGCTGATGCGGCGTACTACCAGCCACCCCTTTGTTAGTCAGCGCCATACGCTGCTCAACCCCAAAGCGATGTTGCTCATCAATAATAACTAATCCTAGTTTGGCAAACTGCACAGCTTCTTGAAACAGTGCATGAGTACCGACTACTATCTGCACCGTATTATCCGCAACTGCTGCTAGAGCTTCGCGGCGCTGCTTTACCGTTTGCTTGCCAGCTAGCCAGCCAACCCCAATACCTAACGGCTCAAACCACTGTTTAAAATTTGATAAATGCTGTTCGGCTAAAATTTCAGTCGGTGCCATAACCGCCACTTGCCAGCCACTATCTAATGCGTAACCTGCCGCGCCAGCTGCTACTAAAGTCTTACCAGAACCCACATCGCCTTGTATCAACCTTAGCATCGGAATAGAAGTGGCCATATCAGCCGTGATATCTTTCATAACTCGCTGCTGGGCACCAGTTAACTCAAAAGGTAAAGCAGCAAACAACTTGTCGGTTAATGGGCTTTGGCTGGCGCATTTTGGCGCTTTAAACTGATGCAACTGTTGACGCCGATACAATAAACTTAGCTGATGAGCAGTCAGCTCTTCAATGATCAAACGCTGGCAGGCGGCGTGGGTACGTGCACTTAGTTGGGTCAACAGATTATACTGCTGAGTGGCATCGGTATAAGTAGGCGGCGTATGTAGTAATACTAGAGCTTCAAATATAGTTAAATTATAGACGTTATTATTAAGATTGCTTGCTGCTAGCTTATCGGACTGAGGGTTGACTGTAGTGTGGCCCTTACTAAGCGTATGGTCATAAACAGCAGGATTGTTTTTTTGAACACTGCTATCAGGTACTTTATGCGCCAGAGTGGCAAATACATCTTCTGCATCGACCTCTTCGGTTATTGCCATCTGCGGGGCTAGAAAAGGCGCTAAGGGCAAATCGGCAACCGTAGCAAAATCATCTCTAGTTAATAAGGTCATGGGTAGACCCTCACTACGCACCGTTTGCAGCGCCAGTTTAATCAGCGTACGCAGCTTATTTTGATGCAGTCCCTTTACCGTAGGATAGATAGGCTGCAAACCAATATCGGTCACTGCCGTATTGCCGGTAATCACTTGGTACTCAGGGTGATGGATCTGCTTGCCATAGCGGGTGACTTTAACTTCTCCAAATAATTGCAGCTCAGTACCTAAGCTCATGGTTTGTTGTAGACCACGATAAACCTTAAAAAACCTTAAACCTACCGTGCCGGTACCATCATCTATTATCACCGTCATACCGCTACGCTTATTATCGACGTGCACCACACGACCAGTAATCAGCGCAGCTTGCCCATGCCCTACATCAGCTATCGATAATAGACGACTGCGATCCTCATAGCCACGTGGCAAATGCAAAAGCAGATCAAATATGCGTACGATACCCAATTGTGCCAATTGCTCAGCGACTTTGGGTCCAACACCCCCCAGCGCAGATATCGACATATCCAATGCTGAGGCAGGCTGGTTATTTATAGGACGGATGATTGACTGTGTTGCAGGTGTGGGCATTAAAGATCCTAACAATATGACTCTGCTATTAAGGACAGTCTAAGCGTAAACCATTAGGCTGTGGCTTAAAGTATTTATTCTGCCTAATACTTTCGGCTTAGGATGGCATAGCTTATGACAGCGAAGTTAATACTATTAAATTATAATAATCAATCCGCTAGCAAAAAACTTACTCTTAGCATTATAGCTGATAATATAATGAATTATGCTAAGCATTAAACAGTAGTGTTTTTTTGATTTGTTAACCACTTAAGATACTAACATTTTTATTAAAATAATTTTATATTAAGGTTTTTTATGCCTGTATTATTAACTACTAAGCTCTCTATGCGTCTAAGTCTTGTCGTAACCTTGACGCTGTTTACTGGCGCTTGTAGCAGCCTGACACCCACCGTTTCCGCTACTCAATCGGCTATAAAAGCACCTAGTGTCGCTCTAGTATTAGGTGGTGGCGGTGCCAAAGGCTTCGCTCATGTAGGGGTCATTCAGGCGTTGCAAGAGAATGGGATTACCCCAACGTTAATAGTGGGTACTAGCATGGGCAGTTTAATTGGTAGTCTCTACGCTAGTGGCATGACGGCTGATGATCTTGAGCAATTAGCGGTAACTACTCCGGATAGTGACTTGATAGATTTCACCCTATCCAATCAAGGCTTTATTCAAGGTATTAAGCTCAAAAACTTTATCAACGCCAAAGTAGCTGGGCAGTCGATAGAGGATTTCCCTATTACCTTTGCCGCTGTAGCAGCAGAAAAAGACAGTTTAAGAAAGGCGGTGTTCACTACTGGCAATGCTGGACTAGCTGTACAAGCCTCTTGTAGCGTGCCTAATATTTTTATTGCCCCACGCATTCCAGAGACTGTTGGCAAAAAATATATTGATGGTGGGGTGATCAGTATTGTGCCAGTTGATAGTGCTATTGAATTGGGAGCGGATATGGTTATCGCCGTTGATGTTACAGCACCTGCTTCGAGCAATAATGCTAATAAGCTATCGAAACTGAGTTCACTCACATCGCTAACCAGCTTTTGGGGCTTGTTAGAGAATAATGTTGCGTCTACAGCCAATGCTGGTGCTGCTAACAGCAGTCGCTCAAAAGCGGGCGAGCTGCAGCGGGCAGATGTGGTGATTACTCCTGACGTCGGTCATATTAGCTCTTTAGATAGCAGCCAACGTCGTGCCTTGATCGAGGCAGGTCGAACGGCTACTACCTCACAAATTAAGGTTATCAAGCAATTGATCGCTGAGAAGTCGAATAGTAAGTACACTACTCTTTAAGTTAATTGCTAGCAGCAGTATCTACTTGTAAAGATGCAACCTGCTTTAGTAGCCTGCCTCAGTGCGTAAACTCCTATTTATTAATGCTCTAGCGGCTCGGGATAATCTTGAGCGATAAAAAAACCCATAAGCGATAGTTAGCTTATGGGGAGTCGATTAGAATTCAATGATCAACAGTAATGCCGTAACCTGTTTTTATATCAAGTTGCACCAGCCATACTCATAGGAATATGAGTGCGCTATTACTTTTACTTTAGAAAATCTAATTCAAATACTCTTGAGCTACCACTGACCTCAAAGCCAACCAATAACAGCGGTTTGCCAGACGGCGAATTTTTACTAGAGACAAAGGTCAAACCCTCAGGGCCTAAATCGCCATCAGCATTAGCCAGTGCCGTCCCTGCATGGGCAGCCGATAATTTGGCGTCATCAAAGCTACGGGTATTTATTTCACCGAGCAGTTTGACGTTTATGGGATCAGTCACATCAAACGCCATTATACTAGAGATACGCTCAAGCCCTACAAAAGCGATAGTCTGCGAGCCGACTTGACCTATAGTGACGCCTTCAGGCTCTACTCCTTTATTATCACTACGATTATCGAAGCCATTATTATCATTACTAGCATTAAAGTTATTAGGGTATTTTTCAGCGATGTATTTTTCCATGAGACTGCCACTATCATAGATAGGCGTGCTCATATTCTCAGTGTCCCAAATACTAAAAGAGCGTGCGCCAAAACTATATAAGGTATTATAAAGTCCATCATTACCACGGCCCATGACTGATGAAAAGGCCAACCTACCTAGCGCTTTTTTATCTGCGCAGTCCAGTCCATGACACGCAGAAGCATCATACTTGCCAGTGTTAACTTGCCCTTTTGGGTATCGCATCTCTTCGCTAAAGTTACCCCACTCGCGTGCATCACCTTCATTGGCAGTCACCAAATAAGTTTTTTTACCGATAGAGTAAGTAGCTATGGCGTCTGGCATATACATGCCCATAATAGGCCAAGTAGTAATATGGATAGCGCCATCTTTATCACTCACGTCTAACTCGTTACTGACTTGGGCATGATCTTTAGCCCCTAGCGCCTTAATACCCGTTACTGTAGCGCTATTAATATCAATCAAGGCAATGGCATTATTCTCTTGTAAGCTCACATAAGCAGTCTTGCCATCTTGCGACACTGCAATATACTCCGGCTCTAAATCTTCAGCTACAGAACTCATCGAGCCATCTGCTTTTTGACCAAAGATGCGCACACCAGAATCGATTAAGCTCTGCTTCTGCGAATTATAGCTATCAAAGCTAGCGGTCTTGACGATAGGACGATTGATATCGATAATATTAATCACACTTACTGAGCCTTCAGCATCAATAATATAGTCATCATCGGGCTCCCCTTCGTTGGCCACTAGTAGCGTATTGCCATCAGCAGTAAAAGTCACCATATCCGGTAGCGCGCCTACCTCAATACTACTAATACGCTCTAAAGTACTAGCGTTATACAGTACCACATGACCTTTATCCGTCTTGATATTGGCTTGTACTGCAAGCGCCACAATGTCACCATGCACCGCCACACTATTCACTGTACTACCAATATCGGCTACATCAAGCGAGCTTATAAACGTCGGACTATTGATGTCAGTTAAATCAATCACATCAACCTTTTTATTTTGAGCATTGACCACAAAAGAGCGTCGGCTAGCAGGATGAAAAGCAATAATTTCAGCAGCAGACTCATCAAAGCTGCCATGGACATAACTACCAGCAGGTACAAAATTCACTTTAGAGTAAACGCTGCCTACAGAAACATCACCAGTGCCTATACCACCACCCATACCGTTAATACCATTGTTATCCTCATTGCAAGCTGCTAACCCAGTTATAAAAAAGGCTGGCATCACTAAGCTTATAGCGGTACGGGCTAGCTTACGCCTTAATTTTTGGTCTGCTGGCGCGACTGTTATCCACTTAGTGATCAGCTGATCTTTATTAGCTAGTATCGAGGCATGGTTGGCATCAAGCATTGGCAATGTCCTTATTGATGAATAGTTGGCCGTAATAGTGAGCGACTGCTGACTGCGCTTGTCTACAGTTCGTTATATCACTACTAATAATAGTACTTGCTGAATATGAAAGAACGATGACACTTAGCGGACTATTCAACTGAGTACTAATAAAGGACTAGCTAAAAACATGGCAAAAAAAAGCACTACCATAAGCAATGATAGTGCTTTTAGATACTGAATCGACAAAATGGCTATCGACTTGTACTTTAGATTTAGCTTCAGATTTAGCTTCAGATTTAAAATTAAAGTAACTTATTTAACTCGGGCACGATATTTAACCATCACCGTATCATTTAAGCCAACCCCTTCTAGATTCCAGCGTAGCGCCTGATAGTATTGTAATGGTATCTCTTGAGTCTGACCATTGACTTGTCCTCGTAGTGGCATACGTGCAAAAGCATTACCATCAACACTAGCAAAAGCAAAGTCTGGTGTAACAGCACCCAACAACTCAACTTGTTGCGGAATGCTTAGACTAACAGTCATCTTGCGTACGCGATCGGCATTGGTATTAGTAAAAAACCCTTGATACTCTAAGATATTACCAGACTGCAAACGCGTATTTTCATTTACCGGAACCAACAGCTCTTGGCCGTTAGCATCAACACTAATAAGCGAAGCAGTGATTCTGCTAGTGATCGCCTGAGCATTTGAACTAGTGTTATTGCTTGAGACTTGCATAGCGACAGGGTTATTAGTAGCCGCTTCTGGCGTTGGGAGCATAGCTGACGCCTGCGTAACTACCATTGCGCCAACTAACGTACCGGCAACGACATGGAATAGACGATGACCGCTCCAAGCGGCAAAAGGATTAGCAAAAGAGTTGGTTTTTTTCATGATATCTAGGGTTCCTAATTAAGGTGTCGGTAAAACCACACTAATAAAAATAGAGGATTACAAGTTCAAAGGCGACTTTTTGGCTGCTTAAATTAGTCACTGAATATCGATTACTATCGATCAGTCACTAAAGGGCTGCATCTTTATCATAATCTTATACTTTATATTGTTTTTAAGATATAGAGAATATAACAGCTATTAGCATAGCAAAAAGTATTTATAGGTATATTAACCCCGTGTTTAGGTTGTGTATAAAATTGGACTTAGCACTCTAAAATAAAAAGATAGCTCACAACCCTATTTTTTGCTATGGTAAATCTTTAGAGTCGATAAAAACTTTACTCAACCTTCCTTTTTCTTTCTAATACTTCGTGTTCCTACTATGACTACTAGCGCCATGCCAAAGATAAACCCTGAATACGTCCATTGGTTCCGTAATTCTGCTCCCTATATCAATACTCATCGCGGCAAAACTTTCGTGATTATGTTTGGTGGTGAGGCGGTTAAACATGCAAATTTTAGTACGCTTATCCATGATTTTGCGTTATTGCATAGCTTAGGTATTAAGCTGGTACTAGTGCATGGTGCGCGACCACAAATTGAGAATAGTCTCCAAGAAGCTGGTATTGTCTCGCCACTGCATAAAGACATTCGAGTCACACCACGTACAGCGATGCCGCCTATTCTACAAGCGGTTGGTGCTATTCGTCTGCAAATTGAGGCGCAGCTATCAATGGGCTTGGCCAACTCTCCTATGTATGGCTCGCGTATCGATGCTGTCTCAGGCAATTTTGTCACAGCACGCCCATACGGTATTCGTGACGGCGTTGACTATCAGATGACTGGGGAAGTTCGCTCGATAGATATTGATGCGATAAAAAACAATCTGCTGCATAATCATATTGTTATTCTAGGCTCAATGGGTTTTTCAGCTACTGGCGAAGTATTCAATCTCTTGGCTGAAGACGTCGCTCTTAGTGCCGCAGTAGCGCTAGGCGCAGATAAGCTTATTTTCTTAGGCGAAGAGGCTGATATTAATGACAATGGTCGCCCACTTCATGAGATGATTCCTAATGAAGTCGATCGCTTCTTGCGTGAGCGTGATATTAATAATGAAATTAATTATTTCTTACATTGTGCTAGTAGTGCCTGCCGTCAGGGAGTGCATCGCACCCATATCATCTCATATGCCAAAGACGGTGCCCTGCTGGAAGAATTATTCACTCGTGATGGTTCTGGCACTCTAATTAGCCATGACCCTTATGAAGAAATTCGCCATGCCAATATCGATGACGTCGTTGGTCTGACAGAATTATTAGCCCCTTTAGAAGATCAAGGCATTCTAGTAGCCCGTTCACGCGAGCGCTTAGAGCAAGAGATTGATCTGTATAGTGTGATTGAACGTGATGGTATGATTTTAGGCTGCGCCGCATTGCATCCATTAGATGACGATTCAGCAGAAGTGGCTTGTGTCGCCGTCCATCCTGATTATCGTAAAGGCAGTCGCGGTACTGATCTATTGGCATTTTTGGAGCAACAAGCTCGCAGTCATGGACTACTCAAACTTTTTGTATTGACTACTCGTACTGCGCATTGGTTTGTAGAGCAAGGCTTTGTAGAAGTTGACGCTAGTGCTTTACCTGAATCCCGACAGCAGCAATACCATAATGGACGTAACTCTAAAGTATTCCAGAAAAAGCTATAGATAGTCGCTTTAATGTCCGCTATTAGCCTTATAAAAAAAGCCCTCATACTATAAATATGAGGGCTTTTTTTATAAGGTTAAAATAACTTATTAAAATACAGTGTTATTTTCAGTTATTGTATTTTCAGTTATTGTATTTTCAATTATTTTACTTTTAGTAGTTCAACGACAAATACTAACGTGCTGTTAGGGTCGATGCCTTGATTGCCAGCCTCGCCATAAGCAATATCAGAAGGGATATAGAATTCATACTTTGCACCTTCTTTCATTAACTGAACGCCTTCAGTCCAGCCAGCAATAACTTGGTTCAACGGGAATTCAACTGGTTCGCCACGCTCATATGAGCTATCGAACACTGTACCATCAATCAATTTACCTTCGTAGTTTACTTCGACTACGTCAGTAGCTTTTGGTGATTTGCCAGTACCAGGAGTCAACACTTTATATTGTAGGCCTGAAGCGGTTACTTTAACCCCTTCTTTTTTAGCGTTCTCAGCTAAAAATGCTGCGCCCTTAGTTTTATTCTCTGCAGTTTTAGTTGCCATATCTTTCACAAACTTCTCCTCTTGTACTTTTTGATAGTCCGTCAATACTTTTTCCATTTGTTCTTTAGTCAAAGCTGACTTACTGCCTTCGTAACCATCACGGAAGCCTTTTTCAAAGGTATCGATGTCTAAATCAGCAATAGACTCTTTGTTGCCTTCAGCCATCATATAACCCAAGCTATAGCCTACTTTTTGTTCAGCTGTACTTTGCTCAGTTACTGATATGCTAGCGGCAGCAGTTTCTTTGGTATTAGTATTACAACCAGTTAATAGCATAGCACTGGCCAGCACACTAAAAGTCAAAGTGGTGATTTTTTTCATATATTACTCTCGAATGATCAGAACATTAATTAGTTTTTACCTGAATCACATCATAACAAATCTTAGTTTTATGGGCTATTAATAAGATGAAATTATCGATACAGTGTATAGTTCTTGTTAATTATGATAGCTAAGATAACAAGTTATCACACAACTATAGTGCGATGTTAATCATTCTATCTTTAACTATACCGCTAGATCGGCTAAGCTGAATTTAGTTAAATAATGACTCATAATCTGTGAATTAGTATTTCAATTGCTAAAATATGACCAATCTTATGTAAATTCTTACCGAGTAAACTTTATATCCACCTTCTATCAGGTTATTCATTAACACTGACAGTATGAGTTAATATAATAGTCGCCCATTCTTAAAGCACTTCTATCCATAGCATAGCCACTGAAAATAAAGGTATTCCATCAATTATTTAGATTGGTAGACTTTACTATAAATATATAGCTACTGTTATTGTATATACTGTAGTTATGTCAGTACTTAAGTAGTTAACGACTATTGTCTATTTTGATACCTATTATTAGCTACTCACAACAATACGATTTTACTGCTCAGCAATGAAATCAGCGCAAGAATAATTTTAATTAAAAATACTATTTATATGTTAACAATCTTTAAGAGCTAAACTCCTCACTGTTAACATATTATAATTAGAGGAACAAAGGATGAATCCAATGCTTACATCGTTTAATGGTTATCTTGGCGGGCCAATCGGCTCTATCATCGGTGCTATTTTGATTTTTATCATTGGTTGGCTGGTTGCCCTTGGTATAGCGTCGCTAGTACGTAATGTATTAGCAAGAATTAATATCAATCAGCGCATGAACACCTCAACAGGTAAATCTTACGACTTAGAAGGTATTATTTCTAAAATCGTGTTTTGGTTTATTTTTATTATCGCTATTTCCATGGCACTCGATCAACTGAACTTAAATTCTATTTCAGCACCATTTGCAAATATGGTAGGTCAAGTCTTGTCATTTATCCCTAATCTTATTGCAGCTATTGCTGTTGGTATCATTGGTTGGGTTGTCGCCACTGTAGTACGTACTGCTATTACTGCAGCGTTAGCTAAAACGACTATGGATGAGCGCCTAAGCAGTCATGCTGGCGTTAAGCCTATGAGCAGCACTATCGCTGACATAGTTTATTGGTTCATTTTATTAATCGTACTAACTATGGTTTTAGGTCAATTAGAGCTTGATGGTTTGTTTGCTCCATTAACTAACATGGTTGGCAAGATTTTTGACTTTATCCCCAATATTCTTATTGCTGGTGTGGTCTTTGTGGTGGGTTATATCATCGCCAAGGTTGTACGTGGTATTGTAACCAATCTTGTTTCTACCTTTAATGTACAAGAACTTGCTTCAAAAGCAGGTTTAAGTCAGCAAAACAGCTTACCTAATATCGCTGGTTCTTTAGCGTTCTTAGTAGTCATTATTCCAACTATCATCGCGGCCTTAAATGCTTTGAAAATTGAAGTAATCGCTCGTCCTGCAACCAACATGCTTAATAAGATCATGGAAGCACTGCCTAATATCTTTATGGCAACTGCTATCTTAGTAGTGACGTATTATGTCATACGTATGGTCGCTAACATCATCAAAGGCTTATTAGAGAACACTCAGATCAATCAATTGCCTGCCAAAGTAGGTTTGCAAGAAACCATGGGCGACAAAAAGATCTCTGATCTAGTTGGCTATGCGATTATCTTCTTCGCTATGTTGTTTGCTGCTATCGCCGCAGCTGATTTGTTAGGTTTCGAACCTATCTCCGCTATTATTACTATGTTTATCGCTTTCGGTGCCAACATCATATTAGGCGCAGTTATCCTATTCATCGGTTTCTGGCTTGCTAATATCATTGCTGGTGTGGTTGAACGTTCTGAAAAAGGCTCACAATTCCTAGCCAATATCGTCCGTGTATTAATTATGGGCTTAGTATTAGCTATGGGTCTAAAAGCCATGGGTATCGCTGACTCTATCGTTAACTTAGCATTTGGTCTAACTTTAGGCGCAGTAGCAGTAGCTTTTGCTCTATCATTCGGTCTTGGTGGTCAAGAAGCTGCCGGTCGTTTCCTGCGTAAAATGCAAGATAAGATGGATGATGAACATAAAGAAGCTAAAGCAAAATCAGCACTTACTCCTAGTAAATCTACTCAAGAAAAAGTTGCAGAGTCTGTTCGTGATAACACGCCTTCAGCAGCAACAACTTCTACTAACGATTTGCGCACAGATATCGTAGATACTAGTACTCTTCATACTAATACTACCGATATTAGTAATAATGCTAAAAAGAGCTTATTGCCTGGTACCGGTTTAGTTGATGATGATACTAACCTATAAGCTTTTATAGACGTCTATTTATCGATATAAAAAAGACAGCTTAGGCTGTCTTTTTTTGTGGGTGCTTATCAAGCCCTTACGCTATTAATCGAGACATTAGCAGCTACTAGCCCTATAGTTATCACTTATGATGGCTAGAACTGTTAACAATATAATGTCATTCAGGCTAAAGGCAATAAATGTCTGCCTGACAAGCTGTCGCTTTCATAATCATGACTTGCTATGATGAAACACCATATACCAAGAAGTAAAAATATAGTATTTTAACCAATTATTAAATGCATTCATAAAACCCTGCTTTATGACCACAAGGATTAGAGATCATGAAACGCTTTAAAGAAAAAACGGTTATTGTTACTGGAGCCGGCTCAGGAATAGGCCGTGCAACCGCCCTACGCTTCGCCAATGAAGGCGCTAATGTGGTATTAGTGGGCCGTACTCTTAAGACCTTGCAAGACACTGCTAAAGAGTTTCCCAAAGATCGTACTTGGATTCACGTTGATAATTATTTAACGGTGGTTTGTGATATTAGTACAGAAGACCAAGTGCAAGAAATGATAGCACTAGTAGTAGAAAAATTCGGCAGGATTGATGTGCTAGTGAATAACGCTGGCAAAGCAACTCAAGGTAAAATAACTGAACTGTCTGCTGAACAGTGGAAATCGGCCATAGATATTAATCTAAACGGTACTTTCTACGTTTGCAAAGCGGCTATGCCTCAGTTAATCGCCTCCAAAGGTAACATTGTTAATGTCTCCTCGCTCTCTGGGGTCGGCGGTGACTGGAACATGGCAGCTTACAACGCCGCAAAAGCTGGTGTCAGTAATCTAACTCGAACTTTAGCGCTAGATCATGGCGTTGATGGGGTGAGAGTGAATGCCGTCAACCCGAGCGTAACTAAAACCAACATGACTAGCGCCATTCAAGATAATGAAATTAAGACTGAGAAATTTTTAGCCCGCTGTCCCCTTGGTCGCCTTGCCAGCCCTGAAGATATCGCTGCAGCTATTACCTTTTTAGCCAGTGACGATGCGGCTATGATCACTGGCGTCAATCTACCTGTTGATGGCGGCGTTAGCGCTTCAAATGGTCAGCCACAGTTTTAACCGATCATTAGTGCTAACTGATTATTCAATAGTGTTGTTGATGTCCTGTAGCGGCTGCGATAGACGCTCAGGATGTCTAGGCAGCACACCACGATATTGCTCATAAATCTTTGGCAAGTCAGCTTCGATATCGCCAGTAGGATATACCAGAGATAAAAAGCGTACTTCTTTAGTATTGTAATCAAGCGCCACTGGCAAAATCGGCACATTAGCGCCTAGTGCTAGATAATAAAATCCAGTTTTCCAGCTTTCAGTATAGTCACGCGTGCCTTCAGGCGATAAACCTAAAAATAGTGGTTCGCCATTTTTGAATTTATCAATACTGGTTTGTAGCACTGAGCCTTTGTCACTACGATCAATAGGTATTATGCCCATCCACTGTAGTAACTGCTTTAATACGGGCACTTTAAACAAAGTATGCTTACCCATAATGCTGATTTTTATATCTAACGCAAACAGAGAAGGAAGTGCATAAACGCCATCAATGTTAGAGGTATGCGGTAGCGCTAGTACTACTGCTTGTGAAATATTAGGTATTTCACCGACTGTGCGCCAACCAGCAACTTTCATCAGCCACGACGAAATGGGAGGCACAATGCTGCCATTGCGCTTAGGGACTAAATTCCCTAAATCTTTTCTGGTCAATTTAGGGAGTTTTTTAGAGCGAGCGATCTTAGAATGTGTTGCAGACTTGGATGTCATAATGGCACCGCATAATAAAAATATACTGCCATCATAACATCAACCTAAGCTTACTAAATTATCTTTTATAGGCTTTTGTCCAACAATAACCTTATGGATTATTAGCACTAAAAAACCTATTAATATATAATATATTATGCTATAAAAACAGTAGCTTACAACGCTATATCAGCCAAGTTGCCTTTGTCTTCTAGCCATGACTTACGATCAGCTGAGCGTTTTTTGGCTAATAGCATATCCATCACACTATTAGTCAATACCATATCATCCATATCTAACTGCACGAGACGACGAGTATCACGATTCATAGTAGTTTCTCGCAGCTGCTCAGCGCTCATTTCTCCCAGACCTTTAAAGCGAGTGATTTGCGCTTTTTTATTACCTGGGACTTGGGCTAATATATGCTGAAGCTCTGGCTCATCTAAAGCATAGTGCACCTCTCGACCCACATCCACTCGATACAAAGGTGGCATTGCCACAAATAGATGACCGGCATCCACTAGCGCTGGGAAATGCTTTACAAACAAGGCGCAAATCAGGGTAGCAATATGCAGGCCATCCGAATCGGCATCGGCTAAGATACAGACTTTGTCATAGCGCAGTTCAGACAGATCATCAGAGGCGGGATCAACACCGATAGCAATAGCAATATCATGGATCTCTTGGCTCGATAGTACCGTATCGGAAGATACTTCCCAAGTATTTAGAATCTTACCGCGTAAGGGCAATATCGCCTGATAATGGCGATCTCGTGCTTGCTTAGCACTACCACCAGCTGAATCCCCTTCTACCAAAAACAACTCTGCCCCATCACGTAAATCACCACGACAGTCTGCCAACTTACCGGGTAAGGCTGGGCCTTGAGTAATCTTTTTACGAGCGACTTTTTTAGCGGATTTAAGACGACGACCAGCTTTGTTAATCGCCAGCTCAGCTATTTGTGTACCTAAATCAGCATGTTTGTTAAGCCATAAGCTAAAGGCATCTTTGGCTAAAGTTTGTACGGCTCCAGCAGCTTCCCGACTAGAAAGACGCTCTTTAGTCTGTCCTGAAAATTGCGGCTCAGAGAATTTTAGCGATAAGATATAGTTAATTCCATCCCATACGTCCTCTGCAGTCAGCTTCACACTGCGAGGTAGCAAGTTATGAATATCACAGAACTCACGTAACGCCTCTAAGATACCAGTACGTAGACCATTTACGTGCGTACCCCCTTGGGCGGTAGGAATAAGGTTCACATAGCTCTCTTGCACTGGTGTGCCACCTTCAGGTAACCACGACAAGGCAAAAGTAATTCCTGCCCGTGCACCATCTTGAGCTTCATGATGATAATAAAAAGGCACTTCTGGCAGCGTCTCAAGGCCATCTAGCTGCTCACCTAAATACTCAACGACCCCGTCAGTGAACTGCCAAACGATCTTTTCGTTATTAATATCATCAACGAACTCAATAGTAAGACCAGCGGCTAATACTGCTTTTGCTTTTAAATTATGCTTGAGCTGCTTAATATTGAATTTAGGGCTATCAAAAAAACTGCCATCCGCCCAAAAATGTACTTTAGTACCGCGCTTACGCTTGTTAGGGCTGACCGACTCGACCAATTCGGTTACAGGTGCGCCATTCTCAAGTGCCATATCATACTGGATAGCATCACGCCAAACGGTAACTTCAAGGCGTGTGGACAGGGCGTTAACTACTGAAATACCTACTCCATGCAGACCACCTGAAACTTGATAGTTAGAGGTCGAAAACTTACCGCCAGCATGCAGACGAGTTAAAATAATCTCAATACCGGTTTGCTTAAACTCAGGATGAATATCCGTCGGCATACCACGGCCATCATCTTCCACTGATAACGACCCATCCTCATACAGATGCACTTTAATGGTTTTTGCATAACCTGCTAATGCTTCATCTACTGAGTTATCGATGACTTCTTGCGCCAGATGATTGGGACGAGTAGTATCAGTATACATACCAGGACGGCGACGTACTGGTTCAAGCCCTTCTAAAACTTCTAACGATTGTGCCGTATATTCGCTCACAAATACTTTCCTTAATATCTAAAAACGATAAATGCTATCTCGTTATTATAACCAAAAACCCTATACTAAAGGCCGATAGTTATCAGCGTACGTCATATAATGTCGCCTCTTTTGGTAAGCTACGCTAGCTATAGTTGTTTTAGTATTTCAAAAACTTCCGGTAAATGCTCTTTAAAATCACTAAAGCGATGATCACCACCTGCTTGCATAATCACCGTCGCACCTTGATGCTTATAAAACGCTGCTGATAGATTAGCATCGAGTAATTCATCGCCTTTTTTTAGCAGCACCGTAACTTGACTCGGATTATCAACCGATAAGAGTTGGTGATGAGCGAACCACTGCAAATCAGCTTTAGTGATAGACCAGCCGCCATCAGTAGTATGCAGCACCTTGTCCTTATCATTATCTGTCTTTAAGGTATCAGCACTCTTATCAGCTTCAAAACGTTGTAAGGTAATATGCGGTAAAGTACTTGGATTAATAAGCAGCGCAGGACAACCTGTTTCATTACTGACCAAAGTAGCGAAGTAACCGCCTAATGAGCTGCCGACCAGCACAACTTCAGCCTCAATATCTAGCTCTGCCACTAACTGCAATAATTTATCAAAGACTATTTTCGGTGGTTGATTGAGATCAGGGCGATGCACTTTAATGTCAGCATGGTGCTGTTGGCAGTATTCCTCTAATAACAGACCCTTGGTAGAATTGGCGTCACTATCTAGCCCATGAATATAGATAAGGTTCATGTCTTTGCTCACTTGTTAGATTTGTTTTTGTTTTATGATAAGAATTTAGTCTATGCTAAAAATCATAGCATATAGCGATCTAGAGTAATAATAGCAATATGGCACACTGATAAGCAGTAGAGGCATAATAGAGCTATTAATCCAGCTGTTTTTGCATAAGTGTATTTTTTATGAAAGTGCAGTATTATGTATTAAAAGACCGCACAATGAGCGTGATATCGCCATGACTCAACAAATCGAATTGTTTGATATTGCCAGTCCCTGCGTTAGTGTTTGCACTAGCAATAAAAAGGGCTATTGCTTCGGCTGTCTGCGCAGTCGTACCGAGCGTCAACTATGGCTGAGTATGACCAATGAACAGCGTCGTGACGTGCTAAGACTAATAGCAGGACGTAAACAGCGTATTGAACAGATGCGACTACTTAAAGGGCAGCAATTGGGTTTTGATTTTGAGGAATTGGTTGAGGTTGGGGAGTTGTTTTAGTGAATGAGTGAATGGAATGATTTCAGGAAACAATGCAAATTTTTAGACAGCATTATTATTCACGTATTACAACCTTTCAACACCTATGATCCTGTCTACTGTTATTGAATCTCCTAATGAATCAAAAAATATATTTGCAATCGAGCTAGCTTCAATTTCATTTTTACCATCTTGAACCAATTTTAAAAAAAATAATGCCCTTGAGACTTCATTACCTATTGGTTTCGCAGTGAACGAAACTAGGCAAGGGATAGTACTATTTTGGAAACGCGAAACTAGTTGATAATAGTTTTCTCCAAGTAGACTACCTGCAATGTCCTCAACTAACTCAGGTACTTGAGTATAATTGTGGTATGAATCAGGAGCTGCTATTGCTAAACATCTAATCATAAAAGCAAAAGGACCTTCATCATTTATATTAGATTTAGCAGAGACAGAAACATTATTAATATAACTTCCCGAAGCTACAAGACCACCTGATAAAGACTTTAACATTATACAGAGCTTAGGATACATTGCTTTTTTGGTAAGTATTCCATATTCGTGAAATGAATTTATGTCCTTCACACGTGTACCATGAAACCACAAAACTTCAAAAGTGTTATTAGGTATTCCTATCTCACTTATTACTGAGAAATAAATATCATCCAAAATTTCTTTAATTTCTTTTTCCTCATCATTTATAACTTTAGAAAGAACTCTTAAAATTTTGACTTCTGTAACATCAAATATTTTACATATAGATGACAAGGCTGTGTCGAATGTAGAGCAATCTAGCAACATAAAGTTGTTCCTTTTTATACCGCACCTTAAAATTACAGCAGTTTGAAAACCATCTCAATAACATAGAGTATATTTTAAGAATAAAAGTATAGCTAAAACTATGCATAAAAATAAGCCCTTTTTGCGTTAGCAAAAGGGGCTTATCAAGAATAAAGAGTTAACGAAAACTTACTCTCACATGGGCGAACCACACTACCATTGGCGCTACGATGTTTCACTTCTGAATTCAGGAAGAGATCAGGTAGAGCCATTATGCTATTGCTATAGAACTCTAAATAATTATTAATAATGGTGGCTTACTCCAGAATCGAACTAGAATCCTCCCCTTCAAGAGTAATCTTGTTTTAAAAATACTCTTGAAGGGGGATACTTTACCATTAAGCTAGTAGGCCAGTATTTTTTCGCATCTCTCATAGGAAATACCATACTCACTTCTTAGAAAACCTATTGCATAATTCTTTCGTCTAATTTCTGCTTGGGTTGACCAAGTTTTTAAAGGTATAGTCTCTTTTAATCGTTTATCTCCTGGATCTAGCTTTTCTTCGAATAAAGGAAGAATATCCAATAAAATATTAGTGAATAACTTTGCATCATGAAAATTCAAAGAATCAAAACTATTCGGTGCACTAACCATACCGTATTGATTTCTTATTAAGACAAAGCTATCACTTTCTCTCTTAAAAAATCTGTCAACTGAAAGCCTATTTTCTTTAGATGGGTGAACAGTTGCATTTCTAACTAGTCTATAATAGTCGATTAATTTAAGTATATGAGAGTTTATATTTGATACACTTTCAATATCATTGACGTCTATATTGCTACGAAATTTGTCAATTGGAGTTTTTTTTGGATCATTTTTCCAATCAGTTTGAAAAAGATTCTCATACTCTTTGCGATAGGCAGTTAAATAGAGATCTAATCCACTATATACATTGACAATATTTAGCTTTGCAGCACTACCCAAAACTCGTTCTGACTGCAATCCATCTACTTTAACATTAAATCTGTCTGCAATTATAGACCAAGGGTCATTGAACTCAGTATTTAACTCTAAGGCTGATTTATCAGTATGCTGAACAGCCACATAGATTCCTGCTGATGTAGCTGTAAGTTCACCTATAAAATTCTTAAAAGTTCTAAAACAATGTGTGGAAAAACTGCCCAATATACTTTCTCTATATAATTGTTAACAATGTATTACTTCAAGTGATCTTGTGTTGACACAATATATTACTAATATAACATTAAAAGTTCAACCAATAACTTTTAGCTAATACAGTATTAAACCTCAAACATTTAAGAGTATAATTTTAGCGACTGACTTTATCCCAACAAAAGAAAAGCCCCCAACGAATTAACGTTGGGGGCTTTATCTAAGAATAGAAAGCTGACGATGACCTACTCTCACATGGCCGGAGCCACACTACCATTGGCGCGATGATGTTTCACTTCTGAGTTCGAGAAGGGATCAGGTGGGGCCATCATGCTATTGTCGTCAGCAAAGGGGGTTAGATATGAGTCTGTTTTTATTGTTTTTGACTTAA
>NZ_JAGYWV010000006.1:0-213009 GCF_019279065.1 Psychrobacter sp. BF1
CAAAGCCGACCGATCCAAAGCCGACCGATCCAAAGCCGACCGATCCAAAGCCGACCGATCCAAAGCCGACCGATCCAAAGCCGACCGATCCAAAGCCGACCGATCCAAAGCCGACCGATCCAAAGCCAACTATTAGTTCACCGTTTGCTCAGGCTGTGTATAAGCAGTCTAATCGTTCAGCCTTAAGCCTTGCTTCTGTCTTAGATAGAGCGGTTGCAGACCGAGTAGCTAATGGTAACAATGACTTGGCTAATGATTTAATTAGCTCAACCACTAGCTTTAATCAATCGCAGTTGGCAGCAGCGGCGAATCAATTACAGCCATTATTTATGGGTGCTACTAATCGTATCATTACCGATGCTAACTATGCAGTAAGCGACGCTATTACTGAACATCGTCCAGCCACATCGCAAAGCAGCATTTGGGCCAAAATAATTGGCAATGACAGCAGTCATGATGCCGAAAATGGCGTTACAGGTTATGACTCTAAAGGTTACGGAGCTATCGTTGGTTTAGACAGCCCTGTTAGTAACAACCTAAATCTAGGACTTGCCGTATCTTATATCCAAAGTGATGCTGATACTGCTGATAGCCGCTTAGATCATGAGCTAAAAGCTAAGAGCTGGCAGGTATTAGGCTATGGTAATTATGCAGCAAGCGACGCTACTCATGTCAATTTCCATGCTGGTGCTGGTAATAGTAATGTTGATGGCGAACGTCATTTGTCAATAATATCTAACGCTACTGCAAATTCTGATTACTCAGTCGATACTTTGCAAGCAGGATTTGGCGTGAGTCATCGTATTGGTACAGAGCTACGTAATGTGACTCCTTTCACGCAAGTGAATTATGCTCGTGCTGAAAGTGATAGCTATCGCGAAACGGGCGCTGGCGTCTACAACCTAAATGTCGATGAGAACACTTATGAGTCAATGCGCTGGACCGCTGGTCTGCGTCTATCGCAAGCGTTAACCCCAACAGTCTCGGTCACTGGACAATTAGCAGCGGCTATTGAAAATGGCGATCGTCGCTCTGACATTACAGCAAGCTTTATTGATATGCCAAATGATAAGTTCACAACTATTGGTCAAGAAGTCGGTCGTGAGATTGGTATTGCAGGTATTGGTCTAAGCTATATGCCAACCATCAATACTAAGCTGTCCGTCGGCTATCGCGGCGAGTGGCGTGACAATTATGACGATCAAGGCGCGAGCATTGCCTTGCAAACCAAGTTCTAATCATAAATATCGTTATTAATTAATACGCTTATAAAATGTAAAAGCTTGAATCTAGTTATCCTAGGTTCGAGCTTTTTTTATGCTTCTCAATTAATTAAGGCCGTTTAAACATAATGACTTAATGAACTATGCATAAAGAAACACCCACTGCCTGAGCAAAGGGTGTTTTTTATTTAAAAATAAACTTTATGCTTGCTAAGTTAACTCTAAACTCTCGAAGCCTCATAGATCTCAGCAATCGAATTATTAATAGTATCAGCAAACTCTTTATCACTCTGCTGCTTGCTTAAGCCTTGAGTGAAGGCGCGCGAGAAGCTGGCAATCATCCCTGGGTTTTGCTTGAGCTTATCACAAGCATCGCTACGGCTGTAACCACCTGATAGAGCAACCACCTTTAACACTTTTGGATGGTCAATTAACTCTTGATAGAAGCCTGCTTGTTCTGGCAAGGTTAGCTTAAGTATCACTTGCTTATCCTCAGCCAAACGATCCAAATTATGCAAAAGATTGGTTTTTAATAACAGCTCACAATCATGTTTATCAACGCTATTGATGTCAACTTCTGGCTCAACGATTGGCATCAGACCCTTAGAGATAATTTGCTTGGCAACATCGAATTGCTGCTGCACCACTAACTCGATACCATCAACATTTGGCTCATAGATTACTGAACGCATTTTAGTACCGAATACTGGATATTGTTTAGCCTTGTCTAATAATAAGTCTAAATTAGTTATCGGACGCATCACTTGTACGCCACTCATTCGCTCTGCTAAACCTTTATCTACCTTTAAAAAAGGTACAATATTTTTATCTTCCCACAGATAGTTAGCGGTAGGCTTACCTTCGACTTCACGCTCCATAGTATCTTCAAATAAGATCGCTCCAAGCACGCGAGTACTATCGAAGCAGTCACAAGTCATAATACGAGAGCGCATCTCATGCACTTGACCAAACATCGCCTCGTCATTGTCATAATCTTCACTAGTAACCCCATAACTCTCTAGCGCTTTAGGCGTGCTGCCGCCACTTTGATCTAGCGCTGCAATAAATCCTGAACCTGCTTTTATACGTTGTAATTGCTTTTGATATTCCATTGAATAATTATCCTATTATCGTAATAAAAAATTTAGCTTAAATCGTTAATTTAAAGAGCTGCAAGTATGCCAATGGCTACTATCCTACATTTGTAAATCACCTTACCATATGCTGCGCAATGTGCCTATATACAATAAGTTAACAGCAAATCACCAGCCATAATTATATTGATATGAGCAGTACATCTTAAGCTAAGAATAATACTGTCACACAGCTAATAGCCAATAGTATGCCAAGCATATTGATACGATTGAGCGTTTCTTTAAAGACACTGACACCAATAAGCGTCGCTACGGTGATGACCCCAACATTCATGCCAGTAAATACGATGCTTGGTGATTCAGATAGTAACTGATGAGCGCGTACGTACGCATAAATATTGCCCATATTTAGCACACCTAATAACAGTCCTGCCGCTAAAGCATTGCCTTGCCAGCGCACCCGAGTGACCAGCAAATAAATGAGCAATAGCAAGCCTGCCAAGCCAAAGCTAACAAATAACGTTAGCGGAAATGCAACGCCTTGCTTGGCCACTTGTTTAAACAATATATCAATGACTCCATAGCCTATCCATACCCCAAACAGCCATAGAGGGGTACGTAGCGCCTGTTTATTGATCGCCTTGATCGTTGTAGCATGACTATTAATAGTTTCATTAGTTGATGGCTGCTGTGGCCGATAGACTAATGCCGCTAACGCTAACAACCCTAACGCTAGACCGAATATGCGAATGCCCGTCAGCACTTCGCCAAATAACAAAAAGGCCGCAACAATAGGAATAATTAACGATAGCCGTTGAGCTGCGTCAGTGGCGACCATACCCACTGCTGCGATTGCTCGACCCAGAATGACAAACACTAAGGGTAATAGGATAGCCAAAGCGATGATAATGCCCCAAGCGCTACCAAGAGTATTAATACTGCTAAGGTCAGGCTTTAATAACAGCCAAGTCAGTAAAAAAGCCACTGGATAACCAGCTACAATAGTCTGGCGAATATCTATATTGCGTTGACGTAGCAGTTTTAACAGGACGGAGACGGCGACACTACAAAGTACCGCAATCGTTAGATACAGCATAAAACTTCACCTTATAAATTATAATTTTTTTAGCTACTATTATTTGCTGCTAGTTATAAGATCAATATAGCCAATAGAAAGTAGTCAAATGTAACAAGGTATGTCAAAAATATCAATGGTTATATTTTCCCATTTGATACTAATACGCACACTTTTTGATCAGTAATAGTAGCCTTGGTTATAACCATGAATATTAAGCTATCTATTCAGCTGTATGCTGCCTATATACCCTTTATCTTGTGCAAATTACAATTAGCATGCAGGACTAGTTTCGAGATTTTGTTAAAATAGAAGCTATTTTAACCCCACAAGTTACAGCGCGAGATAACCTATATTGGTGTTTATCTTGACGTTCTGCTATTGATGTACTGCTATTGCCTATGAATGCTCTATTTCGTTTTTTTGAAAACCGTTTGTCCGCTTTTCCTGACACGCCTATGGTACTGCCTTCATCTCGTGATGGACTGTTGAAGTTTTTGTGGGCTTGTACTAAAGGTCTACGTGGTTGGCTGTTAGTGTTCATGATTCTATCCGCAGGGATTGGAATTTATGAGGCGATGCTGTTCGCTTGGATTGGCAATATAGTTGATTGGTTGGGTACTTATACCCCACAGAACTTATGGGCCGAAAAAGGCGATATTATGCTGTTGATGTTAGCAGTCATGATAGTCAGTCCTTTTTGGATTGCCTTGTCGTCATTCATTCACTTTCAGACTATTCAAGGCGTATTTCCAATGCAGATGCGCTGGCGGTTCCATCAGCGTATGCTTGGCCAATCGATGCAGTTTTATCAAGATGAGTTCTCTGGACGGGTCTCCGCCAAGGTGATGCAAACCGCGCTTGCTGTCCGCGACACGGTGATGACTGTCACTGACATGTTTATGTATGTCACGGTTTATTTTATTACTACAGGGGTTATTTTATTCAATCTAGATAGCCTGCTACTCATACCCTTTATTATTTGGTTCGTGCTGGTTGGCCTGACCATGTGGTACTTTATTCCTAAGCTCAAACTGACTGCTATTGTGCAAGCTGATGCCCGTGCACTGATGGTCGGACGCATCACTGATGCTTATGCCAACATCATGACGGTCAAGCTATTTAGTCATTCGCGGCGTGAGTTGGGCTATGCTCAAAATGCTATGGGCCAGTTCTTAGGTACTGTACACGCGCAAATGCGTTGGGTCAGCTATCTTGAGGTTTCAACTCACCTTATTAGTGTTATTTTGGTTAGTAGTACTGCTGGTATTGCCTTATATCTGTGGCAACAGGGTGCAGTCGGAGTGGGTGCTATTGCCGCTGCGACAGCGATGGCGCTCCGTCTCAATGGCCTAACTCAGTGGATTATGTGGCAAACGGCTAGCTTGTTTGAGAGCATCGGTACTGTACAAGACGGTATGCGCACTCTTTCTGCACCGCAAACTATCGTTGATATTCCTAATGCTCCAGAACTAAAAGTCAGCGCTGGTCATATTGTCTTTGATCATGTCAATTTTAGCTATGAAGGTCATGTCGAGGGCGTTGATATAGAAGGCGAACTAGTCGATGGAGTGCAAACGGTCGAATCAGCGCTTATTAACTCACAAACAAAACTGTTAGATGACTTTTATTTAGATATCAAAGCAGGCGAAAAAATAGGCTTAGTGGGACGCTCTGGTGCCGGTAAATCAACCTTAGTTAACTTACTATTACGCTTCTTTGATGTCGATAGCGGTAAGATCATTATCGATGGCCAAGCTATTGACGAGGTTACTCAAGAGTCATTACGTCAGCAGATCGGTATGGTGACTCAAGATACGTCTTTATTACATCGTACCGTACGCGAAAACATCGCCTATGGTCGTCCTGATGCGAGCGATGAAGAGATCATCTTTGCGGCTAAGCAGGCACAAGCATGGGACTTTATCAAAGACTTATATGACGATAAAGGCAATAAAGGTCTGGATACTCAAGTTGGTGAACGTGGGGTAAAATTGTCTGGCGGTCAGCGTCAACGTATCGCGATCTCACGAGTCATGCTTAAAAACGCGCCTATTTTATTACTCGATGAAGCTACTAGTGCTCTAGATTCTGAGATTGAGTTTGCTATTACTGAGAGCCTCAATGACATTATGACTGGCAAAACGGTTATCGCTATCGCCCATCGTCTGTCTACTATTGCCGCCCTCGATAGACTAGTAGTAATGGATCAAGGTCGTATCATCGAACAAGGCAGCCATGAAGAATTACTAAATATGAATGGCATTTATGCCGGATTGTGGCATCGTCAAAGCGGTGGCTTCTTAGGTGAGTCTGAATAGTACCAGCTGGGTACTAGTTGTTAGCTAACTACTAAGTACCAACTGCCTTAAACGGACTTCATCAGCTATTAGCTACCTTAATTTGAAAAATACTAGGATGAGTCGCTGTATGCAAGCCTTAGAAAAAAGCATCGAGATTAAGGGTAAACAAGCACTCTACTATCAACTAGAGCCGCTTGATAAGTCGGTAGTCGCTGATACTCGCCAGCCAGCGCATTTTTATGGGGGCAATGGCTTTACGGTAGGTGTCTATAGCCCACTACTAACTAACCTTGCAAGAAAATTTGATCTATCTTCGCTTGCTATGCGTGGCTACTGGTATGATAAGCCAACTGCTAAATGCCTAACTCGTGAGCAAGATGCCGACATGCTGATTGAGTTTTTAGAGCGCACGCAAAAAGCTCCTATCGTGGCTATCGGCCATTCACAAGGGGCTACTGCTACCGCTATTGCTGCTGCCAAGCGTCCTGATTTGTTTTCACAGTTGTATTTGATAGAGCCGGTGACTTTTACTAAAACCCAAACCTTGCTTTATAACTTACTACCACGCTCGCTAAAACTAAACCGTGAACCTTTCAAAAGCACGTCTACTAAACAAGCCCACTGGTCAACGGTAGCAGACTTTTATACCCATCTACGCAAGCTGCGTGCCTATCGCCGTATTAGTGATGAGCACTTGCAGATATTCGCTCAGAACAGTCTCACTCAACAACAGGACGGCAGTTATACTTTAATGTTTAGCCCTGAGCAAGAGATGGCTAACTATTTCGGCACTCCCTATATCGATAAGGCGCTAAAGAGCTTAAATAGGCTTAACTTACCTTATACCTTAATCACTGGCAAACCTACTTTATTCATTAGCGATAAAGTTCGCAATAACTGGTGTAAGTTTGTGCCGACTGAGCGCTTAGTATCTTTGACAGATTACGGCCATCTACTGCCAATTGAAGCACCAAAATTATGCGCGGACACTATCTTTACTTTAGCTAATGGCACTAATGATTAAGGCTAGTGTCTTAATTTAGACTAGACTCTAGATCAAAGTAACGCCAAAATCTAACTGTGAGCCCGCGCTATGAATGACTTATTTGGCAATGAGGCTACTGATAATTTACTGCCCTTTGATGGCCAGCTCTATGACTTGGGTACTCTAGCCTTAGACACCGTAGCAGCTAGCGATAAACAATTATATCAGCAGCTATTAGCGACTCTACCTTGGCAATCTGACATAGTGACTTTGTTCGGTAACACTCATATAACTAAGCGTCAAATAGTATGGATGGGCGATCAAGGCTTAAGCTATCGTTATGCTGGACAGACTCATAACGCTCATGACTGGTATCCTATCGTGTTTCACGTGAAACAAATTATTGAGGATAGTATTCGTACTTTGTTGGGTGCTATGAATAGCACTGATGGGCAAGCTATTAATAAACAGCACTCATATTTTAACGCTTGCTTGCTGAATTATTATCCTTCAGGTTCTGAGGGTATGGGCTACCATGCTGACGATGAAAAGGAGCTAGGTGAGCAACCACTAATCGCCGCCTTATCTCTAGGCGCTACTCGCAAAATGCTATTTAGACATAAGACATCTAGAGACAATCCTAAGTCCAATAAAGTGGATATCTATCTAAACTCAGGACAGTTAATAGTCATGGCTGGTGTGACTCAACAATATTGGAAGCATAGTATAGCCAAGACGACGACTGTCAATGAAGGCCGTATTAGCTTAACTTTTCGACGTATGATAAATATTTAGCGGCCTTACTAATTCAAAAATACTACTATACAAAAATTTTAGCCATAAAAAAACGCAACTTAAAGCATAGCTCTATTTTGCGTTTTATCTTATCTTTAATTTAAAGACTGTTGGACCAACCAGCAGAACACTGACAGAGACTGTTTTTTAAGCGCTACTCTTAAAATAATAGCAAATTAAAAGAAGCGAGCTTAATCATAAAACCATCCTGCCAGCTAGACTATTAGCTACAGTATTAGCTAGACTATTGTCACTGCTAATACTGTAAAAAATATAATCAAACCGCTAATACTATTTTGCCAAAAGTATTGCCTTTTTGTAGTTCAGTATGAGCGGTAACCACTTCTGACAAAGGATAACTGTGTTGGATATGCAACTTAAGAGTGCCCTCAGCGACTTGAGCTAACACTTTTGCCATATCGTTCCCGTTAGGTTTGACCGTATAACCCTCTATAGTCAACTCATCACTACCAGCTGCTTTGAGTTTATCAACCCAGATTGAGGGCAGCACATAAACTCGGCCATCGGACTTAAGAGTCTCTAGTGCCCTTACGCCGGCCTCATCACCAACCAAGTCTAATAGCACATCCGCTTGCAACTTTGGAAAGGCTAGGTCTTGAGTGTAGTCAATCCAACCTGCCAGCTTATCCTTATTGATTAAGTGATCGAGCTGATCATACTTTTCTGGCGAGCAAATAACGGTAACTTTAATATCATCTTTAGCAGCTTTGACCATCAATAGCTGAATCACTAATTGACCAACGCCCCCTGCTGGCGCATTCATCACTACTTGCTCACCCGCTTTGATACCGGCAAACTCGACAAATTGTAATGCTGTTTGACCCACGCAAGGTAGCGCTCCAGCTTGCTCTAAGCTTACTGCTTCGGGTACAGTAGCTAACAACTTTGCATCAACGGCCACGTACTGAGCATAACAAGCACCGCCAAAGTTCAGCGCGGCTACCCTAGCACCAACGGCAAACTCATCACTATTACTCCTGACCACAGTACCAGAGACATCGAACCCTAATCCTGCTGGTTGATTTTTGTCGAATTTCTCTTTACGTATACTATCAGCGCCCCAGCCTTTACCCTGACGGGTTTTATAATCAACAGGATTGATTCCGGCGTAGGCCACTTTTATTAATACCTGCTCAGGCATCAACTCTGGAATGGCCACATCATCTTGATACTTCATGACCTCAGGGGCACCAAACTCGGTAATAAGCACGGCCTGTTGCTGATTAGGTAGATTGTTAGTAGTGGCAGACATAAATAGTCATCCTTATAGTTATTAATCACTATGTAAAATGGCATTATTTGGCCATTATTGAAAAGCTTCGTTATAAAAACTTCAGTGTGGTAATAGCTTGCCAGCACATAAGCTATCTACAATAAGGCCAGCTCAGCGCTTATCGGCAAATGATCTGACAAAGTAGACCAAGGTTTTCCAGTATGCACCCAAGCATTTTTGACTATCAAATTGCGCACATAAATACGATCTAAACTCAGTACTGGCAACTTAGCTGGAAAAGTCGGTAATAGCTTGCCATGATGGTGTTTAAAAGCTTCTGTCAGCCCCAAGCTATTAGCCAACTTATCACAAGACATTTTTTTCCAGTCATTAAAATCCCCTGCTAAGATCAAGGGCTGATCATCACTAATTTCATGACGCACGTAATCAGTAATGGCTTGGTACTGTTTGACCCGATCATGCTCAAATAAATTAAGGTGTGCGCACAATACTACTACTGGTCTCTCCCATCCTATCGGCTGAACTTCACAATGCAATACCCCGCGCTGTTCAAGCTTATTAACGCTGATATTGACATTGTGTTTAGGATCAAGAGGAAAGCGGCTCAGTACCGCATTGCCATGATGACCGTTCTCATACTCTGAATTTTTACCATAGCTATTTTGCAACTGTAAAAACTCTCCAAACCACTCATGTTGCGACTGATCTGGGTATTCGTTATATTGCATGTTACGTTTTAAGTTCTGTCCCTGCACTTCTTGCAGGCATAAGATATCTGCGCCGACCGTTTCTAATGCTTGCGCAATACCTTGCATTTTGACTTGGCGGTTTAATGGTGACATGCCTTTGTGGATGTTATAGCTAGTTAGAACAAAGGATTTAGTATTAGTCATAGGCTTATAGTCATAAAATAAGGGGTCGGACAAAATAGATAGTGATGATTAAAATCATGCCGACTAAAGTTATAGAATCAAATCATAACAGCTTAACCCAATAACAGAGGCTAGCGAGAATTATTATATAAGCTTTTTAGAGCCACCCTACTAGAATCGTCTCAAGCATAATGTATATCTAAATAATCAATAATATCTTGCGACTCGTACATCTTAGTATCTGTATTAGGGTCTACCAGATAGGGGAACAGGAGCTTGCCCTTAATCTGCTCATTCATAAGACGATCTCTCTTGCCGCCTTTGATAGGCTGATACTGATTTAGGGTGAGATGAAAACCAAAAGCACCAATATCCTGTAGACGCTCACGAGCAACGTTATGATTGATATAACCCACTTCCAGCTCGCTAAGTTTTTCGCGTACTAAGCGACAAAAAGGACTGGCCTCAAAACCGTATAGATGCAGTAATTGCTCCGGCTTACCACGAGCATGGTTTTTTTTAGGATGGTCAGCGATAGCACCACGCATCATCGAGGCCAGGCTAGCTGCCTTATTGGCTACGGATGCATTATCTCTTTTGGTTTGACGCTGATATTTAGCGGGTGTAGACCCTTTTTTAGAATAGTTAGCAAATAGATGATCGATAATAGCTTGCGAGTCTAATATCTTATTATTTTCGTGCTCATCAGCAAAGTTCTGGTCAAGCAAAAAAGGCACTTGCGCTTTTCCCGCCAGCTCTTTTAACTCATCACGATAAAGCTGGCCTTTATGGGGACTTGGGCGACTCTCGAAGTCTAAATTAAGCAAAGTCATCACTTCTCGTACCCGACGTGAATAAGGACAAGCCTCACACTCATATAATACTAGTGCTTGCTCTGGCTGCATAGGTTTTGGCGTGCCCATGACTCCACGTCCACCACGTAGCAATAGCGAGGTAAAAGCTTGGGCACTTTTGAGTTTATGACCTAGAGCGTTATTGGGAATAATCATTATCTGGTCCTAAGTTGCCCATATAAATGGCTGCGGCAAAGGTAAAAGAGCATTGATCCGTAACGAACCAATGCTCTACTTTATATCTACTAATACTAATACCAATCTATCCGTACTTTTTATCTATACTTCTTATCAGTACTTTTATCAGTAGTCATCATACTGTACTAGTAGCGAGTTACTAGAGCAATAGGTTGATCGGCACTCATAATATCTTGTGGCATAAATACCGCTTTACCACCATTATGTATTACGTGTTCGATGATCTCACCAACTGCATCATCAGTAACGCCCTCAGCAGCATCATCCACTAGGGTTAGCGTTTGTGCTGTCTCATCAATCTTAGCAGATTGGATATAACCACGACGCACATACAGAGTCTCACCTGCACCTTGGAAAGCGGCACGATAGACATCTTGTAAGTCTGTACGTAGCATATTGGCACCACGAGCTTTATCAATCTCGCCTAGGGCAGCTTCATGTAATGAAGTACGATACTTCTCTACTGCTTCTTGCACACTATCAACGATATGCTGCGCACTGCCTTCTTCTAACTCTGTAACGTTAGATACCGTTGCAATGATGTTCTCTGGACGATCACAAACATCTTTATAGTAGCCGATGTTACGAATATCGCCAACGATTACTAGAGGCATTTTATGCTCGCCCCACAGCTCTTGCACACTCTTATCTACTTGGTTAAAGAACTCTTTTAGATAGCTACTTTCGTTATTAGATGAGCGGTCAGAGCCGCCATCACCTGTAGTATATAAGCCGTTATTATCGATAGGAAAAGGAATACTTTCCATATTGTTTTGCTTATCGTTATCTTTGTCGAACTCTGCAACCACACGGTCATTAGAAGCTTCGATCAGACGCGCACCATCACGAGTCAATACTACAATATAGTAGTGTACAGCACTGGCCATATCACGCACTAAGTCACGAGTAGCAAAGCGATAAGAAATAACCACACGCTCGGTAGTATCTAAAGGCATACGAACGATTTGCACATCATCAGTACTAGCAAAAATAGCTAAAGTGTCTAAGTTATAATTATGATTTAGCTCTTTAGTCTTAGCATGGATGTTATCAAGAATAGTAGTTGCCGTACGCTTATCGTACTCTTTAATCAGACGCTCTTCGGCTACTTTTAATTGATTTTTCAGAGCAATAGGATCTTGGTCATTAGCAGGATGCTCACGATGAGTTTTAACAAAGATGCTAACGGCTGGGTCAGCTTTAGTCTCACGTAAACTTTTGAGAGTTGCTTTCATAAAGGACACTCCTTGTTTTATTATCATTGATTTTTGGGGTTGAACAGTAAAACTAACGATTATTGTAGTGATTATGACTTATCTCGATACTAGCTTAGCTCGATACTAATTATCTAATGCTACTCATCCGATATTACTTCTTCAATACTACTCAGTACAACTAACTTCAGTAGAACAAAATTAATCGAACAATATTGTTATTTTATAAATCACTACATCATCTCTATTAGCCTACCAACTTAGGCATCTCGGCTATAGGGTTAGTTTGCAAGCAAATGATAACGCTTTGTAAGTGAGTCATTTAAAATAGTAGCTCATACAAGCTACTGTCACTGTATACCTTTGCTGTTAGCTTGTATTTTCACTCGGCCATACCCATCTTTTAGGTAACTAGTATGAATTAGTCAAACCCTGAAAGTATGGTCTAGCTATAGGACCGCTTTGAGTTGAACAAATTGTTAAAACTATAATAAATCTGATTTAGCGTTACCTATTAGATATTCACTTATTAAATTTTTACCTACTGGAAATACTTATGCCAACTTTAGATCCTAATCTACACCTCGTTGACTTTTTACAAACAGCGCCAGACACCTTAAAAACACAAGTTATTCAAGCAATAGATCAAGCCAATAGTTTTTTGGACAATCTAACAGCACGCCAAGACAAAGAGTCTACCTCTATAAGTGCTGAGCAAGCGCTACAAGATGTCATAGCCTTTGATCATATCAATTTGGGTTTGGAGCGTAGTTGGGGTGTACTCTCGCATCTTAACGGGGTGATGAGTAACGATGAGATTCGCCATATTCATCATGAGCTGTTGCCTACTTTATCAGCCTACGGTACTCGTGTTGGCCAACATCAAGCACTGTTTAACTGTTATAAAGCTATCGTCGCTGATGAGGCGTTTGTTGCACAGCTTGAGCCTGCAAGAGCTCGGGCTATCGAGCTTGCTATCCACAGTTTTGAGCTATCTGGGGTGGCGTTACCTAAAGCCCAGCAAGATAAGTTTGCGGCTATCCAAAGCGAACTCTCTACCCTATCAGCAACTTTTTCAGATAATATTTTAGATGCCACTCAAGCGTTTGCGCAGCCACTACAACCAGAACAGCTAGCAGGTCTGACTGAGAGCGGTTTGGCGCTATTAGCTGATAATGGTGAGCAATATAAAGCGCAAGCGTTATCAAAAGGCACTTTGAGCCAAGCTGAAATCGATGCGCTACCTAGCCCTTATTATGTGGCTAGCCTAAATATCCCCTTATATATTGCGGTGATGACGCACGCGGATGACCGTGAGCTACGCGAAACCTTGTATCACGCTTATGTAACTCGCGCCTCTGAATTCGACAGCCAGACTGCTGGTAAAGGTACTGAAGGTAAGTCGTTCAATAACGCTGATATCATGAGCAAAATCCTGCAATTGCGTGAGCAAAAAGCCAAGCTATTAGGCTTTAATAATTATTCTGAAGTGTCGTTATCGACTAAGATGGCGGAAGATGTGCCAGAAGTTGAGCGCTTCTTACGCGATCTAGCGGCACAAGCAACACCGACCGCCAAGCAAGATTTAGCGCAATTGCAAGCTTGTGCCCAACAGTATGGCATCGCTAAATTACAACCTTGGGACAGTGCTTATATCGCTGAAAAAGTTAAACAAAACCAGTTTAGCTTGTCGCAAGAAGAAATTCGTCCTTACTTCCCACTACCAAAAGTCGTCGACGGTTTATTTGCTATCGTCAAGCGGTTATATGGTATAACGGTAAAACAGCAACCAGTGGAGCAGAAGCAGGATAAAGAGACAGCTACTAATGCCTACGCTTCACTTTGGCACGAGGATGTGAGCTTTTATCAGTTATTCGATACTGACGATAGCTTAATTGGTGGTTTTTACTTTGACTTATTTGCACGCACTGGCAAACGTGGTGGCGCTTGGATGAGTGGCTTTCAGGCACGCTATCGTCATGATGAAACCGGTTATCAGCAGTTACCAGTATGCTTTATGGTCGGTAACTTTACCCCAGCGCTAGCAGGCAAGCCTAGTTTATTGACCCATGATGAAGTGTTAACTTTGTTCCATGAGTTTGGTCATGGTCTGCATCATCTGTTAACTCAAGTAAGCGTTGCAGATGTCGCTGGTGTCAATGGGGTTGAGTGGGACGCTGTTGAATTACCTAGTCAGTTTATGGAGAACTGGGCGTGGGATGCTGAAGGTATTGCCTTGATTAGTAGCCATGTTGAGACTGGCGAGCCGTTACCTAAAGATAAGCTCGATGCGCTACTAGCGGCTAAGAACTTCCAAAGTGGCATGCAAACTTTGCGTCAAATTGAATTTTCATTGTTCGATTTAATGATTCATGCGCAGTCACCAGCGCTTGATTATGCTGGTATCTTAGCGACCTTAGATACCGTACGTAACGATATTGCTATTATGGAAACTCCTGACTATAACCGTTTTGCTAATGGCTTTAGTCACATCTTCGCTGGGGGCTATGCAGCAGGCTATTACTCTTATAAATGGGCCGAGCTACTATCAGCCGATGCTTTTAGTAAGTTTGAAGAAGAAGGCATCTTTAATGCTAATACTGGTAAAGCCTTCCGTGATACCGTGCTGTCAGTCGGTGGTAGCTTACCTGCTAAAACCAACTTTGAGAACTTCCGTGGGCGCAGTGCCAACATTGAGGCGTTACTACGTCATAGCGGCTTTCAAGATATCAAAGCTGCCAACGTTGATAGCGAAGCTAAAAGCAATAGCGAGGCCAGCTAAATGCGCTATCAATCTACTCAGCCTAAACGTCGGTTTTTGGCCGGTGTCAGCTGTCCTAAATGCCAAGCCTTAGACGCCGTAGTACAAGTAAATATCACCGAGCCTAGCCTTGATGAGTATATTGAATGTACTAAGTGTGGTCATACAGAACATCGTCCCGATCCTGACGCTATCAGCGCTAAAAATCACCTTGAGGATCAGCTAGCACGTGATGCGATGGCTACTGGTACTAGTGGCACTGTAAAGTTTAAGATTTAAACCTTGCCACTATAAGGCTTTAGCAGCTTATAACTAGTCAGTGAACCAAGCATAGTTATTAGTGATCATTAATAGTTATTAGCGGTCATTAATAGTTATTAGTGGTCATTAATAGCTATTAGCGGTTATTATTGAATAAGATAGAAACCCTAGCCCTATTAGAAAAGAACCAAGGATAAACTCCGTGACTCAAGCCAGTACTCTAAAGTATATCGCTCATTATCCAGAGCATATTCAAAGCCAAGCAGCTGAGTTGATCAGCCAAGGCAAGCTAGGTGATTATATCGATAAAAACTACCCTACTAAGCATCAAGTACAAAGTGATAAGGCTTTATATCAGTATATTAATCAGATAAAAAATCAGTATATGCGTAAAACCAGCTCGCTCACCCAAGTGACGTATAACAGTAAGCTGGCAGTGCTTAATCAGGCACTTGGCATCCATACTTTTCAATCACGAGTACAAGGTAATAAGCTCAAAGCACATAATAGCATTACGGTTGCGAGTCTATTTAAAGAAGCGCCGCCTGAGTTTTTGCGGATGATTGTGGTACATGAGTTATCACATTTTAAAGAAAAAGATCATGATAAATCTTTTTATCAATTATGTTGTCATATGGAACCTGCATATCATCAGTTCGAGTTAGATACTAGGCTATGGTTACAATGGCGGGAGCAGCTATAGGCTACTTTTTCTGTAGTTAATGGCTAAAATATTTTGCTAATAGTTTACTTGTCATTAACGCTAGACAACATTTGCGGGCTGTTTGTAGCGGGACGAGCACTACAATGTATTCTTCTGTAGAGCTTAAGCAGTACATTTATGTCTACCTATTGCTTAATAAATGGCCCTAGCCTAATATTAACCTCAAGCAAGACTGAGATTAAATGTCTGTTAACCAAAACTTAAGTAAAGGGAAGCCGTAATGTCAAACAATGATTCTAATAACAATAATGCCAAAAACGAAAAGAAATCTATTAACAACGATGCTGTAACGGCTGTAGAAGTGGTAAAAGACGATACTGTGGTCTATGAAGACGGTGATTTCGAAGATTATAATGCTGATAAAGACTACGAAGTTAACACAGATTCTGAAAAATCTGATAAAAAAGACGATAAGTCTGAGAAGACTAGTTCTGAGAAGCCTAGTAAAGAAGAAAAAGACGATAAGTCTGACAAGGACAGTAAGTCTAAAAAAGATGACAAATCTAGCAAAGAAGAAAAGTCTGATAAAGATGATAAGTCTGATAAAAAAGACAAAGCTAGTAAAAAAGACAAGTCTTCTGAAGATGATAAATCTGGTATAACTATGGCGGGTATCTATCAATGGGCCTCTAAGCTAAAAGACGACTTTAAGTCTGAAGCTGCTGACATAACCCATGATGTTACTGAAAAAGCAGCTGCTATGACTCTTGGCAAACTGCTAGACGCTGTTGATTTTGAACTAGCAGCTTTTGATAAGAGCTTAGAAGTCGCTAAAAATTTAGTAGCTACCGCCGAAGAGCAACGCGAAAAAATTGCTAGCAAAAAAGAAAAATACCAAGGTATGATCGATAAACTAGATAAATAATTATAGAGTTATTTAGTTCGCTTATCATGCTACTAATCGCTTATCATGCTACTAATCCAATGTTAGACGTTTGAACTAAACGTTTGGCATTGGATTTTTTATGCTCTAGGATTTGGCTATTTAGCAGTAGCGCTAGTTGGTTATATGATCATTTATTGATACTGCTAGCAAAATGAGGAATAGTTCGCTGCTGAGTGCAAGTGACTACCATCACAGCGGTAATCTACGTTGGCAAAAATCAGTATAATGGTTAAGATCTCATTAAACTTACTAGTCGCAAAAGGAACATAAAGTGATAGAGGCTCAGCCAACTATTCAACCCCTACCCCCTCTCACAAAACAACAAGATGCTGCATTGAAAAGACTCACTATCATGGGCTATTTAGAAGGCAGTTCTTACTTATTATTACTCGGCATCGCCATGCCGTTAAAATATATGATGGGCATTCCCGAAGCGGTCAAATATACTGGTATGACCCATGGTATATTATTCATAGCCTATCTGTTAATACTGCTATTAGTCACTAGCAAAATTAAAATGCCACTTTGGGCTGTGCCTGCAGGCGTACTTGGATCGTTATTGCCTTTTGGTCCATTTATATTCGATTACTTACTAAAAGATAGCTTAAAGAAAAGTATTGAAATCAGAAAATAGAATAAGAAAGGATGACTTATCAAGCCCTGCTACTGGTAATTTAGGCCTCTTATATAGTCAACAAGCATAACGAGCTTGATAGAGTAAAAAATTTAATAGAGAATTACCTTGAAACTATGGTGTATACAATAGCGCCTATATAATTTCTGCTGCTAAATAACCATTTTGTGTATAGGCTAATACTTTTATAGTTACTTTTAAACTAAAGCTATCGACTGAGGTAGCAGACTTTCAACCAGCAGATAGTAAGTGCAGCCCTACTATATCGAGGAGACTAATATGCATATCGGTATTTTGACTATAAGTTTTTCTTTACCGGGGTGTGGCTCTTTAAAAGAAAAACGCCAACGTATGGGTGGCCTACATGAGCGCTTTGGACGTAATCCAGCAGTGGCAATTTGTGAGAGCGGTGAACTTGATAAGCACGAGGCTAGTGAATGGACCTTAGTGATAGTAGCAACTTCTAAAAACAAGATTGAGTCGTTATGTAGTCAAATTGAAGAAAAAATACAGCGCACGGTAGATGGACGTATCATGAATATAACACGAGAGTTTTTATAATTTTTTGTCGGATAAAATGCTATTTTGCCAATTCGTATTGCACGGCTAGCTAGTATTACGGATAGTAGCTACTGAATGCCATAAATCACTGTGACAGAGCTAATAGCTAACGTACCTTTGCTCATAAATAGTTAGTGCCCCCAAAAACAACTGATGCTTTTCTCTGCTCTATCAAGTTTTAATACTAAACTGCCTACACCATCATCTACTTCGTAGCCCTCAAGGCTATTGCTAATAACTTTGGCGATTAAATCTGGATCTTTATTAAGTTCTGGTAATTTAAATTGCCGACGTAACGCTGTAAATTTACTATCTTTAAAATATAACTTTAAGTGACTCCACTCTTGTCCTTGTAGATATTCAACTTTTGCCAAAGGGTAGCCAAACGTAGTGGCATTTTTTAAGGTATAAGTAGTTAGTATTTCTTCAAACTCATTGTTTTCATTGCCTTTTATCTTCTTATTTATAATCGATGCTTTATAATGGGTCGGTAACTTATCCGTTGGATCAGGATAATCACACCCTAACAGCATTGGTTTTAAATACGGGCTCCAGTCAGTTGTGGCATTGACAATAGTGCTCTGGCCTAAAAACACAATAGCCAAAATCATAATTGGTTTCTTCATAGAGTTTACTCTTATATTATGGCTAATAAACCGAGCTAATGACTGAGGAAAAGCATTGAGCTAACCACTAAGCGAGTAAGCACTGCACGCAAAAAACTAGATGTTGTTGCCATAAACCATTCTCCCTCTATAGCTATCATCGTTTAAATTGTACAGTAAGTAAACCGCACAGAGGTCAGCTGCGATAATAGTTATTTATAACGTTCATGACTGCTGTAGTATTGCTGAGGAAAATAACTATCTATCTATCTATCTAAGTAGCCACCAAAGTCATTGGCTAACTAGCTATTAGTTTCTTTAGCCGGGCCAATTACCAGCAAAAGCTTAGCTTCATGATAATCTACCGCTGACCGCTCATCTATTCACTCAGCCGCTAAAATTAATTTTAGGCATAAAAAAAAGCCCTACTAAGGCTTTGATCTGTCTATTTATTTTTGCTATATAACCGAAAAATGATACAAATTTAATCTAATTATGATGGCAGCTGTTAATGCAATGATTAATAAGCAGGTCGCTATTGCTTGAACTACAAACCCTTCGATCTTTATAAACTACTCCTCAGGTTATTCAATAACTATTGAATGACCTACATCATATTGATTTTTAGGTAATCAATCAATTACCCTTGGTCGGATAGATGAACGGTAAGACTAATGGTAAGTTGCTAAGCTAGTCAGTTAAGTGAAATTTGCGTTAGCTAACCCTACAAATCAGAGCTATTTTTTAATCGTCAGGCAACAGTACACAATTAAAAGAGCATCCCCTTCAACAAAGCAAAGCAAAGCAGTCTATTATTTAACCTATCAGAACCTCCTCATACATTGATGTAACCGCTTTTTAATTCTGTTAAATATTTTTTATCACTTGCTCAATGCCACCAGCATTATCGACATTCTTAATTATTTCAAAGCTATCATCAGTTGAAGCCTGCGTAAACAACCAATCACGAAATGCTTGTAGCTTGACTATGCTAGCGCTTTCAGGACGATAGACCACGTAATAAGCAAGTGAAGAGACAAACTCAATCTCAGGGAATAGTCGAACTAAGCGGCCAGTCGCCAAATCATCACGGGCCATAACACTACGAGCCAGCGCTACCCCATGTCCATTAATAACGGCTTGCAGCACTGCTGCAGAATTATTAATTTGCATACCACGAGAGGTATCTATCTCCGTTAAGCCTACTGCTGTTAAAGCTGCTTTTTTAAGCCACTCATCCCATGAAGGCAAGCCACTGTAATCAGTCATTGATAAGTCATGAATGAGCGTTTGTTGCGTTAAATCTACCCCGCCAGTCTGCTTTAATAGTTGTGGGGAACAGACAGGATACACATCTTCTGTCATTAACTTCTCGCTTATCAATCCTGACCAATCCCCTGCTCCGTAGCGCACTCCTATATCAACAGCTTGCAGGGCAAAATCAGCTGATTTAGCGCTAATATCTAAACGCATATCGATATCTGGCCAGCTGCTCTGAAAACTATCGATACGTGGCAATAACCATTTAGCAGCAAAGGCTGGACTTACAGTTACGGTAAGTACCCCGCTATCTGATCCAGCCTGCAACTTGTCTAGCCCCAACCCTAACTTATCTAAGCCTGCCCTAATATCAGGTAGAGCTAATTTAGTATTTTCAGTAGCTATCAATCGAGCTTTGCCACTAGTTTTCCTATAAAACAACGGTGCCCCTACCCATTGCTCTAGAGTACGTACCAGCTGACCCACTGCAGCAGGTGTGACTTTTAATTCCTCAGCAGCGGCAGAGAAGCTTTGATAACGCGCACTAGCTTCTAAAGCACGCAAGGCATTTAAATGAACAAGATTTGTCATAGCGATAAACATTTTCTCTTAAAGCCATAAATATTATCTGATTTGTCAGTACAAGTAAATCAGTAGATAATTTAGGATAAGTTGACCATTCGAGCACAGTATTTATACCTTTTCGTCAGCTACTATTTTTAGACGCTGATTTAGACGCTGATTTTGAGATAGCATCTAGCTTAAAAGTATCTAGCTTCTACTTATAAAATGACAGAGCTGGCAATTGCCCTAACGCTAATTTGTCACTTTCCACCTTATTTTGGGACAACCTTATGCTTATTAATGCCGATTTTTTACAACGTGCAGCGTTAGCCTTTGAAGACTACCGCTGGATTGATTCCCCACAGAATGGCGTTGAACGCGTTATGCTTGACCGCGTGGGTGCCGAAAAAGCCCGTGCTACTAGTATTGTGCGCTATGCCCCCGATTCTTATTTTCCCCATCATTTACATCCTGGTGGCGAGGAGATTTTGGTGCTATCTGGCACTTTTTCTGCTGATGATACCGATTATCCAGCTGGCTGGTATCTGCGCAATCCACCAACCTCAGGTCATAGGCCTTATAGTCGTGAAGGTGCGGTTATTTTTGTTAAACTCTGGCAGATGTCTACAGCTGAAGATCAGCCTGTGGCCATCAATACTCAGGATCCAGCAAACTGGCAGCAGCAAAATAGTGGTCAAGTCTGTCCTTTGTTCTCAGATAATAGTGAACAAGTGAGCTTGCAAAAGCTGGATGCAAATCAACTGCTATTCACCAGTGAGATAGTAGCAGGTGCAGAATTATTAGTGTTAGAGGGCGAGTTGATTGAGGATGGTCAGACTTATCAACCAGGCAGTTGGCTGCGCTTACCAGTAGCTGAACTCTCAACCATCACTGCTGGTGGCAATGGTGTCACGATCTATCTGAAGACCGGACATTTAGCCGATATAAAAGGTTTTGATCTTCAAGGCTAGTAGATTTAACCTACAATAATTTTTAAAAGTGTTAGTTATTAACTAAAGCTTTAGTTAAGGAAATCTTGAGATGAAAAATGTACCCGTAGCGATTGTAGGCGGTGGTTTAAGTGGTTTATATGCAGCACTATTATTACAACGAAAAGGTATTGAGTATATCCTGTTAGAAGCTCGGCCTACTCTGGGAGGTCGTATTGTCACTACTCAGTCTCAACAACAAACACCCACTGAGCTATTAACTGCTGAGCACTCCGACTCTAATGCAGCAGAATTAGCATTAATCAACAGTACTGACAGCTTTGATTTGGGCCCATCTTGGTTTTGGCCTGACTTTCAGCAGCAGTTAGGTAGTCTTATCGATGAGCTACAGCTACCAAGCTTTGCTCAGTTTGAAGAGGGTGACATGATGGTCGAGCACGCTGCTGATGAGCCGCCCATGCGTAGCCAAGGTTATAAGAGCTCATCGCCCTCAATGCGCCTAAAAGGCGGCATGGCAGCGCTGATTAATGCTTTATATAGCCGCTTAGATAGCACGAGTATAATTACTAATCAAATAGTCCGTCGGCTAAACAAAACTACGGAATATATTGAGATTGTCAGTGAAAACTCGTTTGGGCAACTGACCACTTGGCAAGCTCAACAGGTGCTGCTGGCGCTACCACCGCGCTTGGTAGAAGACAGTATAGAGTTCACCCCAGCGTTACCGATAGAGCTAGCAAGCCAATGGCGCAACACGGCTACTTGGATGGCCCCTCATGCGAAATACTTTGCCGTTTACGATACGCCCTTCTGGCGCAAGCAAGGACTATCAGGGGAAGCTCGCAGCGCATTAGGGCCACTAGTTGAAATTCATGATGCTTCCATAATAGACGGTAATGGCGCATTATTTGGCTTCCTTGGCGTGCTGCCATCAGCTGTACGTCAAAGCATCTGTGAAGCAGTGCTAAAGGCACATTGCCGTGCTCAATTAGTACGACTGTTTGGCGCAGCAGCAGACTCACCGAAGGCAGAGTATTTTAAAGATTGGTCGCAAGACCCATTCACCGCCACTACTGCTGATGCTAATGGCGATGGTCAACATGCCTCAGCTCCTGCTTGCAAAGCAGCATCGGGAGTTTGGGCAGCGTGCTTGACTGCTATCGGTAGTGAGTGGTCACAACAGTTCCCCGGTTATACCGCTGGTGCTATTGAAGCTGCCAGTGTAGCCGTACAGAGTTTGCCCGCTTCTTTAGCTAATGATCTCTAGCTAATAGTTGATAGCTGGTAGTTTCTAGGTAAAACCAAAGCCAAACATGCCATTAAAGGCGACTAATTGGCTTAGCTTTTACAGGCTGTGCTGTACGCACTGATAGCGGGTTTATGACCAAGCTGTCTACCCTTAGATTGAACTTTTTATCTTATATCGACTGTCTTATAGAGTGGGCGCAGCTTACGAGCACTAAGACCTTTGACCTAACTGAACTGCCAGCTGTTAATTTGAAAACACCGACCAGCCAGTTTTTTGTACTAGCAGTTCTAACGCCTTTAGTCCAAGTTTGGAGTTTCCTACAGGATCAAGCCCTGGTGACCATACTGCGATTGAGCCTTTACCTGGGGCTATGGTCAAAATACCGCCACCAACACCACTTTTACCCGGTAGGCCAACACGGTAGGCAAACTCACCAGAGCCATCATAATGACCGCACATCATCATCAACGAATTGATCCGTCGAGAGCGTTGTGGATTGATTACGCTCATCCCTGTATGTTGATTGACACCATTAGACATCAAAAAGCGACCAGCACAAGCTAACTGCTGGCAGCTCATCGCAATCGAACATTGATGGAAATAAACCCCTAGGACTTTGTCGACGTCGTGCTTTAGATGGCCAAAGGCTTTCATAAAATGGGCTAATGCCGCATTTCGATCTCTGTGCTCCATTTCAGACGCCGCTACTTTATGGTCAAAACGGATTGAATCATCGTCTGTAATAAAGTGCACAAACTGTAGAATCTCACCCAATATCTCTTTTGGCTCATGCCCCATCATAATTGCATCTACCACTGCAATCGCCCCAGCATTGATAAATGGATTACGCGGTCGCCCAGATTCGTACTCCAAGATGGTGATCGAGTTAAACGGGTCGCCAGATGGCTCACGGCCAACATGGGTCCAAAGCGCATCACCTAACTTGCCAAGAGCAATGGTTAAAGTAAACACCTTAGAGATACTTTGGATCGAAAATAATGTACTGGCATCACCTGCTGCATATACTTTTCCGTCAGGTGTCGCTACTGCAATACCAAACTGGTTTAGATCCACATGCGCCAGTTGCGGGATGTAATCCGCCACTTCTCCACGATCTGTTTCAGCCGCCATTTGGGCAGCAATATCATCAAGAATCTTTTGCATATTAGTTGGGTAACCGTATCTCTAAGGCGTGATTGAAAAATAATGATTTTAACTGAATAAAAGGGCTTAATAATAGAAAAATTATATTTTTATTAGGATAGGTTGAGCTCAATCGCATAGCAGCTTTTGCAGACTGCACATTCTATGACAACATGCCACTAAAGAGATACCTTCATGCTTCTGAGGGTAAGGCACCTGTCATTATTATGGAATACTCAGATATTGGTTAGGCGAATCTTGCGATCCTCAACCTACATCATTTAAAAGAAGGTTTTATTAAAAAATTCTCAAGAGTATTACTATAGCTAAAAACTCCTGCGCAAATAACATGCCTATACTAAAATTTATCACCTAAAAATAACAACAAAAAAAACCGCCCTGAGTGCTATTAACTAACAGCTCAGAGCGGTTTTTTATATCAGACTAAAGCATTTACTCAGCAGTTGAACCCTGATCAATACCTTTCATAGTCAACTTAATGCGACCACGGTTATCAACGTCTTGTACGAATACATTAACCTTTTGACCTTCTTTTAGATAATCAGAAACATTCTCTACACGCTCTTCAGCGATTTGTGAGATATGTACTAAACCATCCGTATTTGGTAAGACGTTAATGAACGCACCGAAATCAACGATACGAGCAACAGTACCTTCGTAAGTTTTACCTACTTCAACTTCAGCAGTCAAAGCTTCGATTTTGCCGATAGCCGCTTTAGTAGCCGCTTTGTTTTCACCAAAGATACGGATAGTACCGCCGTCATCAATATCAATAACCGCACCAGTTTCTTCAGTTAGCTGACGGATAGTTGCGCCGCCTTTACCGATAACTTCACGGATTTTGTCCGGATTTATTTGGATAACTGCATAGTTAGGCGCATGAGCATTGATTTCAGTGCGGCTTTCAGGCAATACTTTATTCATCGCCTCTAAGATATGAATACGACCAGCATGAGCTTGCTTAAGCGCTTGCTCCATGATGTCTGGAGTAATCCCTTCGATTTTGATATCCATCTGTAAAGCAGTGATACCGTCTTTTGAACCGGCTACTTTAAAGTCCATATCACCAAGATGATCTTCATCACCTAAGATATCAGACAATACTGCAAAGCGTTCGCCTTCTTTTACTAGACCCATCGCAATACCAGCTACTGGTGCTTTGATTGGTACGCCAGCGTCCATCAATGCCAAACTTGCGCCACAAACAGAAGCCATAGACGACGAACCGTTTGATTCAGTGATTTCTGATACTACACGGATGACATACGGGAAGCGTTCGCTATCTGGAAGCATCGCTTGTACACCACGGCGTGCTAGACGACCATGACCGATTTCGCGACGTTTAGGGATACCTTCACGACCAGTCTCACCTACTGAGAAATGCGGGAAGTTATAATGCAGCATGAAATGGTCACGAATAGTACCCGCTAACGAGTCAATCATGTTGACGTCACGGCTGTTACCTAGAGTAGTAGTTACCAACGCTTGGGTCTCACCACGAGTGAATAGTGCTGAACCATGAGTGAACGGCAATACCCCTACTTGCACATCAATAGCGCGAACAGTTTCTAGATCACGACCATCGATACGTGGCTTACCAGACAGGATATTGTCACGGACGGTACGATATTTTAGATCGTTATAGATTTCTTTAAGCTCAGACACGTTGCTACTATAACTGTCTGACTCAGCATCACCAGCAAGCGCATCGATAGCGGCTTGTCTAACTTCGTCAAGTTTAGCGTAACGCTGTTGCTTATCAGTAAGGGTATAAGCGTCAGCAACTTGCGCGCCGAACTGCTCTTTCATACCTTTCTCTAACGCTTCATCATGCTTAGGCGCAGTGAATTGTTGTTTAGCAGTACCGACTTCTGCTGCTAATGAGATGATGTTATCAATAACGATTTGCTGTTGTTGATGGCCATATAATACCGCACCCAACATTTGATCTTCTGATAGTTCTGCCGCTTCAGATTCAACCATCAATACTGCAGATTTTGTACCAGCAACGATCAAGTCAAGATCACTTTCTTTTAGCTGCTCGATAGTTGGGTTAAGAACGTATTCGCCATTGATAAAGCCTACACGTGCACCAGCGACAGGACCATTGAATGGCGCATCAGAAATAGCTAATGCAGCTGAAGCACCGATTAGAGCAGCGATATCAGCGTTTTGAGTCTTGTCTGATGATACAACAGTAGCGGTAATCTGAATTTCGTTCAAATAACCTTCTGGGAATAATGGACGAATAGGACGGTCAATTAGACGTGAGGTTAAAGTCTCGAATTCACTCGCACGACCTTCGCGTTTGCCATAAGCACCTGGAATCTTACCAGCGGCATACATTTTTTCTTGATAGTTAACGGTTAATGGAAAGAAGTTCTGACCTTCTCTAGCTTCAGATTTTACCACTGCTGCTACTAGGACAGAAACGCCGCCCATATGAACCATAATAGAGTTAGCTTGACGCGCTATGCGACCAGTTTCTAAAACGACTAGTTGATCGCCGTACTGGAATTCGCGAGTAATAGTATTAAACATTGTCATATAAGTTTTTTCCTAATGTTGACTGACTAAAATAACAACAGCGCTATGAATAGTCTGTTATTAGTCGTTAAAAGTTCATTATTATGTGCTAATTACTGTAGGACAATCACCAAAGAGCTAAGGGTCATCGCTACCACATCTATGTCTGTATATATCTACGTAGGACTATATAGGGCTATCTAGTACTATATTCTGTTTTGCTGTAGGCAACTATAATACCTATTGCTATGCTTATAACTTCTATATCGTGGCCTATTTTACAGGGATTTATAGCCCTTGACCAATTAATTGCAAAACTGCATATATGAGTTATTTTTCTGAGATAGTTGAATAATGTTCGATAATCGAATATCCATAAAAAAACGGCGTGAAACTATTCCACACCGTTTTTAAATTACTAATAGCTACTATCTGGCATCAATAACAACATAATTTACCTTAAGTATTATCGACGCCCTACTCTTTTATTCAACAGGCGTTGAATTAACGACGTAGACCTAATTGGCTGATCAAAGTACTATAACGACCTAAATCTTTACCTTTTAAGTAATCAAGTAATTTACGACGAGTATTAACCATACGAATAAGACCACGACGGCTATGATGATCCGCTTTGTGAGCTTTAAAATGGTTTTGTAGATCGTTAATACGCGCGCTTAATAAAGCAACTTGTACTTCAGGGGATCCAGTATCGTTTTCGCCACGTTGGTATTGGGCAATGATAGCTTCGCGATCAGTATTAGTTAACATAAATTTCTCCAGCAATGCTAAAGGCTCTACAAGATTTTCAATTTATTTGAATAGTTGTAGAACAATAGGGTAATAAAAATAGCTTACTGTCCATTCAGGATAACCCTGCATTACTAGAGTTGACCTAGTGAACCGTAAACGCTGTTTGTGAGCTCAGCAAACGTTTCTCATAGTGACAATATTATACTGACAACTATTATAAAACGCTTACCGTAACTTGGCGCAAGTATAGCAAAAAACCACTCAACTAACAGTAGTTTTCACTAATACTTTTAGTAGCCCTTTAGTCAATAACACACTACTAGCAACCGTATTGTTAGCACTATTAGTAAGCTTAATAAGGTCATATAGACTATAGCTTTAGGCTAAAAAAACTATCTAAAATTTAAATAAACGTCTAACTATAGTATGAATTAATGCATGCAAATAATAAAGTGGCAACTACTCACTACCCATCATAAGCTTTAAATATTTATTGCAATTAAGACTAAATAACTGAAAAATTAAGTCACTATTATTTTTTAACATCATCTTCAGTAGCATTGCCACCTAATGCATCATCGCTTAAAGGAGCAGTTGTTGCTTCAGCAAGACTATCAGGAGCGATGTCTCCACTAGGGTCAATATCATCAGCTAATCGCTGTATTTGTTGCTCTTGCTGATCCATATCTTTTTGAGGCTTGTTCATCTGAACTCTCCTAATCCATTAAAATTGTAATGACCTAAATAGCTCATAAATAAGGGTTAGTGACTAGCTATTAGATCCTACAACTTATGAAGGAACTATTTATGAAGGAACTATAAATGATCGAATGATCGTAAGGCTAATACTAAAAATGCTAACCATCATAGTTAGCATCTTTAGTACTATAAAAGTTAACTGTTACTTTTCTTGTTTACTGTCTTTAGCATTTTCAGCGATACGATCTGCCGCCGCTTCGCTATCTTCAGTAGAGTTACCTTCTGTTTGATTCTTTAACGAAGCTTCAGCAGCAGCAGAACGTTGTTGCTCAAGTTTGGTATCGTTTGGATTAGACTGTGCCATAGTAAATTCCTTATTATTGGGAAATTCTTGTTATCAAAATGCTGATATAAAAAGCATAGCTATAAAAATCCAACTTAACTAAATGTTAATTTAAGATGCAGCTCTAAAAACATTTTACGGTTCGAAGGTTTATAACTAATGCTCACTTTTTAATCAATGGATAATCACTATTTATGTTGTTAACTCTTGAAGTGAGTTACGCTTTTATTAATTAGCTTTTTCTTAGCCTACTTGATTATTCTTAGCTTACTTAATTATTCTTAGCTTACTCAATAAATATATAAAAAAAGCAGATTCCACCATAGGTGAAACCTGCAATTAAATGTGACGTTATGTGACTAGTGTAATACCCTAGTAAAAGGTATAGCGATTAGGTTAACTATAGCTACCGATTAGCGATGAATAATCTTTTTAGGCTGCAGGCGTCCATTAAGACTGACCGCTCCTAGACCTAAGAATTGATGGTTATCATCGATTAAACGAATATCAACAGCCAATTCATACTCTGCAACATCAGCATTGTCTGCTTCTATATCTGTAGTAACTGCATCAGTTAGCTGCACGCCCTGCTGGATATTACTAGAAATATATTGTTGTAAGGTGGGGGTCAACTGCTCAATGACGTTTAGACGCTGACCCATCTTTATGCGCTCGCATTGCTCAGAGTCCAAAATTAGTTCAGCATCAATATCGACACACGCATCGATCGCTAATAACTGTTCAAACCTTTCATCCAATGCCAATTGCTCTAACTCTGGCAAGCTCATGGCTTGCGCAATAGAGAACTTACCCACTTGTAAGCGTCTTAGTGTAACCAAATGCCCTAAAGTGCCTAGCGCTTTGGCGATATCTTCACCTAATACTCGAACATAAGTGCCTTTAGTACAAGTAACCGTCAGTTGCAGATGTTGCGGATCAAGCACTGTCAAAGTTAGTGCCTTGATAATAATATCTCTAGGTGGCCGCTCAACTTCTATACCTGCACGGGCATATTCATAAAGCTTTTTGCCATCTTTTTTTAATGCAGAGTACATCGGTGGGATTTGCTGCTGTGCTCCCATAAACTGCTTAGCGATATTATTTAGCTGGGCTTCATCAATCTCCGCAACAGCCATTTCAGCGGTTACTTTGCCATCAGCGTCACCGGTATCTGTCTGGCTACCTAATAATATAGTGGCTTGATAGCCCTTATCAGCATCTAACTGATAATGACTAAATTTAGTCGCCTCTCCTAAGCAAATAGGTAGCAAGCCAGTAGCCATTGGATCAAGGGTGCCAGTATGACCAGCTTTTTTGCTGTCATGACTGGCTGACTTAAACAGATACTTGACCTTGGATACTACTTGCTGCGAAGTCATACCTATAGGTTTATCGATTAAGATTACCCCAGATACCTTTTGCTTACCGACTGGCTGTTTAGCAGCTTGCGGCTGATCAACTTTGTTAGAGACTGTAGACATAATAGTTTTTGCTCTTAAGGGTACTCTAATATTTACTCTTGTGTTTCTTGCTCATCAGTTTCGTTTTGCTCCGTTTTAGTAACGGCCTTACTGATTAGATCCATCATATAGTTACCACGAGCAGTGACTTCATCATAATGAAAACGCAGACGTGGCGTAGTACGAGTTTTGAGACTATGACTCAACTCAGTACGCAAAAATCCAGCTGCATTATTAAGGACTTTCACACTTTCTTCATGATTAGTGATAGTCATAGAGTCATTAAGACCAGGTTCCATGATAGTGACATAGACATCAGCATAGCCAAGATCGGGACTAACTTTTACACTAGAAATAGTGACGAAACCAGTCAAGCGTGGATCATTGACTTCATCACGAATAAGCACAGCGAGTTCACGCTGGATTTGATCAGCTAAGCGTTGTAGACGTTGATTCATTTTATTATCCTAATTCTAATAAGTTTTATTATTGCTAATACTATAAAGGGTTAAGTGACCATAAAAAAGGCCTAGCAGGATTAACCTGTTAGGCCTATATACATCATGATATTAGTAAGCAATGCGATGTATATTCAGCGGATTAGGCTTATAGCATGCTTAAGCAGTCGGTTTAGATAGTACGTTCGACTTCTTGAATCTCAAAGACTTCAATCTTATCGCCCGCTTCTACGTCATAACCACGAACCGCTAGACCACATTCCATACCAGTACGTACTTCATTAACGTCTTCTTTATAACGACGTAATGATTGTAATTGACCGGTGAAAATAACTTGGTCATTACGTAGTACACGGATAGGTTTGTTACGATAGATCGTACCTTCGACCACCATACAACCAGCAGCCGCACCGAATTTACTAGAGCGGAACACTTCACGAACATCCGCAACACCTAAAATCTTCTCGCGATGCTCTGGTGCCAATAGACCACTCATAGCTGCTTTAACATCGTCAATTAAGCCATAGATAACGCTGTAATAACGAATATCCATATCAGCAGCATCTGCTTTACGGCGTGCAGTAGTATCGGCACGAACGTTGAAGCCTAATAATACCGCTTCGCTAGATTCAGCGAGACTAACATCAGATTCAGAGATTGGACCAACACCTGAACTGATAACTCTGACTTTGACTTCATCAGTAGACAAGTCATTTAAGGCTGATAGTAATGCTTCTAGCGAACCACGAACATCGGTTTTTAGCACGATGTTCAAGAACGACACATCACCTTGTTCCATTTGCTCAAACATACTCTCTAAGCGCATTTTGTTCTGACGATCAAGTTGCTGCTCACGCTCACGATTGGCTCTAAAATCTGCCACTTCGCGGGCTTTTTTCTCATCAGTTACGACTAAGAACTCGCTACCAGCTGCAGGGGTATCAGGTAATCCTAAGATCTCAACAGGGATAGAAGGACCTGCGGTCTGAATACGTTTACCGTGTTCATCAACCATGGCACGTACACGGCCATAATACTCACCGGCTAATACTAAATCGCCTTGTTTCAGAGTACCTTTTTTGACTAGTACGCTAGCTACCGGACCACGACCTTTTTCAAGTCTTGATTCAATAACCACACCTTGCGCAGCTCCATCTAATGGCGCTTCAAGCTCCATTAGCTCAGCGGTTAAGCTGATATATTCTAATAGCTCATCAATACCTTCACCAGTCTTGGCTGAGATACGGGCCATTGGAGTATCGCCGCCCCACTCTTCTGAAACTACTTGCTTAGCAGTCAATTCATTTAATACACGATCTGGATCAGCACTAGGCTTATCCATCTTGTTAATAGCTACGATAATCGGCGTACCAGCAGCACGGGCGTGATCAATAGCTTCTTCAGTCTGTGGCATCATGCCATCATCAGCGGCAACTACTAATACGACGATGTCTGTCGCTTGTGCACCACGTGAACGCATCGCACTAAAGGCGGCGTGACCTGGGGTATCAAGGAAAGTAATAACACCGCGATTGGTTTTTACATGATAAGCACCGATGTGCTGAGTAATACCGCCAGCTTCGCCAGTGGCGACTTTGGTTTCACGAATTTTATCTAGTAATGAAGTTTTACCGTGATCGACATGACCCATGATAGTAACGACTGGTGGGCGTGTTTGTACGTTACTGCTACGCTCATCAACGGCATCATGTAAATCATCTTCAACTTTAGTATCGCTTACTAAGACTGGGTTATGACCCATCTCTTCTACAATTAGACTGGCTGTCGCTTGATCAATAGTATCTGAATCAGTAACAATCTCGCCCATTTTCATAAGCAATTTAGTAACTTCGCGAGCTTTAACGGCCATACGCTGCGCTAGATCTGCTACAGCAATTTGTTCGCTAATCTCAACGTCATAGATAATTTTTTCGACTGGTTTTTCAAATTTATGCTGACCTGCTTGCGCTGAACGCAAACCGTTCTTACGGTTTTTGATCTCACGCTCATCTTGGTTCTTACGACGACGACCACGAGCACCAGTACTGTTGGCTCCACGCTTGATTTCGCGACGCTCTTTTTCGAACGACTCTTCTAGCGCATCACCCACTAGACCTTCGGCCAATGGTTCATCTTTACGAACTTCAGCAACTGGCTGATCAGTGTATTTTCCAGCCATTTTACGCATCTGCTCAAGAGTGCGCTTTTGCGCCTCTTTAGCTTGCGCTTGACGAGTTTCTGTTTCGATTTGACGCAAACGATTTTCTTCTACTTCGCGGGTCTCACGAACTTTACGCTCAATAGCTGTTTCAACTTTTGGCTTAGTAGCTGCTACTTTTTTCTTCTCTTTCTCTTTTTCTTTAGTAATAATCTCAACGGTAGCTTTGCCACCTTTTTTGACTACTACTGAAGAGTTAGCAACTTTCGCACTTTTGCCTGATGAGCTTTTGCTAGAACCAAGACTAGTACGCATAGCAGCTAAAGTAGCAGCTTGACGTTCTTCAGACTTTCTCTTAGCTTCAGAGCGCTCTTCTAAGTCTTTAGCGGCACGAGTTTGCGACTCAATCATCGCTTGTTCACGCGCAGCTAATTCTTCAGCCATCTTCTCTGGATCAGGCTTATCAAAGACTTTCTTTTTACGTACTTCAACATTGACACTCTTAGATTTGCCTGAAGAGCCAGTCACGCGAGCAGTACTAGTCGTTTTAGATTTTAGACTAATACGACGCTTGTCTTGCTGACCATGACTTTGCTTTAAATACGCCACCAGCTTCTCTTGCTCAACTTCAGTGACTGGATCACCTTCGTTTCGAGCGGGCAGCCCAGCATCCTGTAGTTGCTGTTGTACAGCACTAGCGGTTTTGCCTACCATATCTGCCAGTTCTTTGACGGTCTTATCTGCCATTTATTATCACCTACTGTCTATTGTTTGCTATATGTTCAATTCAGTTGTTGGCTACAAATGATTGCGCTAAAGCTAATATTGGTTTTACCCTTTATTGGCTTTTAATAATCGCTAGCATACCACCAAAAGACAGCGATATGCAGTTAGCGCCTATTCATTGAACCAAGATTCCCGAGCCTTCATGATGAGCTTGCCGGCTGTTTCAGTATCTAAGCCTTCAATATCTTCTAAATCAAATACCGCTTGCTCAGCTAAATCATCAACGGTAATGATATCTTTTTGCGCCATTTTATAGGCCCAACTTACTGTCATACCTTCAAGATCTTGTAGTTCTTGACTAGGCTCTTTCATGTTCTGTTGTTTAACTAACTCGTCAGCTATAACGACTTCTTTAGCACGTTCTTGAATCATATCGATAGCTTCATCATCTAGGCCATCAATATCATAAAAAGTGTCGACTGGTACATAAGCGACTTCTTCAATGCTAGTAAAACCGATATCGACTAATGCTTGTGCTAAATCTTGATCTACTTCTAAACGTTCATAGAATAGATCGATAAAGGCTTTAGTTTCATTTCTTTGACGCTGTTGATATTCTTCTTCTAGCATCATATTGAGCTTATAACCAGTCAGCTCAGAAGCTAGACGAACGTTTTGGCCTTGTGAGCCAATAGCACGAGCTAACTGATCATTAGTACTAAAGACGATATCAGCAGTCTTGGTATCTTCATCTAAAATGATACTACTAACATCAGCAGGCTCAAGCGAGCTAATGATAAATTGTGCAGGATCATCTGACCAAACTACGACATCAATACGCTCACCATCAAGCTCTTGCTGTACTGCTTGAATACGAGTACCACGCATACCAATACAAGCACCAACTGGATCAATACGATGATCGTTGGTTTTCACTGATATTTTAGCACGAGTACCAGGCAGACGAGCGACATTACGAATCTCAATAATCTGCTCAGCAATCTCAGGTACTTCTTTTTGCATTAAAGCGGATAGCATTTCAGGATGAGTACGCGATAACAGTAACTGCGCGCCGCGGTTTTCACGATTCACATGATAAAGAATAGCGTTAATACGTGATTTTACTCGTAGCTGTTCACGCGGCAACATTTGATCGCGCGATAGATAGCCTTCAGCATTATCACCTAAGTCAACAATATAACCATCTCGGGTTTGTTTTTTGACTTCGCCGTACATCATTTCGCCAACACGTGGCTCAAAAGCATCTGCTACTAGAGCACGTTCGGCTTCACGGATTTTTTGAATGATAACTTGCTTAGCTTGAGTAGCGGCAATACGACCAAATTCGATCGATTCGATTTGCTCTTCTTTAACATCACCAATTGACCATTGCTCTTGATCAAGATCAGTAATAGCTAATTGGCAAGCAGGCATCTCATGATCTTCATCAGCCACTACTGTCCAGTAACGATAAGTATCATAGTCACCAGTTTCACGGTTAATCGCTACACGTACTGCTACTTCTGGCTGTTCGGTGTATACTTTTTTCTTAGTAGAAACCACTAAAGCGTCTTCTATAGCTTCAAAGATATCTTCAGGATTTAAGCCCTTTTCATTACTGACGGTTTCTACTACCGTTAAAATTTCACGACTCATACTATGCCCGTCCTATCATTTTATAATTGGCTTAGATTTTATAATTTATGTACTAACGTTATATGGTTACCGCAAGCCCTAGGCTATTTAGCAATTTATAATACTTTAAACTACTGCTATAAATTATTTATTAATACCTATATAGCTGTGCAATAGGAATTAGCTAGAGAATTGCTCAGCTAACATCCTTCTAATCTTATAAGGTAACGCTAATACTTACTGTTTAAGCCGAAGTACTCCGTTAAGCAGTAATAGTATAACTATTACTAATTAACCGAATCTCTCAGAAACTAGCATTAGGCATTGATAAAGGGTGTATCTTCAAAAATCAAATTGGCTTTGTCAATATTACTAAAGTCAATTTCGAATGTTTCGTTATCAGTAGCGGTAAGCTGTAGTGATGAGCTATCCATACTGTCAAGCTTACCAGTGACTTTGCGGCGCTTCTTATCGCCTTCGCCTATGGCTTGTATCAAACGTAAGCTGACATTTTCACCAATATAGCCACGCATTTGCTCTTCTGAGAAAAACGCCCGATCAAAACCAGGTGAAGATACTTCTAAAATATACTCACCAGCGATAGGATCGTGAACTTCTAGGATCCCACTGACTTGATGATTTACCGCAGCACAGTTTTCGATAGTTACTTGCTTATCTTCCGCTTGCTCTTCAGGCAAAGCTTCAATATAGATACGCAGTAATGAGCGACGGCCTTGCGGTACAAACTCTACGCCCCATAGTGCGACATCGCATGCCGCTACTGCTGGAGCAATAATATTAGTTAACTCTGCAACTTTAGTCGAAAGTTTCATAATTTATTTATATTTTCCTATTTGCTTATTAATCTAATCGCTTAATCTAGCTTATTTAACATTACTGTCTTTGATTAACTATTTTTTAGCGCAATTATGTCTTTTATTAGCCTACTTCTATTGTATATTGCGCTCGTTTAAAAGTTTACAACAGATAGTTTATAATAAAAAATGACTCATGCGGTAAGTAATCGAAAGAGAGTTGAATGCTATGGTCGACTCACTACGCTACAGCGAGGATCATCGAGCTCTATGGGTTTAGAGCTTAGCATAAGTAGATAGATACCGCGGTAATACAGACTAACAGATACAAAAAAACCCACAAACATGATGGTGGGCTAATTTACACTGAGAATTTAGTGTACAACAATCAGTATTAAAAAAAGTGGTAGCGGGGGCTGGATTTGAACCAACGACCTTCGGGTTATGAGCCCGACGAGCTACCAGACTGCTCCACCCCGCAACAATTTAGAATGCATATTATAGGTAGTTTTTATAGAAGTGTCAACGTTTATTTTAAATAAACTTTTAAACTAACGCTTCTATCAATTTACTGCCTTTATTGACGCTATGCTACGTCAAAACTTGGTGCGATTGGGGGGACTTGAACCCCCACAGCTTTCGCCACCACCCCCTCAAGATGGCGTGTCTACCAATTCCACCACAATCGCTTACTGCTAAGTACTGTGTAAAATATGCTAACTGCTTTTAGAGTAGGTATCAGCTGCAAACACTGTCATGAGGATGACATCGAATCATATAGAAGTGAAAGTAATATTATATACGCTTCTATAGTAATCCTAGCTGCTGAGCTCTGAAAACAGGAGGGCATTGTAAAACGAACTTGGCGAAATAGCAAGGCTTTCAACAAAAATGACCGTAACTTTAGGATAAAGCCTAATTCAATACTGTCCAATGCTTGTATAAGCTAAGCCAAGCACGTTAATTACTGTGGATTCTGAGTGAGTGGACGTGGGGTCTGTGGCGCTGACACTGGGGCATCTAAGCGAAACTGATCTTCTGCTTGTTTACGAGCATGCACAGCTAAGGTCATACTAGTAATAAAAAACACTACTGTTAACACCGCAGTAGCGCGAGTCAAAAAGTTTGCAGTACCAGCAGCACCGAATACGGTACCCGAGGAACCTGCCCCAAAAGAAGCCCCAGCGTCTGCCCCTTTACCATGCTGAATCAAAATCAAGCCAATCATGGCAATCGCCACTATGATGTGCAGGGCTAATATAAACGTAAACATGCTGGCCTCTTTTGCCGCCTGATGACGACTGATAACGGAAATTAAATCTTCAATTGATAATAACAGCGAGCTAAGCTTGTTAAAAACCCAGTTAGCAGCTAAGCAAATTTTAACGCTAATAAACCTAAGCCCATAAAAAACCCTTATAGCACTAGATTCTATAAAAAAACATAGTTCCTACAAGCTATCCTTTATAAGAGTTAGGCTTGCTAAAAACTAGGTTGTTTAAATAAGGCGCATTGTACACGATTGCAAGGGTACTATTAAAGTGACTTTTATCGACTTATTATTGCGCAATCACCTAACTTAGGTAACCGTACTCCAATTGGGTGTTATTCATTGAAATGAGTAACTTAGGCTTTAGCGCGATTGAAGGCGGCAGCGATTGCCATAAAACTGTCAGATTTCAATGCAGCACCACCGACTAGTGCCCCATTAATCATAGGGCTAGTAGCAAAACTATCAGCATTATCTGCATTAACACTACCGCCATATAATACCGCAAACTCAGGTAGGCTAGTATCAAAACTTGCTAAGGTTTGCTTAATATAGGCATGGGTAGCTGTCACTTCAGCAACCGTAGGCACTTTACCTGTGCCTATCGCCCAAACTGGTTCATAGGCAATGATTAATCTGTCAGCTAAGCTTAGCGCTGAGTCACCTTGCAACACTGGCTGTGTTAGTAAGTCTTTGACGACCGCTAATTGCTCATCCAGCACTGCAAAAGTCTGTTGCGCGTCATACTGTTCTTGAGTCTCACCCACGCAAAACACAGCACCTAAATTTTGCGTAAGCGCATGACAGAGTTTACTTATAAGGGTGTCATTGGCTTCTTGATGATATTGACGACGCTCTGAGTGTCCCAATATTGTCCATGTAGCACCAGCATCAGCGACTTGCTGCGCTGAGCAATCGCCAGTATAAGCACCAGTACTATCGCTGTGAGCACTAATATTTTGTGCCGCACATAACATCGACGTACCCTGCAAGCGTGCACTGACTGTGGCAAGATGCACACAACTAGGCGCGACCATCAGTTGGCATTGTGCTGTGCTAGTAGAGGCAGTATCGTTTACAGCTAATAGGCTGTCTAATAGCTTATTAACATCATTATTCGTGGCCGGATTTTGCTTCCAGTTTCCAATTACCCAAGCTTGCATCACTCATCTACCTTCTGTCACGTATCATCGTCGATTTGACCTATATGCGCGCCAGTATAACAAATATTTATCAACTGCTATAGCCTAGTGTAATGATGCCGAGATATAACTCAGTTGTTTGTAAGGTGGTTAAGGGTTATTAGCGGTGATTAGCAGTCGTCAGCGGTGATTAAGTTTTTAGTATGAATCACTCTACAGCAATGATTGCAGAGCGCTTATATGGCTCACTGATGGTGACTATAAAACATAAAAAAATTAGCTCAAGCACTGAGCCGATACTCGCCGCTATAAACTGTCATGTTTCTTGCATGTATTTATCTAATAACATTTCTAATATTGTGTCTAATATTTACTTATAGCTTTATCTAAGACAGTTGCTATATAGCTTAGTTAAAGTCGCTCTCTTATTTAGACCAGCGCTGGCATGGCGAAGATTAGCACCTTTTCTAGCTATTACTTTTGGTTTAGCCGATAACCGTAAGGCGCTTGATTGCGCTTAGAGATATACCGTTACCGCTAGCGTTGCGATAGTTAAATGATGAAAAGTTAAATGATAAGACACAGCCTTATAAATATGCTTGAGCTATATCTTGTATTAAAGGAAAGCACTTATGACTACTCCCACTAACAAATTTGGCGGACTAGCTCAGCAGTTGATATATGCCGGCTTAGTCACTGAAGCCCATATGCATAGTGCCCAAACTGAAGCACAACAGCAAAAAATGGGACTAGTATCTTATTTAGTAGATAACAAGATGGCCGATGCTTATCAACTTGCTTGCTTACTATCGGAATCTTTTGGCGATCCTTTATTCGATCTTGATACTATTAGTAGCGACATTATCCCTAAAGGACTAGTCGATGAAAAAATCGTCCGTAAGTTTAACGCTTTGCCCATTTTTAAGCGTGGTCAGCGTCTTTTTGTTGCCTTAAGTGACCCTACTCGCATTGATGCTATAGATGCTATGGCGTTTAATTCACGGCTGTCTATCGAAACCGTGCTAGTTGAAGACCATAAGCTCAAAAAGTGTATCGATAGTTTCTATGCCGATACTATGCAAAGTTTCAGTAGCTTCGCTGACAGCGATCTAAGTCTTAACTTTGAAGAAAGTACCGAGGACGATAACGAAACCCGTGTTAACGATAGTGTCGATGAAGCTCCGGTAGTGAAATTTGTCAATAAAATGTTAGTTGATGCTATACGCATGGGGGCATCCGACCTACATTTTGAGCCTTATGAAAAGACTTATAGAGTACGCTTTCGCGTCGATGGGGTCATGCAAAAAATAGCTAACCCGCTAGTGCAGCTAGCCAATAAAATCGCTTCGCGTTTAAAGGTAATGTCACGAATGGACATCTCCGAGCGCCGAGTGCCACAAGATGGTCGTATCAAGCTGAAACTGTCCAAAAACAAGGCTATTGATTTTCGGGTTAACTCCTTACCTACGCTATTTGGCGAAAAAATTGTCCTGCGTATCTTAGATCCTTCGTCAGCTATGTTAGGTATCGACGCTTTAGGCTACGAACCTGACCAAAAAAGTCTATTTATGGAGGCCCTGAGCAAACCTCAAGGTATGCTATTAATTACTGGTCCTACTGGTTCAGGTAAAACTGTATCTCTTTATACGGGTATCAATATTCTTAATACGGGCGAAACTAATATTTCAACAGCAGAAGATCCGGTGGAGATTAACCTAGAAGGTATCAACCAAGTCAACGTCAATCCCAAAGTAGGGTTAACTTTTGCTAACGCTTTAAAGTCATTTTTGCGTCAAGATCCCGATATTGTCATGGTCGGCGAGATTCGTGATTTAGAAACCGCTGAAATTGCTATTAAGGCGGCACAAACGGGTCACTTAGTATTATCGACTTTGCACACCAACTCTGCCCCTGAAACCCTAACACGACTCAAAAATATGGGGGTAGCCTCATTCAATATTGCCACTTCAGTTAACTTAGTTATCGCCCAACGCTTGGCAAGACGACTGTGCAAAAACTGTAAAAAGCCCATCGATGTGCCACGCAAAAGTCTGTTAGAGCTTGGCTTTACTGCAGATCAGCTAGAGATGCCAGAAAACATTATCTATGAACCAGTAGGCTGTAGTGACTGTCGAGAGGGCTATAAGGGTCGAGTTGGTATTTATGAAGTAATGAAAGTAAGTCCAGATATCTCTCGTATCATTATGGAAGAGGGTAACGCCATTGATATAAAAGATGCGGCTGTCAAAAATGGTTTTCGTGACTTGCGTCATTCCGGTATTTTGAAGGTGTTGCATGGAGTGACTAGTATTCAGGAGATCATGTGAGTTACTTCTGATTAAGTTTAGCGCCTACTTATAGCTCAACAGGAATAACTAATACCTTATAACTTATGATTATTTAGCACAATTCGAGGACAGAGCGATGGCAAAAGTTAAAACCGATATGCTACTAGATTTCGTCTATGATGGAGTGAATCGCCGCGGACAAAAAGTGAAAGGGGAAACCACTAGTCACAGTTTAGAGCTGGCCAAAGCCACCTTACGTAAACAAGGTATTACTGTTAAAGCTATCAAAAAAAAGCCCAAGGCACTTTTCCAATTTAAAAAGCCTATCAAAGCCATCGATATTGCAATTTTTTCACGCCAGCTGGCGACTATGATGAAGGCTGGCGTGCCATTGACCCAATCTTTTGAAATCGTTGCTGATTCATTAGACAATCCCACTATGAAAATTTTGGTGTTGCAAATTAAGGCTGATATTGAGTCAGGTAGTAGCTTTTCTTCAGCACTACGCCGCCATCCCCGATATTTCGATAACCTGTTCTGCTCTTTAGTCGAATCCGGTGAACAGTCAGGAGCGCTGGAGACTATGCTTGATCGCGTTGCTACTTATAAAGAAAAAAGCGAGCTCCTAAAAGCAAAAATCAAAAAAGCAATAAAGTATCCGATAGCCGTGGTCGTAGTGGCGATTATTGTTACTATGATTTTATTGATCAAAGTAGTGCCGGTATTTTCAGATTTATTTGAGTCTTTTGGTGCTGAGCTACCGGCTTTTACCCAAATAGTAGTCAGTATCTCAGAGTGGATGCAAGCATGGTGGTTTGTGCTAATCATCCTCATTGGGGGCGCTACTATCGGTTTCTCTGAGGGTAAAAAACGCTCTAAAAAGTTGCGCGATCTTTTGGATAGGGCTATCCTAAAAACCCCAATATTTGGCAAAATTGCTTATCAAGCCGTTATCGCGCGATTTTCACGTACCCTATCGACAACTTTTGCTGCTGGTGTGCCGTTGATTGACGCTTTGCAGTCTACTGCTGGAGCCACTAATAATGTGGTGTTTTATAATGCTACTCAGCAAATAAAAAACGACGTTTCAACGGGTCAGCAGCTACAGTTCTCTATGCGCTCAACCAATTTGTTTCCTAGTATGGCCATCCAGATGGTCGGCATCGGCGAAGAGTCCAGTAGCTTAGAGGAAATGCTGGATAAAGTAGCTGTCTATTACGAAAACGAAGTTGATAATGCGATTGATGGTTTGACTAGCTTGATGGAGCCTTTTATTATGTCAGTGCTAGGGGTGCTCGTGGGCGGCTTAGTTATTGCCATGTACTTGCCAATCTTCCAGATGGGTTCAGTAATAGGCTAAAGGCTTTATTATTTACAATAAAAGCTTGTTAACTAAAACCTTAAGCTTGACACTTTACCTTGGACATTTGATGCAACTGATCGAATTATTACAACTGAATCTGACTGTAGCCCTAATAACATTCACTATATTAGGGCTGTGTGTAGGCAGTTTTTTGAACGTGGTTATCCACCGTATTCCGCTGATGATGCAGTATGAGTGGCGCCAAGAGTGCAGTCAATTTTTAGCTCAGCAGCCAGACATGCCGCAGAATCAAGCCGCGACTATAACTTCGATAGTCGCTAAAGATATACCCATCACTTTAAGTAAACCGGCATCACACTGTCCTCGCTGTACCCATAAAATACAGTGGTATGAAAACATCCCTGTTATTAGCTGGCTACTGTTGCGTGGACGCTGCTCTCACTGTAAAACGTCTATTAGCCTGCGTTACCCTAGCGTTGAATTGCTCACCGCCTTGCTCTCTGGGTTGGTTATTTATCACTTTGGTGTTAGCGCCGTTGGACTCTCAGCACTAATACTAGTATGGACTCTGATAGCGCTAACTGGTATTGACTTCGATACTCAGCTGTTGCCTGATCGTTTCACTTTTCCACTAGCTGGACTGGGCCTAGCAGTCAACTCACAAGGCTGGTTCGTCACCCCAACCCAATCAATTTGGGGCTTACTATTGGGATTCTTGTCTTTATGGATCGTGGTAAAAGTATTTTATCTAATCACCAAAAAACAAGGTATGGGGCAAGGTGATTTTAAGCTATTAGCCGTATTGGGCGCTTGGCTAGGACCGCTAATGCTGCCATTTATTATCTTACTGTCCTCACTATTAGGCTCTGTTGTCGGTATAGCTTTGCTGAAAAAACATGGCGAAAGTAAGCCTTTTGCGTTTGGCCCTTATATTGCCATCGCTGGTATCATCGCTTTGTTGTATGGTAATGATATTACCAGTTGGTATTTAAACATGTATCTCTGATAAGCGCTGATTATTAGGCTGATGAATTAGCTAGCGCTGCTTTACAATATTATAATGTAATGCCCACAAGCTTTTTGGATGCCAGCGTTAAGCTAACAACTAGACTTAATACTATAGCTAAAATCTTAAACTCTCTTTCCAGCTAAATTTATGGTAAATTACGCTAACTATCACTGTTAGCTGCTGAAATTTTTATCATTAATGGTTAGCAGCCTCTTATTCATTCATTTGTCAAATAAGTTACCTTTATGAGCATAAATAGTACCTCTTCAGCGTCCAATATAAGTCAGAAAATAACGCCTGCGCAAACTATTAGCAAAGCTAAGAGTAATAGGCTAGTGGTAGGTTTGACAGGTGGGATTGGTAGTGGCAAATCAGCTACTAGTGCTTGGTTTGCAGCGCAAGGTATCGACATTATTGATGCTGATGTCATTGCTCATCAAGTCGTAGTAAGAGGCAGTCCTACCTTACGTAAAATCCAGAAAAAATTTGGTGATTGGGTCATTAATGCTAATGGAGATATGGATCGCGCCGCAGTTCGTAATCATGTTTTTACTTCTCCTGATGCACTTATGGAGCTTGAGTCTATCACTCATCCAGCCATACGTGAGGCAGCAAAAGAGCAACTGGCGGCTAGTAACTCCGCTTATGTCGTATTGTCAGCGCCCCTATTAATAGAAGCTGCTGAAGCGGGATTGGCCAATTTATGCCAGCGTATTTTGGTGATTGATGCTACAGAAGATACGCAGCTAACGCGTGCCAGCTTGCGTGATACTCAAAGTGTACCGAAGATCAAAGCTATTATGGCTAATCAACTCAGTCGTGAACAGCGTAACAGCCATGCTGATGATGTGGTCACTAATGATGATAATCTAGCTGCATTGCATCTGCAGCTAGAACCCTTACATCAAGTTTACTTGGCCCTTACTCAGCAGCTAAGGTGCGCTGCCGATTAACTTCATATAAGGCCATGCCAGTAGCGACACTGACATTAAGGCTTTGCAAGTTGCCGTACTCATTGCCTGACATAGGGATATAGACTAGCTCGTCGCAGCTCTCAGTCGTTAATCTACGCATGCCCTCACCTTCTGAGCCCATAATCAACGCTGTTTTACCCGTTAGATCAGCAGCATGAATGGGCTTGGCATCAGCATCTAGTGCGGTACCGAAGACAAAGACTCCCGCTTGTTTGATTTTTGCTAGCGTCCGCGCCAGATTAGTCACACTGATAATAGGCATCATCTCAGCTGCCCCTACTGACACTTTAGCTACTGTTGGGGTTAAGCTGGCAGCATGATGCTTAGGACAAACTACTGCGTCCACACCCATTGCCACTGCAGTTCGTAAGCAAGCACCAAAATTATGGGCATCAGTGATTTGATCGAGTACTAATAATAAACAGTCATCACGCTCGGACAAAGTATCCAGTAATCCTTCGTCAGCAAAACCCAAAGGGCGTGCATGCAGAACTACCCCTTGATGCTGAGGACTGCCACACAGCTGAGTCAAGTTATCTTTTTGGGTCGGCTGGATACTCACTCCATTGCTTTTGGCTTGCTCGATAATAGCTTGCACACTACTGTCGCTCTCACGACCTTGCTGCACAAACAGGCTGAGGGCATCTAGAGGACGATGGTCAAGTAAGGCATCGATAGCGTGAATACCGTAGAAATAGCTGGGTTTTGCCATAATAGTTCTGCCGATTGATTAAATTATAATTGAGGGTAGCACAAGCTAGAGGCTAAAAATTTGCGACTGCTATTAGAAGTTGCAGTTGCTGCGCTGCTTAATAGCTTAATAGCTTAATAGCTTAATAGCTTAATAGCTTAATCTAAGACTATTAGTCTAGACCAATCGAAAAGAAACAAACAAGATCATGATAATCCTATTTGTTTCTGGTTAATTTATTATTTTGACTAAAATTATTTGCCATTAAGCTAGCCCAGTAAGAGTAGCTAGGCCCTTTAAGCAATCAAGCTCAAAGTTAGCCTTCTAAATGGCAGACATATTGTACGATTTCTTCGGTACGTAAATTGAAGCTACTGTTGCCCTCAACTACGAAAGACTGGCCGGCGCGATAATAGGAAAACTCTTCGTCGCCATTGATTTTGACTTCACACTCTCCGCTGATAATCTCAATACGCTCTGAGGTATTAGTACTAAATTGATATTGCTCGACAGTGGTATCTGACGGCAGAATAACGCCTAAAGTCTTGTGACGACCATCTTCGAACATAACAGTATGGCTTGAACAACGCCCATCATACGATATGCTTGCCTGAGTGTTTACGGTTACATTAGTAAATTGTGCCGCTGTCATAGTGGCTTCCTTATCAAATAATTAATGCTAAACTAAAAAATAAGTCTTGCTTTGATGCTTAGTTTTAATACTCAGCTTTGGTAATAAGTTGTAGCTACTGATCATTCTTACAATCAAAAAATATCTTGAGTGGCTATTTCCAAAATAACAACTGGTTTGTAATAATAAACTTTATATAGCAACTGCTTAAGTTATAGAGCCTATATAATTTGCTACTTAGATATCTTATCTTTCAAAACTAAGTTACTGTTTTATATACTTAATATGACTTTAGGGTTAACCTACATAAGCTTTATAGAGCTTACTAAACTACAGGTTACCTGAAGTATTTATGTGACTATTTTGCGCTTAAGTGAGATTATGCTACCACATTACGTCTGTAAAGTTTGTTATTGTGTGACTAAAAATATAGTTTTCTTAGTAGATTTAGCAAGGACTAATCGACCATAGTAAGGCTTATATGTTGCCATTAGATGACTGTCTATTTCTAGTTTATAGCTATAGAATACTGGCTAATGACTATAGTGGTTGATACTAAACATATAGGTTGAACGGTATGTTTTGTAAGGTAGACGGTATATTAATGCAAAATTTATTCTTGCCTTAATTTACAGTAACTCTGACAGAAAACCTATTTGTATTTAGCAAGCTTTGACACCATAAAGCACTGATCTTTTCTTAAGTTTTTTAGTAATATTATTTTGCATAACACCCTAAATATTTTAGCTACTAATTAGACATTAGTAACTCATCATGAGAGGCTTTGATGCTTTTATCATTAACCTTATACCAGTTTGCGCTAATTGCTAAGCATGAGTTAAGCGTTGCCGAAGGCTTCAATGTCATCACTGGTGAAACAGGTGCAGGCAAGTCGCTATTACTTGATGCTTTATCACTATGTATAGGCGAACGTGCCGATAGTGCTATGGTTAGGCACGGAGCTGATCATGCTGATATCTATGCCCAATTCGACGTCACGGCTAATAGCGTAGTCGCTGAGTGGTTCAAAGATCATGAGCGGGCTTTGGATGATCAAGAGATATTAATACGGCGTCAGCTTAGTAATAACGGTCGCTCAAAAGCTTGGCTCAACGGCACGCCCGTTAGCTTAGCAGAGCTAAAGAGCTTAGGCGCTTTGCTAGTAAATATTCATAGTCAGCACGCCCAACAAGCCTTACTTAAGCCGCAATTTGTGGTGCAGTGGCTTGATGAAATGGCGCAGATAACTGCTTTAGCGTTACAAACTGCTAGCAGCTATCAACAGTATCAACAATTAAAACGCCGCGCTGAAGATATCGCTAATCGCCAAGCCCAACGTCAAGATCGTATCCAACTGCTACACAGCCAATTGAATGATATCGCCCCACTATTAAGTGTCGATTACCATGATATTGAGTCAGAGCATGAAGAGTTGTCTAATATTGAGGCTTTGATGCAAGAGGCCAGTCATGGTTTGTACTTGCTCGATAACGATACCGATGAGCCTGACGTCATGACTCTGCTTGGGCAAGCGATCAAGCTTTGTGATCATCAGATAGGTGTTAGTCAAACTTTTGGACAAGTCTCAGAGCAGCTGCATTTAGCCCAGCAACAGATCACTGAGGTGACTGCATTACTTTCTGACTATGCTGAGCAGCAACTACCTGATCCTGAACGCTTGCAAGAGCTAGATAGCCTGATTAGTCTTGGTCATCGCTTGTCACGTAAGCACAACTTGCCAGCGAACGACTTAATTGTTGAAGCAAAAGTTTGGCAGCAACAGTTAGAGCTATTAGAAAATGAGCCTAGTAGCGATGTGCTTGCCGCACAGATTGAAGAGGCTTGGCAACAATATATGCAGTTGGCGAAGAAGCTCAATGCTAAGCGTACTAAAGCGGCGCCTACTGTTTGCGATCGGTTGGTAGCGCAGCTACAACCTCTAGCCTTACCGAATGCGCGCTGTGAGTTTGTATTCACTGCTAGAGACCCAGCTCAGTACAACGCCCAAGGCTGTTATGATATCGATTTGCTGTTTAGTGCTAACGTTGGCATGCCTATGCAACCGCTGCATAAGATCGCCTCGGGTGGTGAGCTGTCACGCATGGCGCTAGTGATGCAAGTACTACAAGTGACTAATGCTGACAATAATGCCGCTAAACCTATGCTAGTATTCGATGAAGTCGATGTCGGTATCAGTGGTGGTACTGCGCAAGTGGTTGGCGAGTTACTGCGCACTTTGGGTCAAACTCAACAGCTACTAGCCATCACCCATCAAGCGCAAGTAGCCGCCCAAGCGCACCAGCATATTTTAGTACAAAAGCATCATCATGAGCAGACCCAAAGCGAGCTGGTGATCCTAACTGAAGAAGCGCAAGTGAATGAGCTGGCACGTATGTCAGGTGGGGTGATCATTACTGATGTTACTCGTGATCACGCTCGTAGTCTGCTCACTGATGTTAAATAACTAGCTGATAACCAAGATGGCTCACTTTAGCTAAATAGCATTGAGCTAAGCTACGGCTTGCCGGTTGATTACTGCTGAGCAAGCATTTCATATGTTGATTTATTAGTTACTATCGCCATATAGTAGTGTCTCCCTTCTCTTACTTACGTTGTGCCTGTCCTTATGTCTAAAGCCAATTTGACTCATCACTTCTTAATTGCAGCACCAGAATTGTCAGACCCCAGGTTTGAACAAGCGCTGATCTATATTTGTCGTCATGACAAGCATGGAGCCTTAGGTTTGATGGTCAATCGTCCGCTTGAACAGTCTCGTGTGGGTAAACTGCTGGAAGACTTAGATATTGAAGTCACTGACTTACAGGTGATGGATGACTTAGCCTTAGAAGGTGGCCCTATGTATCCTGAGATTGGTTTTGTACTGCATACTGGTCAACCTGATTGGGCCTCTTCATTCGCTATATCAGAGAATGTCTGCATTACTACTAGTCAAGATATTCTCAAGCGTATTGCTGCTGGTCAAGGGGTTGGGCATTATCAGCTGTGCTTAGGTCATGCCAGCTGGGGCAGAAAGCAATTAGAGCAAGAGCTAAACAATGGCGACTGGTTAGTCTGCCCTGCTGATTTAACCCTATTATTCGATACCCCCTTTGATGAGCGTTGGCATTTAGCTGCTGATAAGATCGGCGTTAACTTTGACTACCTCAGTAGTGATATCGGTCATGCCTGAGGTAACAATAAAAATAGCTATTGCCGCCATTGATACTGCCAAATAGCTGATGTCAGCTAGCAAAAGTAAGTTAAACTGACTTGCATTCAACTAATAATAGTAAGAATAGAAACGTAGGACTGCCCTTTGGATAGTAATGTGCTCGCCGAAACAATCGATCAACGTGTAGATGTCTCTGCTATTAAGCCCCATTTGGTTTTAGGCTTGGATTATGGAGTCAAAAAGATGGGTATGGCGCTTGGTAATACTATTACTGAGACCGCCAGAGCTTTTGATATTTTAGTGATGCACAATGGCCAACCTGATTGGGATAACCTATTAGGAATTATAAAAGTTTGGGGCGTGACCCAAGTCATTGTTGGTTTGCCATTAAATATGGATGGCAGTAGCTCTATGCTGTCCAAGCGTGCGAATAAGTTTGCCCGGCGTTTGGCGCATCGGTTAGTCGAGCAACATTTGCCAGTGACGGTAAAAATGTGTGACGAGCGCTTGACCTCAGTAGGAGCACGTGAGATAGCTTGGGAACAAGGCTGGATTAAGCATGAGCGCGATCCTATTGATGACATTTCTGCTTGTATCCTGCTATCTACTTACTTCACTGATCCTGATAGTGCGCTGGCGATTGATACTATTAAGGCTGAGTAATAGAGCGACCAATAACGCCGATTAATAGAACGACAAGCTAGCTTTTAAAGCCTCATTACTTAACCGGATAAACTGCTAATAATTATGCCTACTGTTTCAGAGCAAGCAACCCAGCATGGCTTTGCCCCACTTGCCATAGCTCGCATCAAAGGCGCACAACGGGCCAATCAAATAGCGATCTATTTGCTGTACGCAGCGATTATCGCTTTTATGGTGTTTGGCACTATTGCTAGCATCAAGATGTTCCATGACAGCGCCCTGCTATATCGGCTATTTTTTAATCTACCTTATGCGCTGATCGCCCTTACTATCCCCATCACCCTTTATGATGCGTTGGTTATCTATCGCTATCGACTTAGTCAAGCGTCGATGGTTATTATGAGCATCGGGGTATCTACTATCATACTTATCGGTGGCTTGATCTTTGCAGATACCGCCTGGTTAGGGCTGTCTTGCTGGCTTGGCGTTGCGTTTTTATTCAAGTCTAACTTTAAGCGATTTTTTGATTTTTTAGCCTTGCAAGATGAGCTCGAAGATACCGAAGAAGGGCTATAAAATACTAGCTAACAATACTATTAGTTAATAATGCTATTAGTTGAAAAAATTCAGCTATACAATAGTTTCTAAACTTATTTACTCTAATTAATTTGTAATACTAAAACTATGACAACTCTAAGCCCCGACACTGCTATTGACCATCATTTGGACACTCAAGGGCTGATATGCCCTGAGCCGGTGATGCTGCTGCATAAAACTATCCGTAAAGCTGATGCTGGTGATATTATCGAAATACTCGCCACTGATCCGGCAACCACTCGCGATATTCCTAATTTTTGTCGCCATTTGGGTCATACGCTTGTGCATCAAGAAACCTTAGATGCCACACCAACTTATCGCTATCTAGTAAAGAAAAAGAGCGCTTAATAGTTACTATTTAGCGCTTATTAACTTGCCGATATTTAAGATAATAAATGCTAGCTATGGCGCACTTAAATTAGGACGCCACATATAGAAGTAAGCTAGCTTTGTGCTATAGACAATACATCATTCACCAGTTAAAGGTAGGCCGCGTGTTAGCAACAGAAAAGCAGTATGTGCATTGGCAACAAAACCAAAACTCACGCAGTGCTCGCTGGTTATCTGAGAGCAATCAGCTACCGCCTGCACGTATTGTGTTGGTTGATGATAAGACTACCGCAGATCAGGCTTACCGTTTAGCTTGCGAAGGCACTTCACTGCTATGGAATGGTGACTTTCATAATGCCCGACAATTACTACAAGCGCTCACTCGGCGTATTGAGCGCACTAATAAGCGTTCTGAACAGCGCAAAACCAGCAAAGCCGCTACTGCGGCTGATAATGCTGATGACACTACAAACCAATGCTTAGCAACAGCAAAACAGATACCCAACTTGTTTCATCAGCAACGCCAAGCCCAAGCCCAGCGCTCACGAATATTAAGCCGTTTGCTATTAGAGCTTGCTCCAGGTTATAGCAGCCAGCTACGTCGGGCCCCTGATATGACAGCTGCTTGTACCGCTGCTTTTGGTGAGCTAGATGAACCTTGCTTATTATCGTTTCGTGACCTGCAAGGTGCTTTAGGGGCAGCACAGTGGCGTGCCAAAGGAGTCCCGATTAAAGGCTTGGACTTATCGATTTTTCCGCATTATGGGGTCTTTGCTCCAACCCGTCATGAGTATGTGCAGCTATTACTCGACGCCCCACTGCCAGCTAGTTGTGATGTGGCCTTTGACATTGGTAGCGGCACAGGCTTACTAGCTATTATCTTAGCGCAGCGCGAATTAAAGCAAGTGATTGCGACGGACTTAAATCCGCGCGCTATGGCTTGTGCCAGTGACAACTTTATGCGCTTAGGATTATCTAATGTGCAATTGCAACAAGCAGATTTGTTCCCTACTGCGGCACCTTTGGCCAATCTGATTGTCTGTAATCCTCCTTGGTTACCCGCTAAGCCAAGCTCACCATTAGAATATGCAGTCTATGATGCTAATAGTGCGATGTTGCGTGGGTTTTTGCAGGGTGCAAAACAGCACTTAGCTGCGCAAGGAGAGGTGTGGCTGATTCTGTCAGACTTAGCGGAGCATTTGCAATTGCGAACACGTGATGAGTTATTAGGCTGGTTTGTAGCTGCCGGTTTAGCAGTGAAGTATCGTCTCGATACTCGTCCTAAGCATGGCCGTAGTCAAGACGACACTGATCCATTATTTGCTGCACGCAGTAGCGAAGTTACTTCACTATGGTGCTTGCAACCTGCGTAGAGTCTCAGTGACAAACTATAAAAAACATAAATACTATCTAGCAAATACTATCTAACAAAATTTTCCTAAAGTAGGATAAATACGCTAGCAATTCTCTATTAACATGCTGAGCATCGATGCATCATTAGTGTTATTAGTATAGCTAAGTGATAATCTTCTAAAGCCCTTAGCTATGCTATTCTGTCTTTACACCCACTGAGTATTGTCTTATGAGCCGTGATCGCGCCGTACAGCAGCGCCAACCAAAAGCGCTAGCCGTAGATGATGAACCGACTTATATCACTGAATTTCGTCAAGCGATGCTGGCGCGTGGTTTAGCGACACGCACCCGTAATGCTTATGTCCGTGATCTACGCTCTTGTGAACAAACTAGTCATAGCGCCCTGACTCGCTGGCAGTCTGATGAAGTGCTGCATTGCTTATCTGTGCTGGCCGTCGAGGGCAAAACCCCACGCACTCAAGCCCGTATGCTCTCCAGCCTACGTCAGTTCTATCTATGGATGATTGCTAGTAACTTACGTGAAGATAATCCCTGCGAACGTATAAAAACCCCGAAGATTGGCCGTCCCCTACCCAAAGACTTGTCAGAAGCTAATGTCGATAACTTACTAGCTGCGCCTGATAGCAGCACCTCACTGGGACTGCGCGATAAGGCTATGTTAGAGGTGCTCTATGCTTGTGGTCTACGAGTCAGCGAACTGGTCAATTTATCAATAGAACAAGTCAACTTAAATGCCGGCTGGCTACAAATCACTGGTAAAGGTAATAAAACCCGTTTAGTACCGTTAGGTGAATATGCCGCTGATGCCCTTGAGGATTATTTAACTCATGGTCGTAGCGACCTAATCGCTCATTTAAAAGCAGGTAATTGCCAAGCAGTGTTTTTGACGGCGCAAGGGGGCTATATGACCCGGCAAAACTTTTGGTATTTGATTAAGAAGTACGCCAAAATTGCCAGTATCGATAAAGACTTATCACCGCATACGCTACGCCACGCCTTTGCAACTCATTTATTAAACCATGGTGCAGATTTGCGTAGCGTGCAGCTATTGCTGGGTCATAGCGATTTATCAACAACGCAGATATATACCCATGTAGCGACTGCTAGATTGCAAAGGCTTCATGCTGAACATCATCCGCGTGGTTAAGGTTCTTATTTTATTAAATATTTCATCATAATAATGCTTCTAAGGACGAGAAACTATAATGAAAATTTTAAAAAATATTTCCTTTTACAGAATTGTAGTCATAGTGTTCTCATTGGGAATTACAATTCCTTCTATGGCAACATACTTTCAAACAGTTGAATCTTTAGCAAAGCAAGGTAATGCTTATGCTCAACTCGGTCTTGCAACTATGTACTATGAAGGTCAGGGTAATAGACGAGATATGATTAGAATGGCTAACAGGCTTGCAGGGTTAGACAACTATGTTGGAGACGATTTTGATAATGAAGGTATTCCTAGGGATGATAAAAAGGCATTTGAGTGGTTTGAAAAAGCAGCTAATCAGGGGCTTGTAGAGGCTCAGTACAAACTTGCAGAAGCATATGATAAAGGTATAGGTGTATCTAAGGATAAGGCTAAAGCATTTAAATGGTATCAGAGCGCAGCTAACCAAGGTTTTAGTGATGCACAAAAAAGCGTCGGTTTAGCTTATTATTTTGGTGAAGGTGTCACTCAAAGTTATACCAATGCACTTATATGGTTCAAGAAAGCAGGTTATCAAGGTAATGAAGATTCTCAATATTTTGTTGGTTGGATGTACGCTAACGGTTTAGGCGTTTCTCAAGATTTCAATCAAGCAGTTGAATGGTATCGAAAAGCTGCTGAGCAAGGCGACCTTAATTCTCAAAAAGCTCTTGGTATAATTTATGATGAAGGAAAAGGTGTGCTTAAAGACGACAAAAAAGCATTTCAATGGTACGAAAAGGCAGCCGAGCAAGGCAATACATTTTCGCAATATACTGTCGGGTCTATGTATGAAGAGGGTCGAGGTGTTAAGCAGAATTATAAGAAGGCGTTTGAATGGTATACAGAAGCAGCTGGTATGCAAGAAGGAATTGCGCAATTTAGGCTTGGTAAAATGTACTATGATGGCAAGGGTTTAGACCAGGATAAGACCAAAGCTATAAAGTGGTTTGGTAAAGCTTGTGAGAATCAAGAAGAGCGCGGGTGCGAGGCTTACCGAGAATTGAATTAGCGCGTAGGCTGGGTTTTTAACCCAGCGAATTAATAATTAAGCTAAAAAAATCACCCCATACGACACTGAGCGGAAATTCTGCTTTAATCCAGACTTTAAGTTCGATCCGTACATCTTGCTGGGTTAAAAACCCAGCCTACAGCAAAATTAACTTGATATGCAGTAGGTAGCGTAGTTATAGCACTGTATTTCGCTATTGATTGTAATCTGGAAAGATAGTATCTATAACTACTCTAAAGCTAATAACTGTTAATCGAGATAAGCTACTATGAGCGCAGAAACTAATAAAATCAGTAAATTCCTAAGCTATATCCTACGTCATGAGCCACAGTCTATTAATCTAACGCTTGATACTGAAGGCTGGGCTAATATTGACCAGCTTATTAGCCTAGCTAATGCTGCTGGTCAGCAGCTTTCTCGTGAACAAATTTTACAAGTCGTTGAATCGAGCGATAAAAAAAGATTTACCTTATCTGAAAACAACATTAGCATCAGAGCAGCACAAGGCCACTCGTTAAGGACAGTACATATCAGCTTTCAAGAGCAACAGCCACCTGCTATTTTATTGCACGGTACAGCGATAAGAAATATTGATGCTATCAAACAACAAGGGTTAATCGCTGGCGCTAGACAACATGTACATTTAACTGAAAATGATGATACTGCTAAAGCCACAGGACTTAGATATGGCAAACCTATCGTTCTCACTATCGATAGCTTGGCGATGTATCGAGCTGGCTTAGTTTTTTTTCAAGCTGACAATAAGGTTTGGCTGACTTCTAATGTACCGCCTGAATATATTAAGTTTTAGCAGCCCACAGCAAAATTAACTTGATATGCAGTAGGTAGCGTGGTTATAGCACTAACAGAATATTTAGTTATAGATTCAAAGCTTAAGCAAACAAAATAACCGCTGCCTTAAAGAGCGTTTTAGCCGTGACTGCAGCGGTATCCTGTGCCTCTAGGCAGGTTGCGGACCCTTGGCTGAGGGTAGTATCGAGAATACAGGAATGCCATCAGCCACTAGTGACCGCCCTGCCTAGGGGTGCAGATACAAGCAAAAGGCGCGATTAGCTGCTACATAACTTATAACTAAGCATACTGCCAGCGTTTAACTCACCTCATTGCTAGACGAGATTAACTTCTATCCACGCAATTGTCTCAATACGTAGCTGCAAAACTGCCTTTTTATCGTTACAATAGCGGTCATAACTTGTGAGCTGGTTGTTTATTAATGATAATGAGCTCAGCACGCCTCCCTTTTTATAGCCAATATCTGAGAAAATCATGAGCCATAGACCTCCTGCTGAACTGTTAGAAAAAGCCAAACACTGGCGCGAAGATATTAACTTTCGCCAAGACGTATTGGGTAAGCCTTTTGACTTTGCCACTACTTGGGGTATTTTTTCACCGCAAAAGATTGATGATGGTAGCTTAATGCTGCTGGATTATATTGATTTTGAAGCCGATGATGACTCGATAGATCTAGGCTGTGGTTATGGCGTACTAGGCATGGCAGCAGCGCGCGAGTGCCCGAATGGTCAGCATACGCTAATCGATAAAGATTTTATGGCGGTAGAATACGCTCGCCTTAACTGTGAGAAAAATGGTTTAGACAACGTCGATGTACATTTATCTAATGGTTTTAATCATGTGGCTAAAGATAAAAACTTCAGCTTAGTGATGTCGAACTTGCCGGCCAAAGTAGGCAAAGAGCAGCATTATCTGTATTTTCTCGATGCTCATGCACGCATGCGTAAAGGCGGCCGTTTTTATGTAGTAACTATCAATGGCTTGCGTCAATTTATGAAGCGTTCATTCACAGAAGTGTTTGGGAATAGCGAAAAGATTAAGCAAGGCAAAACTTATACTATTACTATGGCGACCAAAGACTAATTGCTAACCATAAAATAGTAAAAGAATAATGCTAAGTGAAAAAAGCACGCTAAAACAATTCAGTCTTAGCGTGCTTTTCTATGTCTAGCTCTAGTGCAACCTAACTCTCTACATCTGGCGTTTAAGCAAATAAAGCCCTAACAAGGCACTAGCGATGATCGGTGACAGCACCATTAATAGTGGTGAGAAACCAGTAGCCAAAGACACAAAGCCCACTAAGTCTTGCAGGTAGCTAAATAATAAGCCAAATAATAAGGCCACAACAATCCGCAAGCCTAAGCTATGAGTACGTAGCGAACCGAATACAAATGAGCAAGCGACAATCACTAAAGATAAGATAGATAACGGTGATAGCAGCTTTTGCCAAAATGCTAGCTCATGATTTAATGAGCGCTGCCCTTGCCCACGCATAAATTGCTTATGCTCATATAGCTGAGTCAATGATAAATCTTCAGCCTCACGAGTCAGTAAATAAACCGACTCTGGGGCAAAAGGCAAGCTTAGAGTATCTGAAGGTGACTTAGCTTGACTAGCCTCAAAACCTTGGCTGATATTCAGCTTAGTCATATTATTCAGCTGCCACTCATAATTGTATTTCTTAGCAGAATCGCTGTTCGAATCGATAGGCTTACGACCAATATATTTGCCATCTTCAGCACGGATAGCAGTTTGTAGGTTGCCATTATTATCTAGATGCCAACGCTTGACCTCACCGATGTTACCTTTTGCATCAGCATAGTCAATATATAGAATATCACTGCCATCTGGCTGAGCGTCTGTAGTGTCCGAATTACGGTCTTCGCTGCTGTCACTAGTAGCAAATCGCGGCTGCACTGTCCAATAGCCACGCACCGTAGTAATCGACACATCGCGATCTGTGTTGTTAATCTCGTGCGCCAACTGATTACTAGTAGGCAATATAAACTGATTGATCATTAAGGCTAACAGCACAAATAATAAGGCAGGCTGCAATACCCAACTGACGATACGATAGACGCTGACGCCTGAGGCGCGCATCACCACCAGCTCACTTTTATTAGCTAGCAGTCCTAAACCTACTACGGCTCCTAGCAGCGCTCCAGTCGGGATAAACTGTTCTAAGAAATAAGGCGAGCGATACAGAATATACTTGAGCGCCTCCGCCATCGTATAGCTGTCATCTAGTGAGTCCAGCTCAGATAAATAGGAGAAGACTAATTGTAGTGCCCACAATCCTATGATAGCGGCAATAATGGCTAATAAGGCATTGAGCTTGACGTAACGACTTAGCACTTTTAGATTACTAGACGAGCCGTTAGACTTATTCGCGTTAGCGGCGCTGTTGCTAAACAAAGAGCGCATTAGTACTGCCCTCTATTTGAGCCATTACTACTATTGGCCTGTTGATTAGGATTACTGGATATCGAATCACTGTCTTCTCGGCGAACCCGCAATCGGTGTTGAATACGACTACCCCAATTCATATACAGCGCTAGTGCTATAAATCCGACTATCAGCCACGCATAAGACCATACAGTGATAGTACCCTGACTCACCGGATTCTTCAGCGAGATGATACCTAGAGCACAGCTGACAAACAATAGTACTGCGGGAAATAAGCGTAGCCAGCGCCCTTGTCGCGGCCGTACTTGCGCTAGAGGTACTGCTAGCATCGGGGCAATGATCATCAGCCAAGGTAGGGCAAATCGATAGCCCAACTCGCCTTGTGCAGCGTACATAGCGCTAGTACTGTTAACCTGCGCACTACCTGTTGCTGCTTGCCATAACGGGCGCAATGTTTGAGTCTCAATGTTTTTTTCGGTGACTATTTCTTTTGATGACTCAGTCAAAGTGATGCGATAACGATCAAAACCAATTTGGTTATACTTGAGACTGCCAGCACCTACTTCGTAACGTCGCCCTTGGAACAAGTCCAATTGGGTAATGCCGCCAGCCCCGTTATCAACTTGTTCAGCACGTTTGGCGAGGGTGATCGTATCCTTACTAATAGCCTGGTTGCTGTTAACCGCTCTGACAGCCGCTTGCGCTGACCCCTCAGTAGTAAGCGAATCTGCCAACTGAGCACTATCATCTATAGCCGTTTTGCCACTAGTTTCAGCATCGTCTTTACTTTGAATTAGCACCACATCTTGCAACTGTTTTTTATCATCACTAAGACTGCCTACATACAGATGATAGTTACCGCTGCTGATAAACTCTTTAGGGCGGACCAAGTCAAAGGCACTAGTCAATGCTTGCTGCTGCCAGACACTCTCAGAGGAGCGCACGCCCCAAGGCTTACCTACTACGGATAAGCCAGCTTCGACAACAAATAATGCCAAAATAAGTGGGGTTATCAAGCGTGCTAATTTACCACGTGAGACACCACTACCATTGATAACCGCCATCTCTTGATCAACATAGAGTCGGCCGAATACCAACATCAAAGCAATAAAAAAGGCTAAGGGTAGGATAAGCTCTAAGAAATAAGGCAGATTATAGCCAATAATGCTGAATAACAAACTGATATCTAAGCGACCTTCAGCAGCAATACCGAAATAACGTATCAAACGTCCACCCAGCATCATCACTATCAAAAACCCCAATACTAAAGCGGTGGTTGAGGCAACCTGATTAGTCATGTAGCGGCGTAATATCACAATAGTTACTCTTAATAGTGGGCAGTGGTACGGTGAATTGCTTATCTATCAATAATAGGAATAAACACAGATTTAGGCTCAGAAAATATAAACGGATAGCACCAATCATGCCATTATAAGAAAGCATACCTATATGCAATAGGATAGATATTGAGTGTTATGGATACCTATTTTAGAGCTAGCAAGAATAAATTTTGTATAAATTAAACCGTTTCCATTATAAGTGATAGCGGCGACTGCTAATGCTAGCATATTTTTATAAAAATATGACGCTAAAAGATGTTCGATAACATTACTAATGCTTGTACTGTAGTTCATTTAAAAGGTTTGTGTATGCTTAGTATCTAGCTCTGATAAGCTGATAAATAGTTGTTAGAATTTAGCTTCATAACCCTTATCAACTGCTGGAGAACCTTATGTCTAACCTCGCCCCTGCCACCCTACTCGAATTGGCTGGCGGTCAGTTTAATAAACTAGACTGGTCAAACTGTGCTGTAGTATTGATCGATTTTCAGAATGAATATGTTGACGGTGCTATGCCTCTAGGGGAGCTAGGCGCTGCCGCTACTGCTAATGCACGTTTGCTACTAGACAAAGCTAGAGAGCGTGCTGTGCCTATTTTTCATATTGCCCATCACGGCGCAGCTAATGGCAATGTCTTTGACCCCTTATCAGCTAACGTAGCTATTGTTGATAGTTTGCAGCCACTAGATAGCGAAAAAACTATTACTAAGCAGCACCCTAATGCTTTTTATGATACTGCGCTACAGAGCCTTATTAAAGCTACGGGTAAGCAACAGCTTATCTTTGCCGGCTTTATGAGTCATATGTGCATTAGCTCTAGTGTAAGAGCCGCTTTTGACTTAGGTTTTGAAAGTTTTGTTTGTCATGATGCTTGTGCCACTCGTGACTTGCCTAATGTTACAGGAAAAACCATCGCTGCCAATATCGTCCACGATACCGCCATGGCGGCGCTACATGACCGATTTGCAGAGTTATTAGCGACTGATGATTTAGTTAATAGCTAGGGTTTGACTCACTATAATGGTCGCAGTGTGCAACAGAGATGCTTAAAATTATTACCTAACCCTTGCTGACTGCGCACTGCTGTTTTGATATGCTACACTGCCGTAATTGCTTAATTAGTATAAAAACCAAACATTCTAATAAGGACAATAATAGATGAATATTAAACTAACTGATTATTTACCAAAAACTCATACCCAAAAAATACTAAAAAAAGAAGCCAATGATAAAGACTCAGCTTGCTTAGTAGTATTAGTTGACGATAAGAAAAATATCTTAGCCCAATCTGCGCTAAGTGACTATCAACAACGTATTGAGCAACTGATCGAAGTGTCTCATTTCACTGGTAAAGCTTGTGAAACAGTCGCTGATTATGCTTTAGCTGGTGATAAAAAAACCACTAAACAAAACCCATTACAGTTGCTATTAGTAGGCGTAGGTAATGTTGATAAGCTTGACAACGCGGCGCTACAAAAAATCGCTAACACTATCTATCAAAGCACGCAAAAGCGAGTAACTTCTATTACTGTGGCTTTGGCTGATAGCTTACAAGATAGTGAGTTCGGTCAATTTGCTCTTAATCTATTAGCTGCTACTTACCGTTTTGATAAGTACAAGTCAGAAAAAGCAACGCCCGTATTAACTGATATCTATCTATTGGCTGATGCTAATTTGCAGCCTGCGCTAGACTTTGCACAAGCCGTATTCGCCGGTCAAACTTTGACTCGTGATGTGGCTAATGAGCCGGGTAATATTTGTTTCCCAGCTTATATGGCAGAGCAAGCACAAGCCTTAGCCAAAGAGCATTCTGATGTGTTAAAGGTGACGGTATTAGGTGAAGCTGAGATGGAAGCCTTAGGTATGGGCTGCTTTTTGTCAGTGTCACGAGGCTCTACTAAAGAGGGCCAGCTGGTCATCATGGAGTATCAAGGCAAGTCAAAATTCAGTGCAAAAGCTACTCCTAACAGTGCCGCAAAAGTTAGCGGTAGCCTCAAAGCTATTGCTGATAAGCTACCACTTAAAGGCGCTGGCAAAAAAGCTAATAAAGCTGCCAGCCAAGATAGCCAAGTGGTCAACGATGATGCCCCGATCGTCCTAGTCGGTAAAGGCGTCACATTTGACTCAGGTGGTATCTCCATCAAGCCAGGTGCGGCTATGGATGAGATGAAATTCGATATGGGCGGTTCTGCTGCAGTATTAGGTACTCTAAAAGCCTTGTGTGAATCTCGTCTGCCTATCAACGTTGTCGGCGCCCTAGCTTGTGCTGAGAACATGCCTTCAGGTGATGCCACCCGTCCTGGTGATATCGTCACAGCCATGAATGGCAAAACAGTCGAAATCCTTAATACTGACGCTGAAGGCCGTTTAGTACTAGCGGATACTTTATGCTATGTACAACGCTATCAGCCCAAAGCTATTATCGATGTGGCTACTTTGACTGGGGCTTGTGTAGTGGCGCTTGGTCATGTGCGTTCAGCCGTATTCAGTAACGATGAAGATGTACTGTTTGCATTAGAAAACGCTAGCAATCAGTCTGGTGATTTGGTCTGGCACATGCCGATGGATGACGCTTATCAGTCGCTAATTGACTCGCCTATCGCTGATGTGCAAAACATCGGTGGCAAAAGTGCTGGGGCAACAACAGCTGCTTGCTTTTTATTGCGTTTCATTGAAGAAGGTCAAGCATGGGCGCATTTAGACATCGCTGGTACTGCTTGGATTTCTGGTGCACAAAAAGCAGCTACTGGTCGTCCAGTGCCACTATTTATGCAGTATCTAAAGAACGCTGCGGATATGGCATAACGGTTTATGTCGACCCATCAAACTACTGTAAATAATGCGACTAATGGCAATAAGCTACCGGTTAGCTTTTATGTCCTGAGCGACCATAAGGCAGAAGATTTTTTAGGCTTTATCAGTCAGCTGGTCCAAACAGCGCTGAATAAAAGCAATCAGTCCTTATTGTTACTAATCGATAATGAGTCTTTGCTTAATGAGCTTGATGAGGCGTTATGGTCGCAACAAGCCGTTAGCTTTATTCCGCATCAGTTATTAATAGCTAGCGCTACTGCACCTGCCACTGATGATTTGCTGGCGCCAGTGCTCTTAGGCGATTACTTGCCGAGTCAGTTTAAGGGCATTGTCCTTAATACCACTACTCGTGCGGTGAACGACTTTATGAGCACTACTAGCAACACTTTACCGACTCGTATTTTGGAGATTATCAAACCTGATACTACCAGCATGCAACAAGGTCGAGAAAAGTATAAGCGCTATCAACAGTTGGACTATGAGCTTACTCACTTTAAAGTTTGATTTTTAGCTTTTATTTTTAATGTTAATTATAAAACGCCAGTCATGGCGTTTTTTTATGGCTGAATAAAACCTCGCTAGCGCTTTTATTTACCTAAATATTAAGCGATCAAATAATTGTTTTTAGTTGAAGCGGCGATAGTGATTAGAAATTTTTATCGCTTAAACCTAACTTACGCAATGCAGTCGATCAGCCTTTATCAGTCACAGAATTGATTTCTTTATTTTTCTACTTTTCTATTGTTATAGTCATGGAGTCTAACGTTAGGCTAATATCATAAAAAATGCTAATATCTTCCGCTTATTACTAATGTCTGTTATTAACTGAGTTATAGGGGTAAAAATGCGTTCATTGATTGCGATGTACCAGCGAATAGGGCTAGTACCACTAATTGTTATTGGCTTAATATTAGGTGTTTTAATTGGTTGGTTGGCACCTAGTGCTGGTATTGCCTTAGGAATATTAGGTACACTGTTCGTGGGTGCGCTAAAAGCAGTTGCACCGATATTGGTATTTATCTTAGTGATGGCAGCTATCTGTCAGCATCGTAGTGAGAGCGAAGTCTACGTCAAACCAGTGCTAGTGATGTATCTTTTCGGCACTTTTTTGGCAGCTCTAATCGCTGTAGGTGCAAGCTTCTTATTCCCCACAGAATTGGTGTTTATCAGTGGGGATGCTGTTGAGCAAATTCCACCAGCCAACCTAAAGGAAGTGTTAGGCAACTTATTACTTAGCCTCGTAGCCAATCCTGTTAATGCCATCGCCAATGCCAACTACATCGGCATCTTAGCTTGGGCAATCATTATAGGCTTTGCCTTACGTCAGGCCAGCGAAACCACCCGTACTGCCGTGGTTGATTTCTCTGAAGCTATTTCACAAGTTGTAAAATGGGTCATTGCTCTAGCACCTTTCGGTATCTTAGGCTTAGTCGCTAATACTGTAGCAGAAACTGGCTTTGCTGCCTTAGCTGGTTATGGGCGAATTTTACTAGTAATGATTGGTTGTATGCTATTTATAGCTTTAGTGGTCAACCCCATTATCGTATTCGTAAAAACGGGCAAAAACCCTTACCCCTTGGTGTTTACTTGCTTAAGTGAGTCTGGAATTACGGCCTTCTTTACTCGCAGCTCTGCGGCTAATATCCCTGTAAACATGAACCTTGCCCAGAAGCTAGGCCTGCACGAAGAAACTTATTCGGTGACGATTCCACTTGGTGCCACCATTAATATGGCCGGTGCAGCGATTACTATTAATGTGCTCACCCTAGCAGCGGCTCATACTTTAGGTATTGAAGTTAGCTTTGCCTCCGCTTTATTATTAAGCTTAGTGGCAACGATTAGTGCTTGTGGTGCCTCTGGTGTGCCCGGTGGTTCGCTACTTCTAATTCCGCTTGCTGCTAGCTTATTTAGTATCCCAAATGACATTGCCATCCAAGTGGTTGCTATAGGCTTTATCATCGGCGTAGTACAAGACTCAGCTGAGACCGCATTGAACTCATCAACAGACGTGTTATTTACTGCTGCTGCTGATCCAAAATATGCGCGCTGATCCCTGTTGAAAAATAGTGACTAGATTGCGAAAGTTATGGTAATAATAAAAGAGCATTTGATGCTCTTTTTTTTATCTAAATTTTGTACAACGCTTTCTATCGTCCAGCTTAATACTGTTGTTATAAATAAAAAACATCATATGCAGTAAGGGTTTTACACTTAACAAAACGGTACATGGCAGAATGAGTGAGTGGCAAAAACGCAGTTATACTGCAGCTGCTTAGCTCTGCATCTTAGATTTTCTAAGCCTGTTAATAGCACTTACTTATAGCGCTTATTTATAAGAGACCATAATGTCTTGCTACCCTAACCAGTTATGGAAAGGGGTTTTACCTATTATTAAAAGAAGTTAACATGAGCATTACTAGAAAAATGAACATTGCCAGCTTCACCTTAGCTACATCTTATATTACTCGTACTACTCCAATTACTCATATAACTGCCGTAGCGATAGGAGGGCTGATTATATGAGTATCAACGATCATACTCTACCCGAGCCTGTAGTCTCAGGCTTACCTATCTGGAAGCTACTGGCTTTCACTTTGGCAGGCTTCCTCGCTATCATGACCGAAACCATGCCAGCAGGCCTACTACCACAAATAAGTGAGTCGTTAGGCGTGTCTAAAGCGCTAGCGGGTCAGCTGATAACTTTCTATGCCTTGGGCTCAGTGCTAGCGGCTATTCCGGTCATCGCTGCTACTCGCAGCTGGAACCGCAGACGGCTGTTTATGTTGGCTGTTGGTGCTTTATTAATATTTAATATTGTCACCACGTTATCTAGCAACTATATCATTATCATAGTGGCCCGCTTCGCTGCAGGTATGGCAGCTGGGGTGATATGGGGTCTATTACCCGGTTACGTATTACGTATGGTGGCAAGTGATATGCGTGGCCGTGCCTTAGCCATTACTGGTGTAGGTCAACCTATTGCACTAGCCCTCGGCATTCCATTAGGCACTTGGTTGGGTATGTTATTTGACTGGCGCGGGGTGTTCTGGATCATGTCAGCGCTCACCTTGTTATTATTATTGTGGATACGCTTAGCGATACCAGACTTTGCTGGTCAATCGGTTAAACAGCGCTTGCCTATTAAGCAGATTTTTTTGATGCCAGGTATCCGTCCTGTATTAGTTACGGTGTTTGTATGGATATCGGCCCATAATCTACTCTACACTTACATCGAGCCTTTCTTGGCTTCAGTCGGGCTAGAACAGAGAGTTGACGCTGTTCTATTGCTATTTGGCATCACTGCCATGCTGGGTATTTGGCTCACTGGATTGCTGGTCGATCACTGGCTACGTGCTATGGCATTGATAGGTCTGAGCGGGTTTGCAGTAGCTGCACTAATACTGGGCTTCTCTGGCGGCTCGGCGGCAATCGTACTAATAGGTATAGCGCTATGGGGCATTACTTTTGGCGGCGCACCGATAATGCTACAAACGGCACTAGCAGGCGCAGCGGGTAAGAATGCAGATGTGGCACAGTCTATGTTTGTGACTATATTTAATTTAGCAGTTGCTGGTGGTGGTATCGCTGGGGCCTTACTATTGCAACATATTGGCGCCGTATCCTTCCCTTGGGCAGTGCTTGCTCTCGCCTTGATAGGCTTGTGTATAGTATGGAGCGCTAGAGTGAATGGCTTTCGAGCTAAGTAGTCATACAGGCAGGGTAGTTTTGCTGTAATTGCATAGCTAGCTTGAGTTTCATAGCTATTTAAAGCCGTTATTTATAAAATAAGAAAGGGCCAATAAGGCCCTTTTGCTTTGGGTAAAAATAACAAACCTAGGGCAAGCTTAGCCGCCGGCTTACTTTAAACTAGTCACTTCTATTTCAATCATCGTCGTATCGTTATTCCATTGACGCTTATACTGACGCAGCTGCTCGACTTCCTCTAACAGCTCTAGTATCAAACCAATCGCTGGTACGCTAGCTTCAAAGTCGCGACTAAGTCGTGAAGCACGGCGCACAGTACTGAGCTGATAACCGCTAAACTGCTGACTTTCAGGAATGTCATATTCAATGATGCTTTCTTCGATTAGAGCGACTACCCACTGTGGCTCTTGACCACAAGCAGATACTAGCTCATCAAAGCTCATAATAATGTCGGTTAATTCAGGCGAGTGTTTCATATTATTATCCTCGTTGCTTTTGATATTAACGTTTTGCACTAATTTTATTGTATGCTCGTTATAGTCACTGCCAGCGACTTCTAACGGCTGATGCTAGTCTCAGAAAAGGCTTGTTTTAACTGCTCATAAGCCTGTTTATCAGCATCGCTACTGACTTCTGGATTAACAATATTCAAGGTTAAAAATAGATCACCAGCTTGTTTAGCAGGAATACCTTTGCCTTTTAGGCGCAGATTGCTACCTGACTTGCTGTTGCTAGGGATAGTGACACCTAGAGTTCCGCTCGGAGTAGTGAGGTTTATCTTTTCACCAAGCGCGGCTTCCCACGGAGTAATATTGACCGTTTGATAGACATTAGCGCCTTCTAAGCGAATATTATCCGCATGAGTGATTTTTACCTTTAAGAATAAATCACCGTTTTTGCCTTTTCCACTACCTGCGGCCCCTTGCCCGCCTAAACGGATTTGCTTACCATCAGTAATGCCTTTAGGTATTTTAATCTTTAAGGTTTTGTTATCGTAATTTACGCTGCCATCAGGTTGGCGTACTGGCACATTTAGTTTAATACTATAGTCGTCACCGTTATAAACTGAAGCCAAGTCAACATTGATCTCTGCATGTTGGTCTTGGCCTTTGCTATCTTGGCTACCAAAGCCCGCACCGAACTGATCAAAGCCGCCGCGCTGCTGCCCCCCTGTTTGACCACGCGCACCATGACCAAACGCTGAAAAGATATCATCAAAGCGAAAGCTGCCTTCGCCAAAAGCTTGCCCTTCACCGAACTGACCTTTCATATCGTCCCAACGGAAACCGCCCGGTTGTCCAGCACCTGACTGACCACCGAATCCACCGCCTTGGCCTGCAAATGGATTATTTAGCATGGCGTCATATTCAGCCCGCTTATCTTTATCTCTGATGGTTTCATAAGCGTTATTAATAACCGCAATCTTACTATCAGCATCTGGATCTTTGCTGACATCAGGGTGGTACTCACGCACTAGCTTGCGATATCTTTTCTTAATATCAGCATCTGTAGCATCTTTTTTGACCCCTAAGATTTCATAATAATTCTTTTCTGCCATGATGATTTTCCTTTTATTTTTATGCTTATGTCGATAGTTTTGAGTTGAGCGTTTTTAGGGTGATGACTCTCATGTTTTGCATGGGCTATGTTTATATCTATAGCTATAGCATACCGCAATGCACCCTTAGTTTATGTTGATAAAAATTAAACGCTAAAAATTAATTTTAAGTATGGCCGCTATATAAATAATAGTAATTATATTTGGCACTCTATCTAATTTTACAATCAGCATGACTATAAAATTCTCTATAAATAGCTAATTCAATTGCCAACCCTCTATTTATAGAGAAATAATATTAGCAAATACCTTATATCTCAAAATTATTTTTATAAAATATTTATCTTTAAATGCATTTTACAAACTCGTAAGGATATAGCAGGCTTTCTCTAGTAAAATAGTTATATTATTCAGGCTCATAGGGAGTGTGAATATTGTAGGCAAGAACATCTGTCTATTTCGTTAATTGTAAAAAGGTATTAAATGTCTTATTTAATCAAGTCTCTAGTTATTACTTTATCACTGTTGTTAACGACTACTGTTTTTGCCGCTAATACTAGTTATTATGGTAAAAAGTTCCATGGTAAACGCACAGCTAGTGGTAGCATCTTCAATATGAACTCTTTAACGGCTGCGCACAAAACGCTGCCGTTTGGTACGAAGGTACAAGTAACTAATAACAAGACGAAGCAGAGCGTGATAGTAAAAATCACTGATAGAGGCCCTTATGCTCGGGGACGAATTCTCGATTTGTCTAAAGCGGCTGCTGGTAAAATAAACTGCGAGCTTTGTACGACTAGTATGAAGATACTATCTTACGGTGATGGTAAATACCGTAGGCAATAACGTAGAAAAGGGGGAGAGCTGACGCTCTCCCCCTTTTTATTTATTAAGCAAAAAACCCTTACTCAAATTCAGCTTCCATTTCTTCAAGAGTAGTCATCGCCATTAGCAAGCTCTCTTCGTGATCACTATGCTGCTGTTGCAATGCTGTCTGCTCATCAAGCAATTTTAATAAATCTGCTTTGCGACCTTCTTCATACAGCTCAGTATCAGCCAGTTGCGTCTCCAAATTAACTAGCTTTTGCTCAATCTTAGCTAGCGACTTTTCAGTATCCTCAATATTACGACGAATAGGGGCAGTAAGTTTGCGCTGATCAGCAGCCAATTTGCGCTGCTCCTCTTTAGTCAACGAAGAAACTGCGGTATTTTCAGCTAATTTAGAATTCGCGAATTTTTTTTTAGACGATTTAGATTTATCAGGGTTGCCATTGCCCGATTCATTATCTGTTTCACGTGAAACACTATCTTTATCGATGAATTTTTTGTTAGCTTTTTTGTTTTTGCCTTTTTTATTAGCGCCTTTATCTGAAGAATTTTCTTGCTTGCGCTTTTCAGACAGCCACTTGCCGTAGTCGCTGATATCGCCATCAAACTCATCGATCTGACCGTCATGCACTAGATATAACTCATCGCAGACATTAGCGATTAGCTCACGATCATGCGAGACTAATACTACTGCCCCTTGAAAACCTTGCAAAGCTACCGTTAGTGCCTGACGCATTTGTAAATCTAAATGGTTGGTTGGCTCATCGAGAACTAGGACGTTAGGACGTTGCCAGACAATCAATGCCAAAGTTAGACGGGCGCGTTCACCTCCTGAGAATAGCTTGCTAGGGGTGTCAATACGTTCACCGCGAAAATCAAAGCTGCCTAAGAATGAGCGCAATTGGGCATCAGAGGTCTTACCAGCCAGACGGCGTAACATTTCTATAGGCGTAGCTTCAGCATCTAGAGCATCCATTTGATGCTGATTGAAGTAGCCGAGCTTTAGAGTATCAGAAACTTGATACGTCCCTGTCAACACCCCTAACTCACCAACCAAAGCTTTAATCAATGTTGACTTACCAGCACCGTTCATCCCCAGCAAGCCGAGACGAGTATCAGGAGTCACTTGCACATTAGCGTTATACAATAGTGGCGTTGTGCTATAGCCAATGTCTGCTTTGCTTAATTCAATCAACGGCGAACTCATGTGAGCAGGCTCGTAGAATTGAAAAGAGAATGGGTTATCGGCCATCATAGGTGATAGCTCAGCCATACGCTCCAGCTGCTTAATACGGCTCTGTGCTTGTTTGGCTTTACTAGCTTTGGCACGGAAACGGCGAATAAAGTCATCCAAATGTGCTTTAGTCGCTTCTTGCTTCTCAAAGGCTTGCTGCTGCTGCGCCATACGCTCATGACGAGTACGAATAAACTGCTGATAGTTACCGGTATACAGAGTGATCTGCTGTTGTTCTACATGCAGGATGTGACCAACTGTAGCATCCAAGAACGCCTGATCATGTGAGATTACGATCACCAAACCGGTAAACGAATTGATCCAAGTCTCAAGCCATAGAATCGCATCTAAGTCCAAATGGTTAGTTGGCTCATCGAGTAACATCAAGTCAGCACGACTCATTAGGGTTTTCGCTAGGTTTAAGCGCATACGCCAGCCCCCAGAGAAGCCTTCTACTGGCAAATCATGCTGAGCCGTATTAAAGCCAAGCCCCGCCATAATTTGCGCCGCTTTAGTAGGAGTGCGATAGCCATCAATCTCATCAAACTGCTGATGCAACACCCCAATTTGATCATCACTAACACTACTCAAGTCACTCAAAGCTTCGTTGAGCGTATACCACTGCTCATCACCACCTAGTACGTAATCGATCGCGGTTTGGCTACTAGCGCCTACTTCCTGCGCCATATGTGCCACATGCCAGCTATCAGGAATACTAACTTCACCCTTATCAAGCGTCACTTCTGTATCGCCAGTGCCCATCTGCGTTAGTAATAAGGCAAACAAGGTTGATTTGCCAGTACCGTTATTGCCGGTTAAACCAATTTTGTGATTGGGGTGCAGCTGAAAACTGGCACCTGAAAATAATTCACGGCCATCACGGCGAACACTAACGTCTTTAAATTCGATCATAGGGGTTTTTATCTCAAGGGTATTAGAAAAAGCAGTTACTAAAGGTAAAAGCAGGTTTAAGAGCCTCTTTACTAAGCAGCTCTTAAAGGTAAAAGACATAAAATCAGATAATTACTGACTATTATTTCAAACGCCCGCCCTATAGGCAAACAATTAAACAACTATTTCAATTTTAAGCCATTAATGAAGGCGAACTAGACGGTTTTCAACGCTAATGACTGATAATTGGTTGCTAATACTGCCTATTAACGACCGTTATTAGATCTAGTGATTAGCAATCATTGTTAGCTCTAGCTACTCGTAACCGTTATTAACCGCTATTAACTATGTCTAATAGACTTGACAAATTAACCACAGCCCCAATTATGATATACTAGGCGATGTTGAATAATCATAGCAAGGCACTACTAATAGCTATTGATTTATCAAAGCTGTGCTGTAGTCTAAATAAAAATTATAGATAAGGCAGATGCCTTGGCCAGCTATTATCAGATAAAAATAGGGGCAGGACTATTTGTTGCCGCAACTTTATTAAAGGTGCCCTTAGAAGACTCGTATAGAGAGTTCTAACTTGCAGCTATTGTAGAATCAGCATCTTAGAAACACTGTGTACTAAAAAGGTCTAAGTACCCTAGTCGAGTGTTCAATATGCCTAATAAGAGTTTATTAATAGCAATATATTATTGATTAGATCTGCTTTACTAAATTTTATTGCTCCATCAAATACTATCTAACCGAATTATTTGCGCCGTTAGGATCTACTAGGTACCAATAGCTGTTATTTATTGATAATGGCTAAATACATACTATAGTTTCCTAAGCGTCTTTTACGGTAGCTACTGAGGTAATCATGACCGAAACAATCAGCCAGTACGACCCAAGCTCAAATCAGCCTATCGATCCGACCATATTAAGCTTGACCAATAGTGCTGCCCAAAAAGTGCGTCGTTTGCGTGAAGAGGAAGGCGATGCTGACCTGATGCTACGAGTCTATGTTACCGGTGGTGGCTGTTCGGGCTTCTCATATGGCTTTAACTTTGCCAATGATGTTAATGAAGACGACGCTAATTTTGATAATGGTGACGTGACTTTAGTGGTGGACTCGCTAAGCTATCAGTATTTACAAGGCTCCACGGTAGATTATACCGAAGGCTTAGAGGGGGCACGATTTGTAGTGCAAAACCCTAATGCTACTACTACTTGTGGCTGTGGCTCTTCATTCTCTATATAGAGCGATAATTACTGATTAGCTTTGAGAAACTGGTCATATACTGTGATAAATAATCAGCCTAGTTGCTATACCCTTTAAGCATCTACTTTTAGCATCTATTTTAGGTATTTGCTTAGCAAGTAGATGCTTTTTTTATAACTCTTATTAGCATAGCTTTTAATTGCTAGCTACTGGCTTATATACCTCGGCTATTGGCTGATTGAATAACCATTATTTATGATATAAATACAGTCAACATAGCATAACTAAAGCTTACTGGATTTGTAATTTCGCATAGTGTTTAGTTGTGCTTTGGGCTAAACTGACTGCATTATTTCACCTTAATAACTCCTCTTTTTGAGTAACTTTTTATTAGCCTTTACGCTGATATAACCTATAACAATAGATGAATACTATGAGTAATTTCGCAAGTACTTTTGTTGATTTCAAAATCCCTGATTGGTTCGATAGCGAGCACTTAGTAGGTATGCTGCGTGGTATCGAGAAAGAAGGGTTGCGAGTTAGGCCTGATGGTTATTTGGCACAGACTCCTCACCCAGCCAAACTTGGCTCAAAATTAACTCACCCATTCATTACTACTGATTACTCAGAAAGTTTACTTGAGCTAATTACTGACCCCAAAGATACGCCAAAAGATACTTTAGCGATGTTACGTCAGCTCCACGTTTTGGTCTATCAAGCACTACCTGAAGGTGAGCTGATGTGGCCGTTATCTATGCCTTGCATGCTGTCCTCTAACGATGAAGATATCCCGTTAGCAGACTACGGTAGCTCGAATACTGGCAAGCTAAAGACTTTGTATCGCAGCGGACTAGGTATTCGTTATGGTCGCCGCATGCAGACTATTGCTGGCCTGCATTACAATTTATCTTTTGGTGATGGGCTGTTTAAATACTGGCAAGAACACACTCAGGAACAACCCTCTCAGTCATTTTTAGAGTTCAAAAACGATAAGTATTTAGGCCTAATTCGCAATTTTAAGCGCCTAACTAGCTTATTGTTATACTTATTAGGTGCTAGCCCTAGCGTCTGTCCGTGTTTTATTGCTGGCCGCGAACATGATTTAGAATTGCTCAATGACTCCACTTACTATAAGCCCACGGCTACTAGCTTACGTATGGGCAAGCTTGGCTATACCAATAGCGTGCAGGAACATCTAGATATTCGTTATAACCATTTACCTGAGTATGTCGAAGGCTTACGCCGTGCCATTCAAACTCCGCATGAGAGCTTTAAAAAATTGGGCTTAAATGATGCTGATGGTAATCCTATTCAGATCAATGATCATATTCTACAAATAGAGAATGAATACTACAGTCCTATTCGCCCCAAACAAATCACTGATCGCGGCGAGACGCCTACTGAAGCACTAGAACGTCGTGGCATTGCGTATGTTGAGTTCCGGGCAATCGATTTAGATCCTTATAGTGATGTCGGTATTCGCCTCTCGAGTGCATGTTTCTTAGAAGTAATGGCCCTGTATTGCTTACTAAATAACTCTCCTGATCTTATGCCTGCAGAGGAAGAAGAGCTAGCAATCAACCTTGAACGGGTGGTCAATGAAGGTCGTCTTGAAGGTTTGCATGTGCTAAATAATGGCTCAGAGCAGTTACTACAAAGCTGGATGTTGACGCATTTAACTAATATGCAACCGCTAGCAGCATTACTTGATGCTCATTATGGTGGTAACGATTACCGTGCTGCTGTGGCACTAATGCAAGGCAAAGCTGGTAATTCTGAGTCGACTATCTCCGCACAAGTGAATGCTGATAGCAAACGCTTAGGTAGCCTATGGCAACTAGGCTTTACTTTAGCCAATCAGCATCGTGACTCTCTATTGCAGCAAACGCTTAGCCCGCATACCCAAGCTAAGTACGAAGTCCTAGCCGAAAAATCAGTACTGCAACAAGCTGAGCTTGAGTCCTCTGAGAGCGAAGACTTTATGGAATTTTTGCAGCAGTATCGCTAGACTATGAATAGTTGCTAGATTATTAGTAATGACTAGACTATTAATACTAGTTAACCTACTAATAATTAAAGCTCAAAACCCACTTTATTTTATAAGAGTATTGACTAAATGCATCGTCTGACCACTTATCGCAGTTTGCAAGTATTTTTAGTGTTAATGACGATAGTAGGCATGAGCTTTGCGCTGTTTTTTTTACAAAGTCACTTAGGTCTGACCCCTTGTCCGCTGTGTATTTTTCAGCGTATTGGTCTGATGGTAATGGGTGGTTTTGCATTGATTGCCGCCCTATTTAATCCTAAGTCTAAAGCGATTAGATTGATATTATGGCTGGGAAGTTTAGCGGGTATTGTGTGGGCAACAGTGATAGCGGGGCGTCATGTTTGGCTACAACATCTGCCACCTGATCAAGTGCCCTCTTGTGGTCCTGGTCTTGATTACTGGCTTGATACTTTGCCTATGAAGCAAGTGCTTAATGAGGTTCTAGCTGGTTCTGGCGAGTGTGCTTTAGTTGACTGGTCGTTCTTAGGGCTGAGTATTCCTGAACTGTCTTTAATTTTATTCAGCTTTTTGTTAATCGCTCATATACTAATTTTTTGGCGCATTATTAAACCTCGTTAGTAATAGTTATGGCGCTAGATCTTATTGATAGCAATAACTAACCATTCATCAATAAGCGCTCGTTAATGGGCACTTATTCATAAGCTTTTTATCTAAACCTCTGTTTAAGACAACTATCCATCCAATTAGCAGCTACGTTAGAACTCGCTGGCGAATATTTTTGCTTAGCGAGTATTTTTGCTTAGCCAAATTAGATTACATAGCAAGATTGAGCGGCAATAGAGACAACAAAAACAACACAGAAACCACAGTGGTATTTGTTACCTTATAATGATTTATTATTGTCTAAAATGCTTAAATAAAAACGTCTGTTGTTCATCTACTTTGTAATTATAAAGTGATATGAATTTGAGCGATTTTAACTCGATATAGTGATGTTGATTACTAGAATTATGCGGTAATACTCAGCTAATAACTGCAAAGTATGGACTGCTAATTGCCTACTACTGGTGTGATAATGAAACATTATTATTGTTCTCAAAGGGTCACGACTAGGCTTGCTCCTATTAATAAGAGCTTTGGTCGCCTAGCGTTGTCTCTATCTTTTTGTGTAGTGCTGTTTGGCTGCGATAGTCAATCGACCTCTACGGCTGCTGCAGAAGACAAAATAGCGGCTAAGGCCAATCAGGAAATTACTGCAGAAATAGCCATTCAAGCCCCAATATCTACTAGCCAAACTGATGACCACGAAGGTACTTCGCTTTTAGATGCCGCTAGCAATGATAGAAAACCTGTAAAAAGAAGCGCGCCGATGATTTCAGAAAAACGCGCTGACAGTGCCTTGCAAGCGGTATTAATCGGTGATTACATGGGGATGTTATCTTGTAAAAATTGTGAAGGGATTAGTTTAACGCTTAATCTGCGTGCAGATGGAACTATGCAAAAGACCAGCTTTTATAGAAGTCCTCAGCAGATCAGGCCACCGGTGGTTGAGTCTGGTATCTATCGCCAAGATGATAATATGATTACTGTGGTCTATGATGAAGAGAACGTTGAGAATTATGTTATTCAAGATAATCATCTAGTGCTATTAGATGCTGATAAACAACCTGATCCTGATTACACTTTATCGCGTAAATAATAAGCTGCTTTAAGCGCTCGCTAGTTAGCACCTTTATTTAAATTATGTTTTATAATAATTTTTACTGGTTTTGCTGCTAGGGTTCAAAAAAACTCTATTCTCATTAACGCCTTACTGACGCTTTGTTACTAGGCGTTTTTTATTGGCTAGCTATTAGAGAAGTTATTAATGAGTTACAATAACTCGGCGGTGTTGCCGTGTCGATTAGAGCAGTGTGTACTAATGACTATTCAACACGCCCTAAAATATTTTATCGTACTACAATCTCATTGCTATACCCTTATCCCATACATCCATTTCATTTAGCGCGGTACATCAATGCATATTCATATTCTTGGTATTTGTGGCACTTTTATGGGGTCATTGGCCCTACTAGCACGTGGCCTTGGTCATACAGTGACTGGCTCAGATGCCAATGTCTATCCTCCTATGTCCACCCAGCTTGAACGTGCTGGTGTGATCATTAACGAAGGCTACTTAGTGCAACATTTACAACCAGCCCCAGATTTAGTAGTAGTGGGTAATGCAATGAAACGCGGCATGGATGTGATTGAGTATATGTTAGATACAGGTCTGCGCTACACTTCAGGCCCACAGTTTTTGTCTGAGCAAGTATTGCAGTCGCGTCATGTGATAGCGGTCGCTGGTACTCACGGTAAGACCACGACGACGACGATGCTAGCGTGGATACTCCATTATGCAGGTATAGATGCTGGGTTCTTGATCGGTGGCGTGCCTCTAGTCAATACTACTGATGAGCATTTACAACAAGTATTCGCTCATAGTAGCTACTTAGGAGCAGAGTCTTTAGAGACGGCCGATACTCAGTCAGCGCTTGACGGCTACTTTCTCATTGAAGCCGATGAATATGATTGTGCGTTCTTTGATAAGCGTTCTAAGTTCGTTCATTATCGTCCACGTACCGTTATCTTAAACAACCTAGAATTTGATCATGCTGATATTTTCGCTGATTTAAATGCTATTCAAACCCAGTTCCATCATATGCTACGTATGATTCCTAGTACTGGCAGAATCATCATGCCAGCGCAGACGGCTAGTTTAGAAGATACTCTAGCTAGAGGCGTTTGGACGCCTGTTTGGCGTACGGCGATAACCGAACAACAGGCCGGCGCTAATAAGTATAAGCAAGGTGAAAACCTTAAAGAAGCTGAAAATATCGATTGGCAAGCAGAGCTGATCAACGAAGATGGCAGTCAGTTTAAAGTTAGCTTTAATCAAAATGCCAGTAGCAGCAGTAGCAGCAGTAGCAGTAGCAGTAGCAGCAATAGCAATAGCAATAGCAATAATGACAATAACCGCTCTGATACTAGTAGCGATGCTCAACTATCTGCTAGCGTCGACTGGTCAATGAGTGGTATTCATAATGTTAATAATGCTTTAGTAGCGATAGCCGCCGCTTATAATGTCGGTGTCGATATTACTACTGCTTGTGCCGCTTTGTCGGCCTTCGCTGGTATTAAGCGTCGTATGGAGCTGATTGGTGAAGTTAACGATATTTTAGTGTTTGATGATTTCGCTCATCACCCAACGGCTATTAATACTACTTTAGATGGTGCTAAAAAGAAGCTGACCGGCAGACGAGTTTGGGCCATCATTGAGCCGCGTAGTAATACTATGAAAATGGGTATTCATCAGGATAGCTTAGCGCAGTCAGCAGTGCTTGCAGATCACACTTTATGGTATGAACCTGCTGGTCTTGAATGGGGGCTTAGAGAGGTTATCGAGCAAGCTAACTTAAATACTACTGCTAATAACGTCGATGAAAGTATCAGTGAAAATACAGATAGTCGCCAACCTAAGCAACAAGTCCTAAGCAGTGTAGAAGCCATTATTGAATACCTTTGCACTCATGCGCAGGCAAATGATGCTATCGTCATTATGTCGAACGGTGGTTTTGAAGGGATTCATCAGCGTCTATTAACCGCGTTACAGTCACCATCTGCCTAAATTCAATAGCTTGAGACTTACTAGTGAAGGATTAGTGGCTAATTTCTTATAAGATTGCTACTGAAATAGCAGTAGCTGTAAATAATTGGCCACTACCAACAGCGTCATTCTTTTATAAGGATGGCGCTGTTTTGCAATCGGCTTATGATACTAGTGCTGACTTATAGCAACATACAATCCTTACCCCTATTAACCTTTTTACTGCTTCTGTTACTCGCCATTTACGTACTTTACTTGAAAAATAGCAAATACTTAGTTTTTCTCACATAGCCCCTACACAGGTAACATTTTGCACTTACTATTGATCTTGCCGAGTGTTTACAATAGCTTTATCAAATTTATAAACTTAGTCTTAAAGTAAACCACACTAAAAGTAATAGAAAATTAATTGAATTTTTAGTTAATAATATTAAATATTAGGAGAATAATAATGAGCTTTATTTGGATGATTATTGTAGGGTTAGTTGCCGGTCTATTAGCACGTGCCATTAAACCTGGTAACGACGCTATGGGTTGGATTATGACCATCATTTTAGGTATCGTTGGTGCAATGCTAGGTGGTTTTGTTGCCGGACTTATCGGTATCAATGCTGATGGTGGCTTCACAGGTCTGATCTTCTCAGTAATCGGTGCAATTCTATTGCTATTCTTGTATGAGATGATTATGAACAGACGCCGTATATAATTGGCTGCTGTTGTATTAGTTTTGACTACGATATATCGTTAATTAAAAATATTAAGCTCTCAGTAATTAGTCTTAATTAAATAGTTATTCGTTTAATAAAAGGACCTTATCTCTATAAGGTCCTTTTTGCTTTTAGCGACTTGTGTTAGCTACTTAGACCTATATCATCAGTTACTGCTAGCAGATGTTGATAAATATTACTTTTGTCCCCATTTACTTTATAATAAACCCCCCGTTTTATTAGTATTCCCGTCTGTCCGTATTTTTGAGGTGAGCCGTATGGCATTACTCCCGATCTTAAACTATCCTGACCCACGCCTACGCACTCTTGCTAAGCCGGTCAAAGAAGTCAATGATAAAATAAAAACCTTAATCACTGATATGATTGAGACTATGTATGACGCTGAAGGCATTGGTCTTGCAGCATCACAAGTTGATCAGCATATTCAACTGATCGTCATGGATTTGTCTGAAAACAAAGACACTCCAATGGTGTTTATCAATCCAAAAGTGACCCCTTTAGTAGAAGAAAAGCAGCCATACGAAGAAGGCTGTCTTTCTGTGCCTGATGTTTACGATAAGGTTGAGCGTCCTATTAAAGTACGTATCGAAGCTTTGGATGAAAACGGTCAAGCTGTAGATATAGAAGCTGAAGGCCTGCTAGCAGTTTGTATTCAACATGAAATGGATCACCTAAATGGGGTTATCTTTGTTGATTACTTGTCTAATCTTAAGCAGAATCGTGCCCGTGACAAAGTGCGTAAAGTACTTAAGATTCGTGAAAAGCAGTTAGAAAATCAGGCACAGCCTAGCAATGTCTAACGACCTGTAAGGTTATTTATCTTTAGTAAAATTAGCGTTTGTTTCTGACAATGAGTCTAGTAGCTGTATTTAAGGCTTACGTCTGGTGCCTAATGCGGCTTAGGGTTGTCAAAAAATAGCGCTGGCCAGCTATGCACTTCATTGACTATCTGCGTAATTTCATCTTTTATTAAAGGTCTTGCTATATGATCAAAATTGACCAATATTTTGACCCTGCCAGTTGGCAAAAATTCACTAAAGCTGCTCAAGGCCGTGAAACTCCGTTTTTGGTGGTTGATTTAAGCCGTATCAAAACTCAATACAATGAGATGGTTGGGCTATTTCCGAAAGCTAAGATTCATTATGCAATGAAAGCTAGCCCTGCGGTTGAAGTGATTAATCTACTTGCTGATTTAGGCTCGAACTTTGACTGTGCTTCTGTTTATGAGCTGGATCGGGTACTTAATTGTGATGTTGATGCCAGCCGAATTTCTTATGGCAACACTATTAAAAAAGCTAAAGATGTCAAATATTCCTATGAAAAAGGGGTACGCTTGTATGCCACTGACTCTGAGGCTGACCTAAAAAACATCGCTGAATATGCCCCAGGCTCCAAGGTATTCGTACGTATTCTAGTACAAGGTTCAGATACTGCTGAATGGCCACTATCACGTAAATTCGGCTGTCACCCTGATATGGCAATTGATTTACTGATTCAAGCACGTGATCTTGGTTTAGTACCTTATGGTATTTCTTTCCATGTCGGCAGTCAGCAAAAAGACGTCGCCGCATGGGATGATGCGCTTGCTAAAGTTAAGTATATGTTTGACTGGATGAGCAACGAAGAAGGCATCAAGCTACAGATGATTAATCTGGGTGGCGGTTTTCCTGCTAATTATCTAAGTGAAGTCAATCCGATCCAAGTTTATGCGCAAGAAGTAAAGCGCTATCTGACTGATGATTATAATGAGCAAGATATGCCAGAAATCATTCTTGAGCCTGGTCGCTCATTAGTGGGTGGTTCAGGGGTATTAGTGAGTGATGTGGTACTGATATCTCGCAAGTCGCATACCGATTTGGTGCGTTGGGTCTATACCGATGTCGGTCTGTTCCAAGGCTTGATTGAGACTTTAGGCGAAGCGATCAAATATCCGCTCTATACGCCTAAAATGGAAACTTCTACTAATGCAGGCACTGTGGTATTAGCAGGTCCAACTTGTGATTCTGCTGATATTATGTATGAAGAAACTGGCTATCAATTGCCGCAAGAGCTAGAGATTGGCGATAAGATCTACTGGCTTACTACTGGTGCTTATACTAATTCTTATTCTTCTATTGAGTTTAATGGCTTTCCGCCATTAGAAGTAGTCTACGTTGATTAATCCCTGATCAATCGTGGTCAATAAAAAGCGCGGTGCTGTTATTAATAGCATCGCGCTTTTTTATTTGAAAAATTTAGCAGTATTAAGTCAAGCACTAGTCATTAAGACCCAACACATCTTGCATGTTATATTGACCGGCTTTTTGTTGAACGATCCAAGTAGTAGCTCGAACAGCACCAGCAGCAAAAGTCATGCGTGCTCGTGCTCGGTGAGTGATTTCCACCACTTCGCCATCAGCGATAAACATCACCGTATGATCGCCGATGATTTCGCCACCACGAATAGCATGGATACCAATAGTTCCTGGTTTGCGTGCGCCTGTCTGCCCTTCTCGTCCGTACACCGCCACTTCTTTTAAATCCTGACCACGTGCTTCAGCCACAGCTTCGGCCATCATATATGCTGTACCGGATGGCGCATCAATCTTATGCTTATGATGGGCTTCGATGATTTCTACATCAGCATTAGTACCAAACGCTTTAGCGGCTAATCCTAGTAGCTTTAGCGATAAGTTAACGCCAGTAGAATAGTTACCAGCATAAACAATAGCAATATGCTTACTGGCCTCGGTCAATACTTGCTCTTGCTGCTCGTTAAAGCCAGTAGTACCAATCACCATAGCGACTTTATGCTCAGCACAAATCTGCATATTTTTCTCGGTAGCTTCCGGCAAGCTAAAATCAATCAACACGTCAATGTCATTAATGACAGCGACTAAGTCATCGACAATTTTTACTTCAATGCGACCTATCGATGCCACTTCACCAGCATCAGCACCAACCAGACTTGAGCCTTGGCGTTCTATAGCAGCGCTAAGAGTGGTCTGCGGATTGTCTTGTACTGCCTCAATCAACATGCGACCCATACGGCCCCCAGCTCCGATAACACCGATATTTATGAGCTCGCCAGCCATTTTTTTATTTAATTTTTTACTCATTTTTATTCCTTAAATTCTAATTTTGGAAAATAATTATTGTTGATAATATTGCTGAATATCATAGCATGAATTGATTTTACTGCCTTTAGCAAAAATGCTTATTAGAAGAACTTGGCTTATAAGACTATCAGTCGTTAGTTTTTATCTCAGTGAAAATAAAAAGCCCCATAGTTTCACGTGAAACCATGGGGCTTAAGATAAGAGCTTTTTGCAGTCTGCTGGCTAGTCGAACAAGTCACCAATCTTTTTAAAGAAAGACTTCTTGTGCGGTGACTGCTTATGATGACTATCGCCATCTAAAGTATCTTGGAACTGACGCAGTAAATCTTTTTGCTCGCGATTTAGATTAACTGGGGTCTCAATGATTACTCGGCAGATCAAGTCGCCTTTCATAGTCGTACGCACTGGCGTTACGCCTTTGCCACGAACACGTAGCAGTTTACCACTTTGAGTACCTTCAGCGATTTTGATATTTACTTTGCCATCTAAGGTAGGAATTTCGACTTCTTTGCCGAGTGCGGCATCAGTGATACTCACTGGCACATCCATATATAGATCGGCGCCTTGGCGAGTGAAGACATTGTGCGGCTTAACCCGTACTTCAACGTATAGATCACCGTTTTGTACTCCTGCACCGCCTGCTTCGCCTTCACCTGCTAGACGGACGCGATCACCATCATCTACGCCTGCTGGAATAGAAACTTCTAGATTGCGAGACTTGTCTTTAACACCATTACCATGACAGTCAGGACATGGGTTTTTGATTTGTTTACCAGAGCCGCCACACTGTGGGCAAGCTTGCTGTACCGCAAAAAAGCCCTGTTGCATACGGACTTGACCTTGGCCATGACAAGTTTGGCAAGTGACTACATCTGAGGCATTTTTAGCGCCTTTACCATCACAAGTGCCACAAGGCGCTGGTGCCGTAAAGCTAACTTCTTTTTTGCAGCCACGTACCGCTTCTTCAAGAGTGAGCTCAAGCACATAGCGCAAGTCCGAACCTCGGCGTGAACGACTACCGCCGCCGCCACGAGATTGGCCAAAGATATCGCCAAAGTTCCCAAAGATATCGCCAAAGATGTCTTGGAAGTTGCCGGCACCTGCACCGCCAAATCCGCCACCACCCATACCGTTTTCAAAAGCAGCATGGCCCATACGATCATATGCTGAGCGCTTATCGCTATCACTCAGGACTTCATAAGCCATAGAGGCTTCTTTAAATTTTTCTTCTGCATCAGGGTCATCAGAGTTGCGATCTGGATGATATTTCATCGCCAGTTTACGATAAGAGCGTTTGATCTCTTTACTGTCTGCAGTCTTGCTGACGCCTAATACCTCATAAAAATCGCGCTTACTCATGGGTTCTCCTCTTGTCATTATCGAGCCACCGACTGGCCTATTTATTGACCATAACCTCAGTCATGTCATCAACGTCCCTATTTATACAGCACTATGCTCACTAATGTTTCACATGAAACGTAGTTATAGAGGCTATAACTGCTTATGCTTTAATTACAGTATAAAATAGGGTTTGTTTTATGAATGCTGATAGCTGATTGATGGGATAATGATTAATCAAATCAATTAATAAAAGTTTGCGCTCTTAATGGAGATGCTGCACTGATTTATCAAGCGCTCGGCTGATGAATTTTTATATTAAACCGCTATAACCTCATTAGTAGCTATTCAAATCTGTCAAAAACCTCCTAAAGAGAGGCCTAAGTGAGCAAGGTATATCTTTACTATTGTTATCGATGTAGAAAACATTTTTGTCAGGATACTGTTTTTATTTAGGCTTAACTGTATCAAACTTAAAAAACAATAGTTCCTGACAGTCAACATGATGGGCATCGTGATAGTTGACATGACAGACATCGTGATAATTAACATGACAGACATCTTTATAATTGCCAGCTCACCTCAGCTATTCGTAGCTGTAACACCTCTAGTCGTGCTAATATTTATCGCCCTATTGCTGCACAAAAAACTATAGACACCTGTATAAGAGAGCACTATTTATGAAAAAGCTGATTGCATTGATTATGTTACTGATAGTCATCGTTGTAGCTGTATATGCGGGATCACCTTACTATAGCGCTTATCAATTAAAAAAAGCTTACGATGCTAAAGACGGTGCCACTATCGCTGCGGCGATTGATTATGAGCAACTGCGCCCTAGTATGCAAACGCAGTTGACTAGCAAGTTTGCTAATACTATGACTTATTATCCGCTAGTTGCAGAGCTGGGTGGCGAGCCTCTTACTCAAGCTGGTAATACCTTTATTACTCAAGCAGTAGACGGGGCTATCAACGCAGAAAATATAGAAAAACTTATTAATACTCAGGGCCAAGCCAATACTGCTACTAAGGAGCTTGCCGCTGCTTGGGCCATTGCTAGTAATCAGGTTGATCTAAAGAACCTAATTCGTGATTTGATTATCCAACGTGGTGATGTTGATGCTGTAGTGAAGAATCAAATGCAGCAGATCATGGAAAAGCAAGCGGACGAGCTTGAGCAACAAGTGGCGCAAGGCGAAGATAGTAATAAGCCAAGCTTAAGCTATTGTGGTATCAATTGTTTTACTATTAGTGGTCAAGTCAAGGGTTATCCACTGACCATTGAGATGCAACGTGAAGGCTTTATTAATTGGAAAATCGTTAATGTAGTGTTGCCGTAAATTGCTGGTAAAAACCTATTAGTTGATTAATGCTGGTTAACAGCTATTCATTGGTATTAGCAACACTATAAAAACAGCGCCGCATAAATAAAGGTTTATGCGGCGCTGTCGCTTATTGAGGTAGCTAGAAGATCAGCTGATTAGTCTACACCCAAGAATTCTAAGAACTCCGGACTCTCAAAGCTAGCTTGGAATAATACCCCATCATCACGATAGATAGCTGGGGTGGCGATCACAGCTAAGCCAGCAGCTTTTTCACGATTAGGGCTGACATAATCAGTACTACAGCTGGCTGGTGCTGGGGTCATTTTTCCGGTTAACATAGCTTTATCTAAGGCAAGGCGGCGACTGCTATCATCTGCCTGACACCAAATTCCACGCATTTGGTTAGGCGACTGCTCATAGATAGGATAGCCAATAGTTTTTACCGTCACCCCTTTTTTATTGAGACTCTGCATCTGCTTGTGGAGCAAACGGCAGTACGGACAATTGACATCAGTGGCTACGTAGATTACGGCTTTTTCAGCGCTAGTAGCTGGATAAGTAATCAGTTGCGCTTGATCTAAGCTGCTAAACACCGACTGGTTTTTTAACTTTTCAAAATTATCATCTAAGCCAGTGAACTGACCTTTATCTATCACCGATATCTCACCATCAGTCACATATTGTCCATCATCCGATATTAAAAACGGCACACCCTCTAGCGTTGCACCCCAAATCACACCAGGTACTGCGGTGTAGAAGAATGGCGTCTTGGCACTCATATTCTTCAGCGCACTCATATTAGCCAGCATAGAATTTTTAGTAGCAGCGCTAATAGGCTTACCTGTTTGGGTACTATTGCTACGCACAGGGATAGTATTAACCAGACGCTTGCTAGGATTTTTTTGTAGCTCGCCTTGGATCACGTATTTGCCATCAGCAGTAAGGTGCAGTGGGGGCTGCCCTACTAAATCAATTTGATACATATTCGGTAACTTTGAGGGAGTGATAGCCACAATCTGGGTTTTGATACCGACTTCAGTCAGTACTTTACGCAAATGCGCATCAACAGTACTGCTCACACTAGTAATTACCTTAGACGCAGTTTGCAAGTTTTGGCTACTGCTGTTAGTCGGTGTGGGTTGAGCGCAAGCACTAGTTGATAATAGTATAGCGCTAACAATGGCGAGGGATTTGAATGCAGGTAGTTTCACAGAAAAGGTCCTATCAAATTTTAATAAATAACAACTTTTTTAATCAGCATTGAGATAAGCGTCAACTATTAACAGCTATAAATAGTATATAAAAAAGTAGAATAAATAGATGATAAGACTGTAGCACAGTAGTTTATTTTTATAAGGGCTGAGCCTAGGATAGATGGCTTAGTTTGCAAATATGCTACTTGAGCTTAAGAGACAAGTAACAGATGCTAAGAATTTAGGATAACTAACGGCTGATGATGTACAACTAATAGTAGTTTATGTTTAATAATCTTTGGCTAATCGTTCCTAGCTGATAGTTCCTAGCTAATAGTGACTGACAAACAATAACGGCAGCTCGTTCACATCATTAGAGAACGGCTGCCGTTAGTTTTAGAGAAATCTAGTAAAACTTATTAAAATTTAGCGACTTCTTCTGCTGTCAAAAAGCGACTATCGCCTTTTTCTAGACCGTCTAAAGTGATATGACCGACACTAGAGCGATGTAGCGCCACTACTCTGTTGCCAAAGTAGCCCATCATGCGTTTGACTTGATGATACTTACCTTGCTCTAACGTCAGACGGGCATGAGTCTCATCGATGAATTCAAGTACTGCTGGCTTAGTCTCTTCATGATCACCCTCTAGTAAGATACCTTCGGCAACCTCAGCTACTGCATTCGCTTGCGCTTCACTGTCCATAGCATCGGCTAACGTAAGCTCATAGACCTTGGCATGTTCACGTTTTGGACTAGTGACACGGTGTAACCATTTACCATCATCACTAATTAGCAACGCCCCAGTAGTATCCACATCTAGACGACCGGCCATGCGCAAGCTGCCGCTTTCTGGCACTGCAATCAACTCAGTCACGATAGGATGATCTTTCACTTTTAGGGTACATTCAAAGCCTTCAGGCTTATGCAATAGAATGTAGCGATTGCCAGTAGCTACTGATAGTGGCTCATTGGCCCACATGATTTCGTCATTGACGATATCGACATGCAAGCCGACATCTTTGATGACTTGGTCATTGACAGTGACTTCGCCGGCGTGCAAGATTCTTTTTGATTCTTTGCGTGACAGCTCAGTGGCTTTACTAATAAATTTATCTAAACGCATGCTATTTGCTACCTTGGATATCATAATGTTTTGTTATAGTGGAGAATAAATTGATCCTGTACCGAATATTGGCAACAGCGATAATAAAACAAGTTTAGCATATTCAACCTAAACCTAGGTATATCACCTAAAAGATTACTAGTTATAAAACACTAAGTTATTGAACTATGAGTTATCAAACCTTACAAAGCGCGGTTACTGCCCGCCTTGAAATCAAAAAATCTGAATTCATCACTTATGCTTATCCAGTGACTTCACGTGAGCAAGCTATGTTTCACGTGGAACAGATGCGTGAGCAATATGCTGATGCGCGTCATCACTGCTGGGCTTATATTATTGGTGATCCTGATAATACTACTAGTGCTGGCTTCGATGATGATGGCGAACCGAGTGGTACTGCTGGCCGACCGATACTCAATGTTCTACAGCATAAGTCTATTGGTAATATTATTGTCATTGTGGTGCGCTATTTCGGTGGTATCAAGTTAGGCGCAGGCGGACTGACACGGGCCTATGCTGGCTCTGCACAAGCGGCAGTCGATGCTATGCAACTCTGTCCCTATGTGCCTATGACGCAACTACAAATCCTAGCGCAGTTCGCTACTGAAGGCCAATGTCGTTATATAGTTGAGAGCTTAAACGGCACTATCGACTCGGTGGATTATAGTAAAGAGGTACGGTTATCAGTAACCATCGCTGAGGCTGATATTGAAGCCCTTAAACAACGCCTTGCTATGGATGGGCAGGTTTTAACAAGTGCTGAGTAGGGCGTTCACCAAAAAATATTGGAACCTTGCTCATAGATTAGTATGATAGTGAGTAACAAAAGCGCTAGCACCTTGATGTTTATTTTAAAATTTAATTGATTCGCTATTATTGTTTCACGTGAAACCTTATATATAAATCCATTTGAATAAATTCATATAGTAATCAGCTCGCTCCCTCTTATTTCACTCCACCATTTTCGATGCCCTTCTATGAATAACTTTATCTACAATGAATTCAAGCCCCCGTTTTGGCTAACTAATCCACATCTACAAAGCATTTTGCCTAAGTTTTTTGCGCCAAAAACGCCGACCTACAGACGTATTGTCAAAAAAGACTCGCTGGCTGAGAGCGATATCGCTTATGATTTTTATGATGCTCATCCAGTAGCTAGCAGCACTAGTGAAATACTTGAGCAGACGCCTCTGATCGTATTGTTCCACGGTATGGAAGGTAGTAGCGACAGCCATTATGCGCGCGCATTGGCTCATCAGATGCATGCCCAAGGCTGGCACTTCGTAGTCGCCCACTTTCGTAGCTGTGGTGGTATTCCTGCCAGCGGTCGAGTATTTTATAATGCTGGTGATACTGCCGAAGTGCATCACACCTTACAGACCTTAGCTCAAAATTATAGCAACATCTATGCCGTTGGCGTCTCGCTAGGCGGTAATGCGCTGGCTAAATATATGGGAGAGTATGGCGATAAGGCTTTGTGTTTAGGTGCAGCAGTAATCTCCGCTCCAGTAGATATGTCATCAGCGGCTATCACTATGCATAGCTTCTTGAGTCACCGCATTTATACGCCTTATCTGCTCAATCCTATTATCAAAAAAGCACTAGCAAATGAAATTAGCGCAGAGGAGATAGCTTCTATAAAGGCCGTCAATCGCATTAGTGACTTTGACGATATCTTCACCGCCCCTAGGCATGGCTATCGCTCTAATAATGACTATTATTACTCATCCTCTGCCCTGCCTCACTTGCGGAATGTGACTCGTCCCTTACTGCTTATCAGCGCCAAAGACGATCCCTTTATTGGCTTTACCGCTACCGCAAATGATGTCTCTGACAGCGTCACTATTATCGAAACTGCGCACGGTGGTCATATCGGTTATTTGCGTTATCGCTCTGATAAAGACAAGTCCCCTCACCTCTATAAAAAATCAAGATTCGATATCAATTGGGTACCCGAAACCGTTAGTGCTTATTTTAATTATATTGGCGTGGCCTCTATTAAGTAGCAACTAATAGGCAATAGACGCCTACTTGCTACCGCTCTACTCCCAAAAATCTAATACCTTTATGTTTGTTGAGATCTGTTATGTATCCTTTTATTCGTTATACCTCCACTATCATCAACGCTATAGTACAAGTCAAGAAGGGCAATACCTTAAGCTTCGATGACGTTAGCGAGATTACTCTACGCTGTCGTTTGACCGATATCGATAATTTTTTAGAGATGAATAACGGCCGAGTGTTGACCCTTTATGACATGGGTCGTACTGACTTTGCGGTACGTACTGGACTTGGTAAGCAGCTGCTCAAGCAGCGTTGGGGTTTAGTAGTGGCTGGCAGTACTATCCAATATCGTAAGCGCATCCGTGCCTTTCAAAAGGTAACTATGAAGACCAAAATCGTTGGCTTCGATGCGCGTTGGATCTATGTAGAGCAGTCTATGTGGGTCAAGGGCAAACCTTGCTCATCGGCGCTATTACGAACGGGTGTTACAGAAGGCGGTAAGGTAATTGCCACTGAGCGTGTGCTGGCAGCTTTAGGTAGATCAGATTGGGATAAACAACCTGAGCCGTGGGTACAAGATTGGATAGATGGTGATAAGACTCATCGTTGGCCGCCTATGGGTTGAGAGATTAGAGCCATAATTTAGTTATTCTAAATTATGGCTCTACACATTATCTAAGCATACTTAAATCGATACTCTTCAACTTTTTGTAATATCTCATCTACCGTGCCCTTTAACTCTGAACCCATACGTAAATACTCCTGATGACGTTCGTCTTTTAACAAGAAGACTGTAGCGTAATAAATGGGTTTAAATTGTTCTTTTAGATGTACGAAACTATTAATTAACTCATAAATCATCTCTAATTGACCTTTCTGTAGCAAAAGTATTAGCAATTTTTCAAATAAATCAAATGACATTGAACTTTCTTCAAACTTAAACTCTTTATTTTTCAATATTTCTATACTGTTTTTAAAATTCTCGAACTCATCAAACCATAACTGTATATGTGCTTGGAAAACCATAAATATAGCACTATCGAACTTTGCTTCTGAATTTGTTTCATTAACTATTATTCTACCAATATTTTTTGCACTCGTATAATCTGTGTCGACTATGTTTACCAATAGCATTAAACGACTCATGGAAGATTTTGCTGATTCTTGAAGAATATTAGAAATTACTTTATCTTTTAACTCTATATCTTTACTAAAAAACTCATAGACAATGTCTGATACTATTAATTTTTGAGCAGAACCAATATCTAATTTTAATATTTCTTCAATATTATTTTTTGCATCCTCATATTTTTTAAGTTCTACATTGGAGAAGAAGCTTTCTAGATTGCTCTTATAAACGTCCCATTCTTCAGATTTAATTAAATTGCTATAGTATGGGTCTAAGAAAATATTTACGCCAGCTTTTAAAGTTTTGTCTATATACTCACTAGCTAGCAAAGCATTTATGTATACTTCCTTAGTTCTTTGTAATTTAAAACCGTCAGCACCATCTAAGTCTATATAAGGCATAGCTATTTCAGCCAACTTAATATTTAGCTCATTTCTATCATACCAACTCTCTAAAAACCTTGTGAGCCACAAAACACGACGCTTATCCTTTTGATTACCATAGCGCATGAGATACCAAATATTAAAAAACCTTTCTTTGACAATATACAGATGATTTTTGGTATTGGTTTCTATTTTATCCACTATCCATTGCTGTTGTAGCTTTACCAACTGCGCTGATACCGTCTTACTTGGCAAGCGAGTTTGTTCCGCGATTTCTTTAGTACTCATCGCATCCCAGTTCATCGCTATCACATGTACGATAGCTTTTTGTTGGCGTGATAAATCATCCATTCGATGTTTATACAAAGGCGTAGTTTTATCAATCGTTTCTTCTAAATAAGCGTAACTATTTTCTTTTGCACCTTCCATAATAATCTGGAACAGTAATACTATAGTACGAGGTACGCCATCAGTAAGACGTCTGACCGCTTCAATACGTTCAGGATGCTTAGTAATAATCTCTTCTATAGTATTTACGGCGTCTTCACTAGTTTGCTTTGCCAAAGAGCGTAATAGCTCATGCATTTCTATTTCATTAATTGGCTTTAAATTAACCAGTTTAAAGAATTGGTAGAAAGGTGCTGCACCATCGAAATGAGCTTCAAGCAATTGGCTAGAGCCACCAATAAGACGGATCTGTGGATGTAAACTTAGAACTTCACGAAGCTGGGCATGTTCAATTTCATCAAAGTCTTTGAATAACTCGCCTAAATTATCAACGAAGACAATAATTTTCTGCTTGTTCTCGTCTAAACTATTTTGTATCAAATCCCATGCTACCTCAGCACTATCGTCTAAGTTAGAGATTTGCTCAAATAGCTCTGCGTATAAATCAGAATTCTGCTCCGCAAGCTTTTCAGCAATACGTAACCAAAAAGTAAATAGCGATAATATGCCATATTCTTCTTCATTAAGTAGAATAGGAATCAGCCATTTATTTAACTTTTCATCTTCAGCAACTTCGTGCGCTAGAAGTGATAGCAACGTAGTCTTGCCAGCCCCACGCACACCTTGAATAAGATAGTGTATCTCAGGATATTGCATAGAGCCTGTCTGAATATCTTTCCAAATACGCTGATACTCTTTTTTACGTATGCTAAATCCAGCTTTTAACACTTCACTATCAACATTCTGCGTGTTGTATAGCAATACTGAATTACTCACAGGCATGATAGTATTAGCTTCCATAGCGACCCCACCAGCGTTTTAATAGAGGAGAAGTGAATTGGTAAATATCGTCATCTGGTTGATAGAGATAACCGTCATGTAAGAGACAGTTAATAACGTATCTACTGTTTATAGTGTCTTTAAAATCACTATGCTGTGATAAATTAAATATCTCTCCATACGTCACATCAGTATTATCTCTGCTAACTAAGTCTAAGACTTGTTTGGCGTAACTACGCTCACTGCTTTCTAAACGATTTAATCTATCACGCCAATGAGAAAAAACTGTTTTCATATCTGGGCTGAATAGGTTGTCTATAGCTACCTTTATATCGCTATACTCTATCTGGCGTTCTTCCTCATCAAAAATATCAATAAGCTGACTGCATACTAGCCCTAAGTAATAAGGCATGTTCCAACCTACGCCATCAATAATAGCTTGTTGAGCCTCTATATTTAAAATAATATTGGGGCAATGTTTTTTGAGATAAAAATTTATGAACTCCATAGCTTGAGCATCTTTGAAAGGTCGGACACTCATATTGACCAACATATTAATCAAATCAGTAACGGCAAGCTTCTCAGCTAATGTATCTAGTCCTATCGAGCCTGTTAATATGAACTGAACTTTTTCATTGAACTCTGGATCCTGACATAATGCACGGATGCCTGACAAGAACTGTTCTACCCCTTTTTTACCCTGTTCTTCAGATATTCTTTCAAGCACATCAGGAAATTCGTCAATCGCAATAATGATAGTATCTTCACTTAATTTTAGACTCTCATATAATACATCTCGAATCATTTCATAAGTAATTAGCTTAGGTACACCTTTATCTTCACCTAATTCAACTTCGAGATTGGTTGGACTAACTGATAAGCTAAAGTTAATACTCCTCGCCCATTCTGAAAGCTTATTCTTTATTTTTTCAGATTTTTTAATGTGTTCGGAGCGGTATATTTCGCGTAGCATTTTTTGATAAAAGCTTTGCTCACTATCACAAGCTTGCACAAAAACATATATGACAGCATAACCTGAGTTGGGATTATTCTTGATATGAGTAATCATAGATGATTTGCCTACTCGTCTAGGCGCAAGCAACAATATATGAGCACCGTCTGACAAATGTCTCCATAGCTTTTTTTCATCAGCAGGTCTTGGAAAATAATCGTCACCTGTTACTATATTTCCTGTACTCATATCTAAATTCCTATTTGACTACAAAGTTATAGTCATAATACTTAACTACAAATCCATAGTCAAAACTTTTAACTACAAATCTGTAGTTAACTCTGTTGAAAACAGCAAAGGGTGACTTGGGATGCGGTTTAGCCCTGATTGTAGCGGATATACTTAGCTCGACACTGTGTTGCGGGGACTTAGGCAGGCGAGATATCGAGACAACAGGAGCACGACTGCCTATTAGTCACCGCCACAGTGGCAGCTAAGATAGTAGCGTAAAGCGGGAATAGCTACTCATTTAACCCCGTCCGAAACTTCTTATAATCACTAGCTGTCTGTTTTACCGCCTCAATCATCGGCACATGACCAATATTTGGCATCATGATAACCTCTGCTTGCGGGATGATATCTTTAATGAGCTCAGTCGTCTCAGGCTTGATAACCCGATCCTTATCTCCCCAAACCACCAACGTTGGAATATCATACTGAGCGATGACTTTGGCGCGTTCCTCTACATTATCCATGACGATTTGCTCAAGGATTTTGGCATCTAGCTCTTTATTAGCGATTCTCTCTTGTGCAAACACCGCTTTTACCGACTTTGGTATATAGGGCGGCTTATACATAACAAAATTATATAAGCCATAAATATCTTCTGTCTTAGTGATCAGTAGCGGATTATTCTCAAGCGTCGCGCCCTCAAGCGATTTTGGCAATCCTGCTGACCAAAACCCTGCGCTGTCTATCAGCCATAGACTCTTGACATCTTGCGGATACTTGGCAGCATAAGCCACACTGATCGCGCCGCCCATCGAGTTACCAGCGACGTGAATGTTAGAAGCCACACCTTTGGCTTGCAACAGCTCATGCAAACGCTCAGCTTGAGCATCAGCGCGATAATCGGCCGCCATTGGCTTACTAGAATTACCAAAACCGAGTAAATCAGGAATAATAAGGTGATAGCTGTCTAATTGATTCGCTATGCGCGTAAAGTTGTCTTTATTACCGCCAAAGCCATGAATCAGTAGTAAAGGCTCGCCAGTCACATTGACATTCTCAGCGTAAGTTAATTTATCACCTGAGGCTAAAGTAAAGGTCTTTATATCAAGATCTGATTTATTACGTTCGTACTGCACGAGCTTTTGAGTGGTAGAAACAGCGAGGGTATTAGGAGCAGTCGTACAACCTACGACTGACACACTAAAGATAGTGGCGAGAGCTAAACGTGTTAATAGCATTAAAAATCTTCCTACAAATGAATTTTAATGACAATCTTAAAGGTAAACTCCTGCTTAGACTTTTTAATTTATAACTTCGTAGTCAAAACATTATTCCTCTGTATTAATAAACAACACTACCGCTGAACTGATTACCTTTTTAATCAAGATAGAATGAATGATGTCATTTATAATAAGCGTTTTTATCGTAAATTGAAAAGCCAACCGAAAACAACTGGAATGGCATAAAAGGATGCACCTTGAGTAACCCTAGTACTCCCACTGACAAACGGCGTGACCTTACCAAAGGATCAATCCCTAAAACCATGCTGTTGTTCGCACTGCCAACACTGGGATCGTCGGCCCTACAGTCGTTAAACGGATCGATCAATGCCATTTGGGTAGGTCGATTTTTAGGTGAAGAAGCGTTGGCGGCCACGGCGAATGGCAATATATTGATGTTTATACTGATCTCCTTCGTTTTTGGTTTCGGTATGGCATCCACTATCTTGATTGGTCAAGCAATGGGCAGCCGCGACGATACTATGGTCAAGAGAACCATGGGGACAGCGCTAGGTAGTATTATTCCAATAAGTATAATAGTGGCGGCTGGCGGCTGGATATTTGCGCCGGTGCTACTTGATCTGCTGGGTACGCCTCCTAGTGCTGTAGATCTTGCTCTGACTTATATGCGGATGATCTTTATTGCGATGCCTACTACTTTAACGTTTACGTTAATAATGATGGCATTGCGTGGTACTGGCGATTCCACGACGCCGCTTTGGTTTATCATTATATCGGTCATTATTGACCTGATTTTGACCCCAACGCTCATTTTGGGATTAGGCCCCTTTCCCGAATGGGGCATATTTGGCGCAGCCTTTGCCACCGCTGTCGCAAACACCCTAGCGCTTATTGGCATGGTCATCACCATGTACTTTCGTGGCTCTATACTGGCACTTAAGATGCCGGAGCTTCGCTTTTTGCGCGCTAACCGAAACATCATGAAATCAATGGTGTCAAAAGGCTTGCCAATGGGCCTGCAGATGATCGTCATCTCTTCAGCGGCGTTGACTATGCTGTCGTTGATAAACCGTGAAGGTGTACAGACGACAGCCGCTTATAGCGCCACCCAACAGCTTTGGACCTACGTGCAGATGCCCGCTATGGCGTTAAGTGCCGCGGCTAGTGCCATGGCTGCCCAGAACATCGGTGCTAATCAATGGAATAGGATTTCGGGCATCACCCGCTGGGGGCTTATTTTTAACTTAGTACTGACAGGTTTTATTATTGTGCTGCTGACTATTTTTGATGAAAACCTTCTTGGGTTTTTTCTTGGCAGTGACAGTAAAGCCATACCGATCGGGCGCCATATCCAAATAGTGGCGACATGGGGCTATCTGTTCTTTGGCGTAGCACAGGTGCTGTTCGGTACCATGCGGGCGAACGGCTACGTGATTTGGCCGCTGATCGTTATGGTCATTTCAATGTACCCCGTGCGTCTTGGATTCGCTTTCGGGCTTTCTCCCCTACTGGGAACGGATGCGCTTTGGTGGTCGTTTCCAGCAGGCATGGTAGCCACTGCCCTAATGGGGTTAGGACTATATATGCACGGTGGCTGGCGCCAAGGCAAAAATCTATCTGCAGAAGAAGCGGCGCAAAGGTCTGAAGCGTTTCGTGCTAATACCGGCACTAGCGCGTCATGTCGCGATATTTTACCGACCACTTCATGGAAGCGCTCCCCTCTACGTCGTGTGGTGAACTTGCATCGCAGAATTCATAGAATTCATAGAATCCATCAACTCAATAAATCTAAACGCTAGTAGCGTAGTCCATATTAGTAGTCTGCAATAAAAATTCTACTGCTGCTGGCGCATGGATAGCAGTAGTATCAAATATGGGGATTGGGCGGTCTGCTGGTTTGATTAGCAGTCCAATCTCAGTACAGCCTAATATTATGCCCTCAGCAACTTGCGTAGCCCGCTGCTTAAGCACTGCAATGTAGCGACAATATAACAGTCATGTGAGTTAGCTAATATTTGCTGTTGGCATAGTTTTGCATAGATAATACGATGCATCTCAGTCATAGTGAACTAAGTATCCAATAGCACTATAATCTTAATCTTTAGTAGATTAAAACCATGATAACTAACTATCAAAATATCAAATTGAGTGCAATTATGTCCGCATCCCCTACCTTTAGAATACGTACCCGCCGTAAGTATTATCGACTAATCTTCACTGGCCTGATGGCAATGATGATGTCACTGATTATCTCAGCGGCCCTTATTACCGTAAAAACGGGCATTCATGATGGGTTTTTTATGATCTTATTGCAGTCGTGGGGATTGGCCTTTGTCTTTGCTTGGCCAAGCGCTTATGTCTGCGCCTACTTTGTGCAGGAGCACGTCCTGAGTCGGATTGAGTTTTATTGAATGGGTTCCATACTAAGCAGAAACTTTAGGAAGCAACGGTGATGAAATTACACTTTTCACTACTGGCAAATTACAATGCCGTTATGAATCAAAAGATCAATGATATTCTTGCTGGCCTTTCCGAGGATGCTCTATGGAAGGATAACCAGGCATTTTTTCGCTCCATATTAGGGACGCTAAACCATCTAATGGCTGGCGACTTACTGTGGTTAAGACGTTTTACTGCCGATGCTAACCTTGTAGATATCGATGTCAGTGACTCCGCTCAAACCTCGCAATCTTTAGCAGACTTCCCTTCCATAACCACACTTACCCAAACCTTATATCTTAGTAAATCAGAGTTTATTAATAACAGACAAGCGCTAGATAAGCTCATCATTGAGTTCATTGAACAAACCCTAGAAAGAGATTATGCAAAAGTATTAACTTATATTAATACTAAAAACTTAGTGTATAACAAACCCTTTTCGATGCTCCTTCAGCACTTTTTTAACCACCAAACTCATCATCGTGGGCAAGTAACGACGCTACTAAATCAAGCTGGTATTGATATTGGTGAGACAGATTTATTGATGTTGATTGCTGATGTTTGATTGTTATTTTTGACTATTGTTTTTAATTATTGTTATGAGTGAATAATCATATAGGCTGCAGTCGATACACCCTATATGATTAAAACAAAACCACTAACCTATTAATCTACCCGCCATACTCTCGCTGCTGCAAAGCACTCAACGGTCTCATATGACTAAGCTCAATCACTTAAGCTCAACTGATTGAGCTTAAGTGACTAAGTTTAAGTGGCTAAGTTTAAGTGGCTAAGTTTAAGGGCCTAGGATCAACCAATTAAGCTGCTACAACCTTGTTCTTTAAACAAGCCACACGATGTTCTAAAGTGCCTTCTAACACCGGTTTAATCTGAGCACATTCTGCATCAGCTATTGGACATCGGGTACGAAAAACGCAGCCTGACGGTGGATTAATCGGACTTGGTAAATCACCTTCTAACAACTGAATAGTTTTATTACGCTCAGCAATAGGATCAGGTAACGGCACAGCCGACATCAGCGCTTGGGTATAAGGATGGGTCGGGTTGCCATACACCGCTTTGTCCACGCCAAGCTCAACAGCGTTACCCAAGTACATAACGAGCACACGATCAGCAATATGCTTGACCACTGATAAATCGTGAGCGATAAAGATCAGTGCCAGCCCCATCTCTTGTTGTACGTCTTGTAATAAGTTAATGACCTGCGCTTGAATGGAGACATCCAGAGCGGAAACTGGCTCATCACAGATGATGATTTTGGGTTTCAATATCAGGGCGCGCGCAATACCAATACGCTGACACTGACCGCCTGAAAACTCATGTGGATAGCGGTTGATCTGATTAGATAGCAGACCAACCTTTTTCATAATAGCGCGTACTTCACTTTGCACTTCAGGCTTTTTCATTTTTGGATAATAAGTGCGTAGTGGCTCAGCGATAATATCACCTACCGTCATGCGCGGATTAAGCGACGCTAACGGGTCTTGAAAGATCATTTGAATGTCTTTACGCTTGATTCTCATGGTCTTTTTAGAAGCACCGACCATCTCTTCATCATAGAACTTAATACTGCCAGAATCAGCTTGGATCAAGCCGATAATAGTCCGAGCAAGCGTTGATTTACCACAGCCCGACTCTCCTACTACGCCTAAGGTCTCGCCAGCAAACAACTCAAACGATACGCCATTGACTGCTTTTAGAGTGGCAGGCTTTTGCCAAAAGTAAGCCCCTTGCTGTTTAATATTAAAAGTCGTATGTACGTCCTTTACTTTTAGCAACGGGATTTGATGAGTGCTATTAGTGCTAATTGAATCTTGTGTGGTGATAGTCATACCTTACCCCTCTATCCCTGAAGCAGTGTTAGTGATGCTAGTCGCTGAGGCGTCAATTTGGATTTCAGGTTGCCAGTGACAGGCGCGCTGACGCTCATGTGGTAAAAACTCCAGCGGCGGCGGCGTATCACGGCAAATATCCATCGCATGCCCACAGCGCTCATAAAAAGGACAACCGGCAGGTAAGTCTAACAGGTTTGGTGGACTGCCCGGAATAGTCTCAAGCTTGCCCCCTTTATCATCCAAACGTGGAATAGCCTTCAGTAGCCCTATAGTATAAGGATGAGTAGGCGTATAAAAAATCTCATCGGTTTGCCCATAGGCCATCGTGCGACCTGCATACATCACTAGCACTCGATCACAAATGCCAGCGACCACTCCTAAATCATGGGTAATCATAATAATGGTCGTGCCAAAATCACGTTTTAGCTCGTTTAACAGCACCATAATCTGCGCTTGCACTGTGACATCAAGGGCGGTCGTTGGCTCATCGGCAACCAATAACTTGGGCCGACATAGCAGCGCCATCGCAATCATAACTCGCTGGCGCATACCACCTGAGAACTCATGCGGATACATGTTAATACGCTTTTTGGCCTCTGGAATCTTAACCGCATCCAACATTCGTACTGACTCAGCCCACGCTTCTTTTTTGCTCATGCCTTTATGCAAGGTCAATACTTCAGCAAGCTGATTGCCTATCTTCATATAAGGATTCAAGGAAGTCATTGGATCTTGAAAAATCATAGCGATTTGTTCAGCGCGAATTTTATTCAGTGCTTTTTGTGACAAGCCAAGCAGCTCATTGCCTTCAAAGAGTACCGAACCTTTTGCGTGACCATTATTGGCAAGCAGTCCCATAATGGCAAACGCAGTCTGCGATTTACCTGAGCCGGACTCACCAACGATACCTAAGGTCTCGCCTTGGTGCAGGTTGAAATTTAAGCCATTAACGGCCGTTACTAGTCCATCTTCAGTAGTGAACTGAACCGATAAATCTTTAACGGCTAATAGACTGTCTGCAGGGTTACGCTGATGGTGAAAGACCGAATCAGCGCCTGTATTAATAATAGTAGAGTCTATTTTTATAGGTGTACTATTAACATTGTGAGTTGCCATGATGTCAGCCTCCTAACGGTCTTTGGGATCAAACGCATCACGCAGTCCATCGCCAATAAAGTTAAAGCAAAATAAAGTAATAACCAAAAAAACTGAAGGAATCAAAATCTGCCAAGGCGCTACTTGCATAGTTTTAGAGCCTTCTTGCAACAGCGCGCCCCAACTGGTCATCGGCTCTTGCACCCCTAGACCTAAGAAGCTTAAAAATGACTCAAACAAAATCATCGTTGGTACTAATAAAGAGGCATAGACCACTACCACACCTAGTACATTAGGTACGATATGACGCAGGATAATATTAAAGCCTGAAACCCCGCCGACATGCGCCGCTTCAATAAACTCTTTACTCTTCAAACTAAGGGTCTGTCCACGGACGATACGGGCAACATCTAACCAAGAGACTAGCCCAATTGCCACAAAGATTAAGATAAGGTTACGTCCAAAGATGGTAACCAATAAGATCACAAAGAACATAAAAGGAAAGGCGCTTAGAATCTCTAATACTCGCATCATCACCGAGTCAACCTTGCCCCCTAAGTACCCTGAGGTCGCTCCATATATGGTCCCAAAAATCACTGCCACTGTAGCGCCAGCTATCCCAACTAATAACGAGATGCGACCACCGACCGCGGTTCGCACTAATAAGTCGCGACCGAGTGTATCGGTACCGAAGTAATGCTTATTATCGATAGCAGGGGCAGCTTGCATAAAGTTCCAGTCGGTCTCAGCATAGCCAAAAGGCGCTAGCATCGGCACGAATATAACAAAAGCCCCAATCAGTAATAATATAAATAGGCTGGCGACCGCGGCCTTATTACGATAAAAACGGCGCTTGGCATCTTGCAAAAGACTGCGGCCTTTAATTTCCTTGGCCGGCTCGTCTAGTAGAGCGGTTGGCTTATCTGCTGTAAGGCTCATAGTCGTCCTTGTAATCATTTATTTAACATAGCAATGAATAGAATGTGTAAAACGGCAATGAAGTACTAGTCATACTGTTGCATGCCCTAGTCCAATATCACACTTAGTATTGAATTTTTGGATCAATTACCGCGTACAGAATATCGACGATAGCGTTAAAAGTAATAGTCAACACGCCCACCAAGATAGTCAAACTAAGCACCACACCATAATCTCGATTAAGCGCACCATTGACGAATAACTGTCCGATACCTGGCAGACCAAAAATAGTCTCAATCACGATAGAGCCCGTGATAATACCGACAAAGGCTGGGCCTAAATAGGAGATAACCGGCAGCATAGCGGGTCGTAATGCATGCTTCATCACGATTTGGCGCATCGGTAGGCCTTTTGATTTTGCGGTGCGAATATATTGACTGTTCATCACCTCAATCATCGAGCCCCTCATGATGCGGGCGATACTGGCAACGTAAGCCAGCGCCAAAGCGGTGACTGGTAATACTAGATTAGGAAGCGCCCCATCATTCCAGCCCCCTGCTGGTAACCATTGCAAAAGAATGGCAAAAATAAGTACTAGTAATGGCGCTTTTACAAAGCTTGGAATCACCACCCCAGTCATTGCAAAGGCCATGAGCACGTAGTCTAGCCAAGAGTTTTGTTTTAGTGCCGCAATAATGCCAAAGGCCAACCCCAATACTAATGCTAGTATAAAAGCATATAAGCCTAGCTCCATAGATACTGGAAACGACTGCGACAGTAGCTCATTGACGGTATGGTCTTTATACTTAAAAGACGGTCCAAAATCGCCCACTGCCAGCTGCTTTAGGTAATTAATATACTGTAACCACATGGGATCGTTGAGGTGATACTTCGCTTCAATATTAGCCATAACCGCTGGCGGCAAATTACGCTCACCAGTGAAAGGGCTGCCTGGTGCTAAACGCATCATAAAGAAGGACACGGTTATCAGCACAAATAAGGTCGGGATTGCCTCTAAGATGCGTCGGAAAATTAGTTTTAGCATAAGGCCTCTTTTATCATGATCATAGTGCTCATTCCTAAGCTTAGCGGCAGACAAATAACGACAGCAAAGCCAATGCCCAGTTAGCTATCAAATAGTCAACTTCAAGGGACTCAACTTACTTGTACTACCTGAAATCAGAGCTTTTTAAACTGCAAAAATTTCATCCATCAAGCCTAAAAAAAACGGCAATGAAGAATGAAACTAATGAGAAATAGGAAATAATACTAAAAATATTCAGTGACTGTTTATAAGCTATCCAATGGCCTATCTTGCACTATAAAACTATAAACAGCTGCAACTCGCAGTCGCTGATAGGGCTATGAATCAGGTTTAATCTTCTTCATAGCCCCTAGCTACTATCGGCATATGACTGCTATACCTAAAGAGATCAGTGTTTGGCGATGGATAGATCTTTGCCTTGCCAGTTACCTAAGATATCTTGGCTTGGGAAGCCAACGACATAAGGCTTAATTAAACGTGGGCTGACATAATGGTACATGTTCAACAGAGGCATATCTTGATCAAGCTGCACTTCGGCCTGTTTGTATATACCGCCACGCTGCTCAGGGGTGACACCCGCTTGCAAGGTTTTCGCCATTAAGCTATCAAAGTTAGCGCTATTGTATTTACCATAGTTACCACTGTTATCGGATTTGAGAATATTTAAGAATGCTGATGGCTCATTATAATCGCCACACCAGCCCGCACGTGCGATTTGGTAATCACCATTACGACGGGTATCCAAATAAGTCTTCCATTCTTTATTAGTCAAAGTCACATCAACGAAACCAAGTGCTTGCTTCCATAATGACGTAGCGGCCACCGCAGTCTTTTTGTGGTTATCGTTAGTATTATATAGCAGCTCGAATTTAAGCGGCTTGCTGTCGCTGTAGCCTGCTTCGTTGAGCAGTTTTTTGGCTTCAGCAATACGTTTTTCTTTATCCCAAGTCGACCACTCTGGTACGTTTTTAACATCACCATTAGTGGCAGGCGGTGTCAATTGATACGCCGCAGTCTGGCCTTGACCGATTACCTTATCTACAATAGTGTCACGATCCAACGCCAAGGCTAAGGCGCGGCGCACTTTAGGATCATTAAACGGTGGCTTAACGGTATTAAACTCATAATAATAAGTACAAAGATAAGGCGCTACTCTAAGCTGATCGCCGAGCTGCTCTTTGAGAGACGCAAATTGCTCAGTCGGCACGTCATTGTAAGTGATGTCGATCTCGCCGGCCTGATAGCGTGCAACATCCGTGGTGCTAGAAGGAATCGCTAGCATAGTGATCTTATTAATAGTAGTGTTCGCATCGTCGTAATAAGAGGGGTTACGGGTTAAGACGATCTTGTCATTGACTTGCCACTGGCTAGGCTTATAAGGACCATTCACTACGATATTTGCAGGATCTGTCCATTTATCACCAAAGGCCTCAACCGTCTTTTTATGAACCGGCTTGACCGAATTGTGGATCAGCATGTCTGGGAAATAAGGTACTGGCTGTGACAAAGTAATCTGCAAAGTCTTATCGTCGATAGCCTTTACTCCAAGGGTATCAAGAGCGGCTTTGCCATCTACGATTTGATCGGCACCGACTACTTTGGCATCGACTAAATAACTTGCATACGGTGAGGCAGTATTAGGATCGACTAAGCGGCGCATACTATAGGCAAAGTCCTCTGCCGTTACTGGATCCCCATTCGACCATTTAGCATCACGTAGCTTAAACGTCCATACTTTATTATCCTCGCTCTCCCAACTGGTCGCTATGCCGGGAATGGTTTTGCCTTCAGCATCAGTATTAGTCAAGCCTTCAAATATCTGACGGTCAATATTGGATTCAGGAACCCCAGATACCTTGTGTGGATCCAGTGATTCTGGCTCCGCAGCATTGTTAACCACTAGCTCTTGAGTATCAGCAAGTACACTAGGATCAACAGCAGCTGATTTACTGGCGTTATTATCAGTTGCAGACTTATCGCTACAGCCAGTCATAGACATGGCGAGCACAAGAGCAGTAGGCAGAAAAAAAGTATTGAATAGGTGGTTAGGATTTTGCATCATGTAATGACCTAGCTAGCAGGTGGCTGGGGCAGATCGACTAAGTTGTAGTCAACCTCTTAAGTTTAATATATCCGTATATTGCCTTTATTAACTAAGTATCATCAGTATAGCTGGCAGCGCTACCGTTCTGTGTTGAAGCCTTAATTTATAACTATCAGTAATAAGCTGATAATCAAAAGTTAGCCATTCTAATTGAGATAATCTTAGGTAACTATTAGTAACAAATAGGACAACTATTAGTAATAAAAAACGAAGCAAATGTCAACAGATTTTAATATTGTTATGCTAGCCACTCCTAAAATCAGCTTATAAGCGCCGCACAATTAACAGATAAAAACCGTCTACAACTCTATTAATAAAGTAGTCATCGCTCCCCTTTATCCGCTCGTAACACAGCCCCTTTGTCCTTGATAAAAATCTTACCCTTATGCTATTAGCTTGATAGTAAATACAATAAATTATTATATAAGCTATTGAAAATAAACACTATTAAGTTAATACTTTCGACAAGGTACTAGATATTAAAGTAGAAAATAGAATTAAAACAGTGTCGTCTACTATAAACTTTGAGCCAATATCACCTTCTAATAATCATACTTTTATAATGTAAAAAACAGCTGTTATCCACTCTCACAAAAAGTTAGCCTATTGCTTATTTTCAACTTATTTATTTTTGTACAAATTTGAAAAATTAAACATAGAAAATTCTATCTGTAACAATCATAGCGCCTAAAAGCGCTGTCGACTCATTTTTAGCGCTCTAAAAGAGCTAATAGTATTGTTCAATACCTCAATGGCACCCCTATTAATCAAATAGTATTTATTACTACTGGTAGTATTTATTGCTGTAGCTTCTGGCGGTAGACTATCATCAGCACTACTGCAAAATGCTACTGCACTATTAACTAGGGCTTTATAAACTTTAGTATGCTATTAATATAAAAAACAGCTAAGATAAGCTAAATAATCTTTTATTTAGAGAGCGCTATGAGTCAACCACGACGTAGCATTGAGCAACTGCTTAAGGAGGGTAGCTTACCCTTATCTCATGCTGATACAGCAGCTCTAAAGTTGGAAGTTTATCCTCCTAAACACACTTGGCTTGCGTTCTTTGATAAAGCGGCATTGATTATTGGCTCAGTAGCGCTAGTATTAGCTCTAGTATTCTTTATCGCCTATAACTGGCAAAACATGAGCCACACTGGCAAATTCGCTTTAGTCGAAGGAGCTTTAGTTGTCACTATAGCGCTCTACATAATTCTCTGTTTTAAACAACGATTTCAGCTCGTACTGCAATTACTACTGCTTATAGCTAGTATCATCACTGGTAGTTTATTGGCGTTATTTGGTCAGGTTTACCAAACTGGCGCTGATACTTGGCAGCTGTTCTTTAATTGGGCGCTATTGATTATTCCTTGGGTGCTCATTGCTCGCCTGCCTGCACTTTGGCTGTTATGGCTTGGGCTCATAAATGCCAGCCTGATACTCTATATCGACGTGGCAGCTATTGTATTTGCAGATTATATTTATCAAGATATCTTGCAGCTGAGTATCCTAGCTATCTTCAATTTAGTAGCCCTAATTCTATGGCTGTCTACTTTAGAGAATAAACCCAGTTCTGATTCAAGCTTATATAAACCAACGCTATTAACAACCGCTGCTACTAAAGCTGCTATTTCTCAAACAGCGTCGCCCACTAAGTCCAGTTTGCACTGGAGTACTTATGTGGTGGGCTTGCTAAGCACTTATTTCATTACTCATCTAGCCATTATCACTATCTTTGACGATATCAAAACGCTACCGTTACTCGTTACTTTGTCGCTATGGGCAAGCTGGTGTGGCTTTATGCTTTGGCGCTTTTATCGGCAGCGCAGTGACTTATTAATGCTGACTTATCTATGCGGCTCTGTGATTACAGTAGTTATGTTCTGGACGGGCAAGTTGCTGCTCGATGATTGGGAAGCTGGTGGCTTTTTATTGCTAGCGCTATTATTGATTGCCATGAGTTCAGCGATGGTAGTTTGGCTACGACGCCTTGCCCGCTTAGATAAGAGGGGTCAGCAGTCTGAGCTGCTGGCACAAATGCAAAGTGAGAATGTAAAGTGACAATATAAAGTGACAATATAAAGTGACTATGCGAGGTGACTATGAATAACTATGATCAGACGCTTGCGCAGTTGCAACAGCTAGGCCTGATCGCGCCTAACCCTATTGTAGATAGCCGTAACCCTAGAGATAGCGATGCCACTGTTTTGGCTGATAACCTTGCTAACCCAGCTGATGATAATGACAGTACGTCTTGGTTTATCCACTTATTTTTTGGCTTTAGTGGGGTGTTATCGAGCATATTTTTGGTTGGGTTTTTATCCCTGATACTGTATCAAGCAGAGGTCTTTGACAGCTCACTACTACAATTGCTGGTCGGCATAATACTGAGTGCTATAGCTTTTACTTTATTTAAAAATAAAAAATCTGCGGATAATACTTTTTGGAACAGTTTGGCCTTTGCTTTGAGTGGCGCAGGACAGCTATATTTGATGTTTGCCTTATTTGGCAGTGAGATAACCCAACCGCTGAGCCTTTGGCTGTTTTTACTGATCCAAGTCATCATGACTCTTGTTATGCCTAATTTTATTTATCGACTGCTCAGTAGTGCGGTGGTATTGGGCGTAATAGTCTATTTGCTTAGCTTTTACCAACTGCCTGAACTGAGCTTAGCACTATTAGCCCTAGTCACTATTATGGCGAATTTGCAACGCTATTGGTTAATAAGTTACCTACCGATTCGATGGCGTGCAGGGGCTTTTGATATCAGTAAAGCGCTGAGCTATGCTTCTGCCTTTGTGCTACTTATCTTTTCTATCTATATTTTCGCTGGCGACTACAACGTCCAATTTATCAGTAATAAATTTAGCTATAATTACTATATGGCGCAAGGGCTGTTGGTAATGGTCAGCTTATATGGCGCTCACCTTATTCTTCAGCGCTACCAGATGAAACTACTGTCTTTTAAATCGCCCTCACAACCTGACATTATTATCGTCTGCGTCATCATTATCATCGGCATCATATCGGTCTATGTTTCAGGGCTATTGTCTGCCAGCATAGTAATTATTATTGGCATTGCTAATAGCCAACGGCTGCTATTGGGGGTTGGCTTGCTTGCCTTAGTGAGCTATATATTTTGGTATTACTATCAGCTCGATAGCTCTTTATTAATAAAGTCAGGCTCAATGCTTCTTATCGCTATCAGTATATTGCTGATGCGTTGGCTGCTGGTGAGTCGTTATATTGCTAGCGACTTACCTTTGACAGTCTTGCGTACAACCACTGCTAATCTACCTCCTAAAACCTCTGTTGGCACCATGGCTAACCAAGACAGCGGTAGTGATGATCAGGAGCTTCCCTCATGACTCAGCCTATTAATAACCCCCACTCTGCTGAGGGTGATACTTTAAGCCATAAGCGCAAACCAACACTTTCAAAGTTGCCTTGGTGGCAGAAACGCTCAGTGACTATCGCCATGGCGCTACTAGGATTGCTAGCAGTATTAGTCGCGATCACTATAAAAGTGATTGAACATGAAAACCATCTAGCTACTGGTAAACCAATACTGTTGCAGCTGGCTCCTGTCGATCCGCGCGGCTTTATGCAAGGTGATTATATGGCGCTCAGTTATACTATAGAGCGTGATATCTTTGATGCCCTACGACCACAATACGAGAGCTTACAGCCGCCAGCACCAGCCCTAGATTCTGAATTAGAAGGTTCTGAGCTACAGGAATCTGAGCTAGACGAATCAAGGTCGGATTTTCGTATATATGACCCTATGCAAGGTTATGTAATTGTCGCAGTGGATGAGCATAACGTCGGGCATTTTGTGCGCTTAGCTGATGGTAATAATCAGCATGACTTAGCAGCAAATGAGCGGTCTATTCATTACCGTATCCGCCGTGGTAGCGTTCAACTAGCAACCAATGCCTTCTTCTTTCAAGAAGGTCAGGCCAAAGCCTTTGAGGCAGCAGAGTATGGGTTATTCCGAGTTAACGATAAGGGCGAACCCTTATTAACGGATATGGTGGACAAAAATTATAAGGTGATTGCCTTAGATCAGCAAGATTAAAATTGTGCGCACTTTATAAGCTTTGGCTGATCCTAGGCTATGGGCCAAACCCCTAAAAACAGTGGTCTGAGGATATCAAAGCGCTGTTTTTATGCTAAGGGGTATTGAACCATCATTAACCATACTGACAAAACACTTAACTAAACTGATATTGCGCTAGTTAGGCGCGACTTGCTACTGTAAACCGTGATAATTATTTAATAATAACTCAAGGAATATACTATGCGTAGCGCAACTTATGATCATTTTGGCAGACCTACTGAAGTCCTCAGCCTAGGCGATCGCCCTACTCCAGAGCCAAAAGCTAACGAAGTACGAGTGAAGACTATCTTAGCTTCTATCCATAATCATGACTTACTAACTATTCGTGGCAAATATGGCTTTAAACCTGAAATGCCAGCTATTGGTGGTTCTGAGGCGGTCGGCATTATCGATGCTGTAGGTAGCGATGTTAAAAATTTAAAAGTCGGTCAACGTGTTGCCGCCGCTAGTGTGCAAGCGACTTGGGCGGAATATTTTGTGGCCTCAGAAGACATGGTATTTCCGGTACCGGAGAGCTTAAACGATGAAATGGCGGCGCAATTGATCGCTATGCCACTCAGTGCCTTGATGCTGCTTGAGTTCCTAGAAGTAGAACGTGGCCAGTGGCTGATCCATAACGCTGCTAATGGTGCGGTCGGTAAATCCCTAGCTATGCTAGCGGCTGCTCGTGGGGTAAAAACTATCAATATAGTACGCAGTAGTGAGGCGGTGGCAGACCTAGAGGCCATTGGGATAGAGAATAATATCAATAGTGAAGATGAAGACTGGAAAGACCAAGTAAAATCAATGATTGCTGAGGATAAAATCAGTGCAGCAGTTGATTCTGTTGGTGGCGAAGACAGCGGTGCTTTATTATCACTACTGGGTCATGGCGGTACATTTGCGGTATTTGGCGCGATGTCAGGTAAGCCGATGATGCTCAACCCTACTGATATAATCTTTAAGCAGGCGACGCTAAAAGGCTTTTGGGGTAGCAAAATTAGCCAAGAGATGAGCGTAGACAACAAGCAGCGCTTAGTCGATGAGCTGATTGATAGAGCGGTTGGCGGTAAGCTACAACTGCCTGTTGAAGCGGTTTTTGATTTGGCAGATATTACCAAAGCGGTTGATGGAAAAATACAATCAGATAAAAAAGGCAAAATATTGTTAAAGCCTTAGTTGTTGCCATTGAATAAAAAAGCTCATGATTGCATGGGCTTTTTTATTTCTATAACCAGCTGTTACTGGCAGTAGCTAAAAAACACCGCAAACTAGGAATATGATTATGTCTAACCATAAAACTTTCAAAGCTTTAGTAGTCGAAGAAACTGACGACGGTGAATTTAAAAAAAGCATTCGCGAACGCAACGTCAGTGACTTGCCTGAGAATGACTTATTGATAGAGGTGCATTACTCTTCGCTAAACTATAAAGATGCCATGTCAGCATCAGGTAATAAAAGAATCACCAAGCACTATCCGCACACCCCCGGTATTGATGCGGCAGGCATAGTGGTCAGTGACAAGTCTGGCACTTTTAAAGCAGGGCAAGAGGTGGTGGTATTCGGTTATGATCTTGGCATGGATACGGATGGGGGTTTGGGTCAGATGATCTGTATCCCAGCGGACTGGGCGGTCGAATGTCCGTCTTCATTGACGATAAAAGAAGCGATGATTTACGGTACTGGCGGCTTAACCGCAGCATTAAGTATCCAAAAGTTAGAGAAAATGGGCGCAAAACCTGAAGACGGTCCAGTGGCGGTAACGGGTGCAACAGGCGGCGTCGGTAGTATCAGTATCGCAATTTTGAGTCAGCTCGGTTATGAGGTTATCGCCTTCTCTGGTAAGCCTGAGCAAAGTGATTATCTCAAAGAGCTGGGTGCGAGTGAAGTCCGTCATCGTGATACCATCAATGAGGTCGGTAATAAACCTGCTGGTCGCGAGCTATGGGCCAATGCCATTGATACGATTGGCGGTGATTATCTAGCCAATTTACTTAAGCAAACCAAAGCTGGCGGCGCAGTTACCTCTTGCGGCTTGGCGAGCGGCGCTGAGTTCTCGATGACGGTATTGCCTTTTATCACACGCGCGGTGTCCCTACTCGGTATCGATTCGGTCTATATTCCACTGGCGGATAAAAAGGCTATCTGGCAGCGTGTGGCCACCGATATGAAATTGCCTAATCTGGAGAGTTATTGTGAAGAAATTACTTTAGAGCAAACGCCTGAATACTTAGATCGCTTTATAGCGAGTAAGACGGTTGGGCGTTATGTGGTTAATTTGCGGGGTTAGGGTTTAATTTAAAGTTAGGTTTTTAGACGGTTTTTAGACTATGGCAGTACTTCTTTTGGAAGACTGCTTTTTTAATTGGTTGAAATTATGATAGTGTGCTTATGAAATAAAAAATATGATTCTACTTTGATTAGGGCATTAAAAAATTTTCGCTAAAAATATTCTAAACATGTCCTTAACTGTAAACTATCCCATACCTTTGTATTCGAGAAAAACTTAATGTCAAAAATATCATTAATAGTTGGAAATGGTTTGTCAATGAGCTTTGGATCTCAAAGTGGAATCAATTTTAAATTTAACTCACAACAGCCTTTGAACTGGAATGTAATATGTCCATCGACTGGTGGTTTATTAATGGACAATCTGCCTAGCTTAAAAAAGTTGTGGGGAAAAAATTTTAACAAACCACACTTTGATGTTTTTGGTTTTGCATTAGACAAATTTTATTGTAATTTGATTGGTATAGACTCTTGCAAAACTACTTTAGAAGCTAGACATTTTTTAACTATCGCATTTTCAGAATATAGTTTACTACAAAGTAGTAAACTGAACTCAGATTGGGCTTGGTTTCAGTGGTTTGAGCTACATCAATCTGAAATAAAAGGATCTTTATCATTTAATTATGATCTTTTACTTGAATCAGTTTTCGATAAAATAGGTATAGCTTATCATTCATCACAAGTAAACCATATTATAAATGGCATACCTCTGGTAAAACCTCATGGTTCTGTAGATTTTGAAATGGCTGATGGTATGATTGACATGCATATAGAATATCCATTAAACAACTTTATAGACTTGAATAATGCTCCAATTAAGCGATTGCAACATGATAGTCTCTTATACCCTCGGAAGCAGGCTCATTGTATTATTCCCAATGAAGCTAACAAATATAAAAATTATCAGTGGGTTTCAAAATCTAGCATAAAATTTAACCGCATTTTGAAAGAAAGCGATTACTGTATATTTATTGGGATTTCTTATCTTCCTTCTGACCAAGTCGAGATAGATCGAATCATCAATACGTTATCTGAAGATTGTGAAATTATAATAGCTAATCCGTATCCTCCTAAAAAACTTTTAGCAAAGATAAGGAATAAACGATATACAATTTGGTCTTCTTTAGATGGACCGATAGATGAAAGCGGTAACTTATATAATCTTAAATAACTAAAAAATTAGCCTATAGTATTTTACTTATCTATATCAATGCCCCAAGAAAATCACAGGAAAAACTTAGTACTTTTTTATGATAATCTAAAATCTGATTAAGGAACTTACTCCCACTCAATAATAGCCTGCTGCTTACTCGACACATTATAAGTAACCTATGACACCTCTTCGATCTTATTTATAATGCGATAGGATACCATTTCAATTAAACTATTCGACCGATCCACAGCTCACATAATATTTGAAAAATTAGCTATAAATCGTCTTTATTTCTACGTATTATTCTTTTTAGCTTTATAATTGTCCAAATATCTTTTCTACCTATCTAAGGCTCATACATGAACATCAATATAACTCTATTGTTTTCCATGCTAGCAATTATATTTTTTATCTGTTCAATATGGGAATGGGGGTTAATGTATAGAAGAAAAGCTTTTAAGTTACTAATACTCAGCGTATTTTTTGTAGTATTAAGCTACTTTTTTCAAGCTTTAGCAGTCGTAGCGTTAGCTATAAAAATAACATTTTATTATCTTTACTGGCATGATAAACAAGTACGAAGAGTATTTAATATCCAACTAATACCTTTGATTATTTATCTTATTATCCTAGCGATTTTATTAATGGCCTCTGCAAATAGTTAGTACTTTTAGCATTATCTAATTTGCAAAAGGTAGCTTGTCTTGCCAGCAAACGATGATACTTAAAGGCCAGTATAGAATATTTAAAGCATTTTATCATTTTAGCCTGAGCGAGAAAATAACGAAGCATTACTTTGTCCCAGTACAAAGGGATTTGCCTTCTTGCACATTCCAAAAGCAGTTATCCTTGTTTGACTACTAGATAGCAGCAGAAAGCGAGAATAGCTCTAAGAAATCTCAAATAATAAATATTTAACCAAAAAAAACACTCAACCAAGTTGAGTGTCCTCGCAAAACAGCAAAGCTAATTAAAAAAGCAAAGCACTTACTCTTCAATCTTCTTGTCTTCCAGTCGCAGTTTTCTACAAATGCGTTGAGCCGCCATGCCCAAAGCTTCCGTGAACGTCGGAAAGGCCAATTCTAAATTAGCGATCTCATTAACGGTCATTTTGGTCGCCAAACATGTAGCCGCCACTTGAATCACCTCAGCAGAGTAAGAACCTAGGACATGCGCGCCTAGTAGCTGTTGCGTCTGTTTATCAATGATAATCTTACAGAAGCCGTCGGTACGCCCATCCATGACCGCACGAGGTAGATTTTCATAATCGATAATCTCAACGATGCACTCATGATCTTTTTCTGCTTGCGCTTGCGTCATGCCTACCGATGCGTATTCTGGCTCAGTAAAACTACCCGTTGCTATAGCTCGCGGGGCGTACTTTTCAGCGGTATCAGATACGGCATTTTGCGCAGCAACTCGGGCTTGATGAGCCGCACTTTGGACGAACATACTGACGCCGTTGGCGTCTCCAGCGACGTACACGCCCTCTACGTTAGTCTGCAAATAGTCATCAACTTCGATGTAAGGGCCATTCACTTTAATATCAGTGGCCTCTAGATTTAGCCCTTCTAAATCAGCTGGCCAACCCACCATCAAGAACACCGCATCGGTCATCAGTGAGTCGGTTTGGTCGCCATGCTTATAGGTCACTTTTAACTGACCGTTTTCCTTGGAGATTGACTCACACCCAGTACTGGTTAGGACCTTCATGCCACGTGATTTAAAGGCCTGCTCAAGCTTACGCGATATATCAGCGTCGCTCGGCGGGCTCAAGCGGTCAGCAAACTCAATGATATCGACCTGCGCGCCAAAATCAATGAGGATGGAGGCGAGCTGGCAACCCGTTGCAGAGCCACCGACTACCGTTACCCTCTCTGGCAGTTCAGTCATTGACCATAAGTCATGGAAAGACAGTGCTAACTCATTGCCCGGAATAGAGAGCTTTTTGGGTTTGCCACCGACGGTCAAAATGATTTTGTCGGCACTAAACTGGCATCCGTCAGCAATCTCTAAAGTGTTGTTATTGACAAAATGTGCTGAACCTACCTCATCTATTACCTCAATGCCCTGATACTCAACAATCTTGGTCAGATGCCATACCTGATTAGCATGAGCGGCAACCCGATTAGCATTTTCGATGGCAGCTTTAAAATCGACGGATGGTGCATCGCCTTGTAGTCCAAATTGAGAGTACAGCGCCGTATCGGTGCGCAGACGTGCTGCTCGGGCTAGCGTTCGAACAGGCGCTGGGCCTTCATTAAACGCAGTACCACCGAGTTTATTGGCTTCAAGCAGGGTTACTTTTGCGCCAAGTTCATGCGCTCGCAATGCTGCTTGTACCCCTGCCGGCCCACCGCCAACTACGAGGACTGTTTTTTTATTATTTGGTTTATCATTATTTAATTTCTTATTCTGTGATTGATTATCTTGTTTCATATTTTTTCCAATTTAAGCTATAACTTAAGGTCTATTTGATCTGTCACACTGAGCGCTGCTGATAGCTACTGATCTATAAAAGCTGTGCTCTAGTGTCAGTGCAGATCGTCAGTAATTAAGTAAAACACACAATAATGCTGACTATTGCGCCCTTTGTGACCTTTTCTGTTAGCGTATGTTCGATATGGTAGGTTACGGTAACTCAGCTAAACCTAGTTTTAAGATAGTATTAATACGATAGGCTTTAGTCGCATTTAATAAACACACAATATGATAGCGAAGAGCTAAATTGGCTATAGAAATTTTAAGAAAAAAAAACACCCAACTAAGTTGAGTGTTTTTTTATTTCAGCTAAAAGCTAAGTGCTTAATTATTCCCACTCAATAGTAGCTGGTGGCTTGCTCGATACATCATAAGTCACCCGTGATACTTCAGCGATCTCGTTCATAATGCGATTCGATACCGTCTCAATCAAGTCATACGGCAGATGGGCAAAGCGCGCAGTCATAAAGTCTACCGTCTCAACCGCACGTAGGGCGATGACCCATGCATAACGGCGGCCATCGCCAACCACGCCGACAGATTTGATCGGTTGGAATACCGCAAAGGCTTGCGCCGTCTTCGCATACCAGCCTGATTTTTCTAACTCATCCATAAAGATCGCATCAGCTGCACGCAGAATATCAGCGAACTCTTTGGTCACTTCACCTAAGATACGTACGCCTAAACCTGGTCCTGGGAACGGATGACGGTTGATCATCTTCGCTGGTAAACCTAAAGTCAGACCCAATTTACGGACTTCATCTTTAAACAAATCACGTAACGGCTCAACCAATTCAAAGGCCAAATCATCGGGCAGACCACCCACATTATGATGGCTCTTAATCACGTGGGCTTTACCTTGATGCGACTTAGCTGATTCAATAACGTCGGGATAAATAGTGCCTTGCGCTAAGAATTCGATGACTTTACCATCGCTTTGCTCGCTGATTTCGCGCGCGCTATTGGCAAATACATCGATAAAGGTTTTACCGATAATCTTACGCTTAGCTTCTGGGTCAGACTCGCCAGCCAATGCCGTTAAGAATAACTCTTCAGCATCCACACGAATCACTTTTACGCCCATGTTTTCGGCGAATACTTGCATCACTTGATCGCCTTCATGCAGACGTAACAAGCCAGTATCGACGAACACACAAGTTAGCTGATCGCCGATGGCCTTATGCAACAATGCGGCGACCACTGAACTGTCTACCCCACCTGAAAGACCGAGCAATACTTGCTTGTCTCCGATTTGCTTTTTCAGCTGCTCAATACGCATATCGATGATGTTATCAGCCGTCCAGCTACCCGCGCAGTCGCAAATTTCATGGACAAAACGACCTAATAACGCTTGGCCTTGCGCAGTATGAGTGACTTCTGGATGGAACTGTAAACCATAATAATGGCGAGTATCATCAGCCATAATCGCTATCGGACAGCTTGGCGTGCTAGCAACGATATTGAAGCCTTGTGGCAAATCGATGACTTTATCGCCATGGCTCATCCATACATTTAGCTTGCCAGCTGTGTCTTCGATGCCGTCTGTAAGCTTGGAGGTGCTATCAATATTGATCGTCGACGCGCCAAACTCGTGGATGTCGCTAGCGTGAACCTTACCACCGAAGCGCTCTGCCATCGCTTGCATGCCGTAGCAAATACCTAATACTGGTACGCCTAACTCAAACACCGCCTCATTGATACGTGGGCTATTGTCAGCATGAACACTCTCAGGGCCACCTGACAAGATGACACCTTTGGCACCAAAGTCGATGATACGCTGAGTATCGATATCATAAGGGAACATCTCACAAAATACGCCTGAATCACGTACACGGCGAGCGATAAGCTGGCTGTACTGCGAGCCAAAATCAAGGATTAGGATGCGGTCTTCTTTAATGGTAGGTGTGGCAGCATTAGGCGTAGTGGCAGTGGTCATAAATAGATGTCCATCAATAGATAAAATTGGTGGCCTATTTTAACAAGTTTCGGGGTAGTAATGGCGGTTGGTATGATAATTAATAATGACTATTTTTATGATTGTTTTAATTATACCTTTCATGGTTACTTAGAAATAAAGGCTTTGAACAATAACCGCTTGTAGTAAATAACTTTTAGCTATTGATTTAAATGTAATTTTTGCAAATAGTAGTAAAATAATAGTCGAATCTAACTACACAATAGTGCTAAAGTGTTAAGGCAAGTTTAACAGTACCAGCTGACCATTATGCTGTTACTTCAAGTGCTCTGACCTCTATCAGCCTTTAGCCGAATCGACTAAAGTGCCTAATACCTTTAAAAAGGATGAACGATAATGAAAATGGAATTTCTATCAGGCTCAGCACTCAAAATCAGCGCACTTTCACTAGCAATCGCTGCCATTTCTTTTAGCAGCTCCACCGTGATGGCAGCTGAGTGTCAACTGGCAAGTGGCGATTCAGGGGGAGCAACCAGCTTTGGAACAGATGCTTTGGCTTGTGGTCCGAACACTAGCGCCTTTGCTGATAACGCCACTGCAGTAGGTCAAAACTCCTTTGCGGCGGCTGAAAATGCCTTGGCGATAGGTAATACTGCTTTTGCCTCTTTCGAAAACTCTATTTCGATTGGCGCTAACTCACAGGCTGATGGTATTGACGCTGTGGCACTTGGTGGCGGTGTATCTGAAAACGGTTCGCGTGCAGGTGCGCAGGCTTTAGGTAATTCGACCACGGCAATTGGTGGCGAGAGTCTAGCGAACACTCCAGGAGCAACCGCTTTGGGCTGGCAGGCTCAGGCTTCTGGCGCTATGGCTACGGCAGTTGGTCATCAAACTACTGCATCAGGTGCTCAAAGTTTTGCTGGTGCTGAAGATGCTGTTGCTTCAGGTACTAACGCTGTTGCGATTGGTAATACTGCCGTTGCTTCAGGAGAGGATGGCGTGGCTATAGGAGGAGACCGAAGTGGTGCACGTAAAACTACCGCCTCTGGCACATCTTCAACTGCTATCGGTGCGCAAGCCCAAGCCACTCAAGCAGGTGCGACTGCCGTAGGTTGGCAGTCAACTGCCAGTGCTGAGCGAGCACAAGCTTTTGGTCATTTAGCCAATGCTAGTGGTGTACGATCTACCGCTGTAGGGGAAGCGGCAGTTGCATCGGGTGAAAATGCAGTCGCCATCGGTAACCAAGCAGATTCTGGCTCTTTCGCCGATAATACTGTGGCAATTGGTAACAAAGCTACTACTGGTTTTGGCGCTAGTGGAGCGGTTTCTGTTGGCAGTATGTCAAGCGCTTCAGGTCAGCAATCAACTGCTATAGGTGAAAACGCTAAAGCATCAGCTGGTAGCTCAGTTGCTTTAGGAGCTGAATCAAGCGCATCAAATATTTTTGCAACAGCAACAGGTGTTTCATCTCAAGCTTCTAACGCATTTAGCGCGGCTTATGGATCTAGATCAATCGCATCTGGCTTGGGTTCAACAGCAGTTGGTGATTCAGCAGCAGCAACTGGTGGTAGTAGTACAGCAGTCGGTAGTGTGGCGGCAGCTGGAGAAAATTCAGCAGCATTAGGCTCGCGTGCTAATGCCTCGAATGCCAATTCAATTGCTATAGGTAGCAATTCAACCGCAGCCAGCGAAAATAGCACTGCTATTGGCTTTTTAGCTAATGCAAATGGCACTGATGCATTGGCTATAGGGGATACGGCTAATGCAACAGGAAAATCAACTACTGCAGTAGGCGGCGAATCAGTAGCAACTGGCGCAGGAACTACAGCGATTGGGTGGCAGTCAAAAGCAACGGCTGAACGCGCTCAAGCCTTTGGACACTTGGCATCAGCAACTGGTGTACGTTCAACAGCAGTAGGGGAAGCGGCAAATGCTGGCGGTTTAAACAGTATCGCTATCGGCAACCAAGCAGCAGCTGGTAGTGATAACCAGATTGCTCTTGGTGGTGCAGGTCAACTACAAGCGAGTACCGCCTCACAAGCAGGCAGTACTAATATAGTAACTACCGATGCTAACGGCACTTTAGGGACTAGCGTTACTGTACAGTCATTAGCGACTGCCAATCAGTTAGCCAATACTAATGCGCAAGTTGCAAACTTTGGGGCAGCTACCGCTAGTAACACTAGACAAATAAGTGATTTACGCAGTGAATACAACCGTCAATCAGATCGTTTAGATGAAGCCGAAGATGGGATCGCTATGGCGCTGTCGTTAGAGACTCCAGTTATTCCTTCAGGGAAGCGCTATGCTATGTCTTTCGGTACAGGTTATTATAATAGTAGCTCAGCACTGAGCACCTCGTTTGCTGGTAGACTTAGCGATAGCATGACTATCTCAGCGGGTGCAGGAGTTGGTCTTGATACCGGGAAAGTAGGCGCACGTGGTGGCGTAACTTTTGCTTGGTAAGTAGCTGATAGACATCTAGTTAATCCCTAATGTTTAGGTAGATGGGGTTAACTGGATATAACTAATCTCGATAAAACTAGCCAAAATTAATAGAAACCCTGCACTTGCAGGGTTTTTGCTAGTAGCCGAAGCAGTATTAAGTAATGGGCAATCAGTATGAAAGTCTTATCTGCCTGATTAAGATTTTATGTCATTAAAGGCAGCATGAATACGATTTAGACCCTCTATCAGCAGCGCTTGAGGGCAAGCTACATTAAGGCGCATTTTAAACTGCCCCTCATTACCGTATTGGATACCTGCACTGAGCTCGACTCTCGCAGCGCGAAGCTGGTCATAAAGAGTCTGATCGTCCTGATCATACGCTGAGCAATCGAGCCATATTAGATAGGAGGCCTCTGGGCGCATAACTCTAATATCAGGCAGATGCTGCGCTAAAAAATCACAGACTAAGTTAATATTGGCTTCAATATACGTCAACGCCTGCGCCAACCACTCATCGCCTTGCTCATAAGCGCTCCGCATAACCTCATAAGCAAATAGATTCAGATCATGCTCGTCACTTAAGCGCTGCTGTTGGCTGATTTTTTCAATTAAGGCCTCGTCTTTAGCAAAGATCATTGAGCCTTTAATGCCGGCCACATTAAAAGTTTTAGTCATTGAGGTGATGCTCACTACTTTGTGCTCGTAGTCTTTTGCTAGGCCTAAAAACGGTATAAACTCATGACCGCTCAAGGTCAAATCTTGATGAATCTCGTCACTAACAATCGCTACATCGTGCTTTTTGCAAATCAAAAGCAGCGACTCAAGCTCATCTACTGTCCATACCCGTCCGCCTGGGTTATGCGGATTACATAGCAGAAAAAGCTTCACTTTATGCGCCACTATCTTAGCTTCGATATCAGCCAAGTCTAGCTGATAGCGTCCTTCTCCTTCTTTTAGGGCAGAGAGGATAAGCTGTCGCCCGTTATCGCCAACTTTAGTCATAAAAGGTGCGTAGATAGGGTCATTCACTAGCACGGCGTCCCCTACCTCAGTGAATATCCTCATCATCAATACCAAACTCGGTATCACACCGGGAGAAAACAGAATGTGCTGTTTATCCAGTGCTAACCCATAACGATTGCCATGCCAGTTAATAATTGACTCGTATAACGCTGCAGTGGGCTTAGTGTAGCCTAATACGCCATGCTGCCCCACTTGTTCAATGGTCTTTAGAATGGGCTGCGCCGCTCTAAAATCCATATCCGCCACCCATAGCGCAATAGTGTCATCGCTATAGTGCCATTTCAGCGATCCGGTATTACGTCGGTCGATTATCTCATCAAAGTTGTACAACATAAGTGTTCTCTTAGCGGAGGGTTTTAGCTGATTACAGGCGCAAGTTTAAACAGGTTTATAGGATAAACCTATAAAGCAAAATGATAGTTTAGGGTATAGGATGACTACGCTGATTACCAGTGGCTTTGTTGGGGTTACGTAGAGGTGTTATGGAATAACTAAAGAGGTCATTTATGTGCGGGTACTATAGATTTGGGGTGAGGATATAGTATCTAATCCTGCCATCTGCTATTATCTGCTTAGCCAATGGCGTGCGGACTAAAGTAGCTGGTAGCGTTGCTGTTACCTCGACACCCCTTCCAGCCACAGTCTCGCATCACCATTGTCGTCAGCAGGATAGCCGCTACTGTCAGGGCTAAACCGCTTTTTAAAGCAACCTTTGTAGATATATTAAAATTTAGCAGATTCTTTGTGGACTTTGTAGGCTGTGGCTTTAGCCCAGCAACAGCTAGGCAAAAACACTGTTTTAGGTGATGAACATCAGTTTAGCTAACAGCTGATAAGTCATGCTAAATAATATAAATAACAGCGCTGGGCTAAAAGCGCCAGCCTACGGTAGAGCTAACCTTATAGCACCAACAATGCATTAAAACTAAAACCTAGATATAGTAGGTTGGCGGAGCTTGCGACCCCCAACAGCTTGCTATGCAATAACCATAATTTGCCAGCATAAGAGAGTCTGTGAATATTTCTGTGCTTGCAGCATACCTCAAGACTCAAATTTCAGTGCCGCTTTTTAACTTTTCTAGTGCCAAGGCTAAACCGACTCAAGGATTTATACTAGTTATCTATGGGTTCCACTCCGTTGCACCACACGCTACCACATCGTTTGAAAATAAATTCTGCTGTATATAGACAGAACAGGATTATTTTTTTAAAGTTTTTAGGGTAGCTAACTGTTGACAGGCAGTTTGATGACCACTTTGACAAGCAAGGTTATACCAATACTTCGCCTTGCTATAATCATGTGGTTGAGTATCATCCTGATGATATAGCAGCCCTAGATGATATTGAGCCTCCATAAAGCCCTGTTCTGCTGCTTTTTGATACCAAAATATCGCCATCGCATTATTATTTTCAGTACGTTTAAAAGTCCCAGCTAGATCAGTTTGCGCTTTGGCATTGCCTTCCATCGCTAATATTTCCACGGATTTCTTATCGGTAATAGGTTTATCAGCTGATTGACGCTGGTTGAATTGAATGACTTTAGCAGATGCTGGGGGAAAGCTTTGCTTTGCAGCTTCATAATACCAATAAAAGGCTTGCTCATAATCTTGTTCAACTCCACGACCCTTTTCATACGCTAGCCCAAGGTTAAACTGTGCTTCTTTATAACTTTGCTCCGCTGCCAGTCGTAACAACATTACCGCTTTTTGATGGTCTTGCTCAACCCCTTGCCCATAAGTGTACATAGTGGCTAATAAGTTTTGCGCTTTTGCATTATCTTTATTAATTAGTAGGTCTAACCATTGTTTCGCCTTACTATAGTCTTGGGGAACGCCATAGCCACTATAGTATATTAGTGCCATCATCTCTTGTGCATATTCATAGTCTTGCCGCGCAGAGGCTTCAAACCACTTAAATGCCGCTTCGTAATCCCTTTCTACCTCTATCCCATTAAAATACATATGAGCAAGATCATATTCTGCCTCCTTATCTCCCGATTGCGCTTTTGCTTTAATTTGGCTAAGCTCAGAAGTTGAGTTCTCACTAGTGACCATAACCTTACTAGCTAATGACGACTGCGTCTGGTTGACTGATTTAGGTACTAATAATGATATTGATTGTGACGATGGCTTTGACTGGCAGCCGGTGAATAAAACGGTCATCAAAGTAGCAGATACCATAAGAGAAGCTGAAGAGAGTCGCGATGAAAACATAAATTCCCCTTAATATTTAAACACTTTATTTGTAGATATTTATATTCTTAACTTAAACTATCTATCATCTTGTGATCGCGATATTTATCAAAAGCTCTAATGTATCAGGATCAAAACTATCGGTTATTTTCAACATTTTAGTATTGCCTGCATTAGCGCTGATATCAATACCAGTCTTAAAAACTTCATAGCCTACCAATTGAGCAAATGTTAAAGAGAAATTGTTTTTACCACCCTTAAAGATTAATCGTTTCCTAACATCATCAATCTTATTTGTTATTTTACAAATAAAAGCCATGAAAATACCCTTATAAAATCAACCAGCTAGGTAAGAGTTTATTCTTAATTCAACGGTATTTTTCCAAATAATTTACTATCAGAAAAACTTACCATTTATTTCCCAACAAACTCAGCCTGACGCCGCTCAACCATAGCCATAACCCCTTCCTTAGCATCCTCAGAGTGAAACAATGGCGGTAAAAAGCTATGGATATTGGCCATAGCCGCCGCAGCGCCATTACGACTGGCATCTTGCGCTGAAGATAGTAATGCTTGCACGCCAAGCGGTGCCGACTGGCAAATCTCTTTTGCTATAGTCAGTGCACGCTCATATTCTTCACCATTAGCCACCACCTCACTGACCAGATTAAGCTTATCAGCGGTCTGCGCATTAAAGGGCTTGCCCGTTAATAGATACGGCATGGCTTTTTGCCAGCCAGCAGCCGCTACAAAGCGTACGGTTGCGCCACCAAAAGGCATAATGCCACGCTGAACTTCCATTTGGGCAAAGTTGCAGTTGTCACTGGCGATCACCACATCGCTATTGAGCATCAGCTCGATGCCCGCGGTAAAGCAAGTCCCTTGTACCGCGACGACGATAGGTTTAGTACGTAATTTGCCACTAATACCCCACGGATCGACTTGGTCATCAGCGAATTCAAACACCCCTTTATCTAGCTTATCTTGCAGCTCCATCAGATCAAGACCAGCAGTGAAATGCTCACCATGAGCGAAGATTAAGGCACAGCGCAGCTCGCTATCATGGTCATAGCGGGTCAATGCTTCAGACAACTGCGCAATCATATGGCTATCGAAGGCATTGCGTTTATCAGCACGATTAAAGCCAATCAAACAGATGTGATCTTGCACTTCATAACTGATGCGCTCGTTTACCGTAGTCATATTATCGTCCTTGAGAGTTTATTATTGTGCTGTACAAAGCGGTTAGCGATCTGCTCTGCTCTTGATAAATCTAGTTTTAATATAGCTAGCCCCGCAGCACAACGCAAGTGGCTTAATTGTGTACAGCATTCACCTCTATAAGCTCACGATATCTGCGTAGTTTGGCGCTAAATCTGCTACACTTGCTCGTTATCTCCCTATATCGTAAGCCCGTTACTATGAGAACTCCACACAGAAATAGATCTCCAGCCTCAATCAAAAAACTAGGCCAGCTACATCCGCGTAATGCGCATCAAGGTCGCTATGACTTTGACGCTTTAACTCGTGCTTTACCTGAGTTAGCTGACCATACCATCACCAACCCTAATGGCGAGCCGACGATTAACTTCTCGGATCATCAAGCAGTACGTACCCTAAATAGAGCACTATTAGCGAATTTTTATGGCGTTAAGTTTTGGGATATTCCAGAAGGTTATCTGTGTCCGCCTATCCCAGGTCGTGCCGACTATATTCACTATGTCGCCGACTTATTAGCGCAGACCACGCATATTAATGAAGACAATACCCCGCCAACAGGCAAGCAGATTCATGTGCTCGATATCGGTACTGGTGCTAGTGCTATCTATCCTATTGTTGGTAGCCAAAGCTACGGCTGGCGCTTCACGGCTAGTGATATCGACCCTATATCAGTAAATACTGCTGCGCTTATTTGTGAGACTAATCCTAAGTTAAAAGGCGCAGTGAAAGTTAAACTGCAGCCTAATCCTAAGAAGTTATTCGCTGGTATTATTGGTCGCCAAGATTACTTTGACTTAGTAGTTTGCAACCCTCCTTTCCATGCTTCAATGGAAGAAGCGGTAGAAGCCAATAGCCGTAAGCAACATAACTTGCAAAGACATCGTGGTAAAAACGAAAACGAACAGGTCAGTCGTAGCTCAAGCAAATCAGGCAATGCAGCACAAAACCTGAACTTCGGCGGTCAGCACAAAGAGCTGTGGAGTGAAGGTGGCGAGATTACCTTTTTGACTAATATGGCCAAAGAGAGTCAGAGCTTTGCTGAGCATGTTGGCTGGTTTACTACTTTGGTTTCTAAGTCTGAAAACGTTAAGCCCTTGCAGCTGTTACTAAGTCAGCTTAATGTTGCTCAAGCACGCATTATTGAGATGAGCCAAGGTCAAAAGAACACGCGCATATTGGCATGGCGCTTTAATAGCGATGACGAGTAATAGTTAAACTTAGTATTGATGATCAGTATTAATAATCGGTACTGATAATCGGTGCTAATTATTCATAAAAAGGTTTCACATGAAACACTAACTTTGCTATTTATCCTTGCTAGTACTGTTGCTACTGGTATTGCTACTGTTGTTATTAATAGGATTGATAGTTTATGATAAATCCTTATTAAAAGTAGTTTCACGTGAAACAAAAACACCGTCTTGAATGTCAAGACGGTGTTTTTTATGGCGCTATTTATAACACTTTTTATGGCACTGTTTATACTATTAGTTACGCTATTATCCATAGTGCTAAGCTAGCTAAATAACATTACTTTGAACCCGATAGCGATAAGCACTACCCCACCTAATATCTCTGCTTTATCTTCTAGCCAAGTGCCAGAGCGCTTACCTAGATAAACTCCAAACCAGCTAAACCCAGCGGTGACTAGCGCTATTATTAGACAAGACAACCAAGCATTGAGTGCCAATAGATTCAGGGTGAAGCCCGCTGCCATAGCATCAATACTAGTAGCGATGGCTAAAGTAAACATAGTGCGATGATTGATCACGCTAAGCATTTGCTTATTATTACTATAGCTAACGCTACCTTCAAGGCTATGAGCATCGTCTATAGCCTCTTGATCATCAGGTTTTAAGGCTTCATACAGCATTTTACCACCTAGAGCAATTAGGATAAAACCACCTATCCAAGGAGCAGCCGAGGCTAGCCAGCCTAATAATGCCGCCCCTAGTAAATAACCAATGAGGGGCATAACGCCTTGAGCAATACCAAAGTATAAGGCTGAAATAAGCGCTAAGCGCAAAATATAAGACTGAGTTTGCTTTGGTGATTTTGCACCTAGTCCTATAGCTACGGCAAAGGCATCCATCGCTAAAGCAATAGCGAGTAAAATTACTTCGATCATATTACTAGTCACTTATTAATTAAGAGTTGTTATGTTGCTGGGTGAACTGCTTAAGCTTTACTAGAGAACTCTCGTCAATAAGGTTTCATGTGAAACATTAAAATGACTTTATATAGTGAACGAGTATTCGTCACTAGTTGAGATTTTTAGAAGCCTATCCCTGTAGAAGGCGCTACTTTTAAAGAGATATATTTTTAGAAAGAGAGCTATTTACAAGCCTGAAGCTCGACAAGCCTAAAAGCTTACTTGACCGAAAAAATCACCAGCTAATCACTTATTCGCTGCCAAAAATCACTTCTTTCATTATACTTTTGACTTAACAGCTCAGTATATTTCTGATGGGTAGCGAGACTATTATAACCATCTGTAGATTTATTAATAGTGCTATCTAAAGGCGATAAGCGCTTGTAATAGCGGGCAGCATAACCGTAAGCTCTACTGCGATCATTAGTCAAAATATCATCGATTAAGCTGCGATAGATAATCATTTGAATGATAGCCGTGTCTTCTGGCAAGCCCTTTAACAGCTGGGTCAAGGTTTCATAATGGATGTCTGCAAACTCATGATGACGAGTAATTGCTACTTGATTAGCTAGCTTGATCTCCCCTATTTCTAGTAACAGCAAAATTGCCGTTATGATATCTTGTTGATCCTCAGCCAGCTTATAAGCTTTTTTGCGCCAGCCTGCTTGCTCGGCTGGGCTAGCTATAGCCATGATGGCCTGTAGCCTTTTAGCAGACGACTGCAACTCGAATACTTCGCCAAGCACTTTTAGTTGCGCCTTACTGTCACCTTGCTGTTGATATATTTGGCTCAGCCAGTCCAAACGTTTTATCGCATCTTGCTGAGCCTTACTCTGCCAGTCATGGTTTAGATACTCTAGGGCTAGCTCATAGGCTTGATGATCTATCATAAAGCTAACTAGCCCATTTAGTTGTTGCGGGCTCAAAGGTTGCTGAGGATAGATAGTCCGATAAACTGCTATAAATAATGCCACATCTCCCAAAGCTTGAGCTACCCCTAATAGAGCCGTTTCGGTCTTTAGCTTTTCTTGATGGTTAGCTCGATCATGACCATAAGATAGTGGTATTCGCGGATTAGCTGCAGTGTTGATAGTATTCTCAGCACTGCCTTTACCCTTGTTTTCCGTAAATAAACTTTGATAGTAGTGTAGATAGTCGTCGATTATTCCTCGTATTTCCAACTCTGATAACAGCTGCTTAAGCCCTGCCATTAGCGCATCTTTAAAGCCGTAATCGTTATCGTCGATTAAATTTTTGACCTTTGTTTGCCATGCTTGACTCAGAATATCTTGCTCATCGACTGGCAAAATCTGTTTTTGTTGGTTATAACAATCCCTAGCAACCATCAGCCAACTCTGCGCCAGATTGCTATATATCTCTCCTATTTCACCACTAGCATCATCACAACGCTGCAAGCTCGTATTACTCGATTCAATAAATAACTCTAGTAGCTGTAGACAAGTCTCAGCTTGCTCTGGATAGAGACTCATAATGTCAATGGCTAGATACTGCAGCTCGGTGGCAAACTCACTGACTTTCCAATGATCTATATATTTATGTCGTCTGTTAAGCCCTTTTAAAGTAGTAGTCAGCTTCTTTATTAGCTTGGGTTTATCCGACTGTAATAATAGCCGCTCTATCTTTTTATCCAATAACTTATCTACCCCTTGCACTTCAGCGATAAAATTGACCAAAGTTGCTTTAGGAAGTTGCGCTAGACAGTGCTTTTGTTGCAAATTTAGCATGATAGAGCCCCTACTAGTTGTCCACAATGTCGTTGATAGCTTGTTTAATAACTTATTTGATATAGTCAGTTCATTATAAAAACTCTACAGCGAGATTGAGATCAGTTTTTGTAGCCTCTGTCAGCCTAGGCACAGCAAGCCAAAAAAACTCACCATAGTCTCGCATTATAAAGTGATGTATCTATTCTATTTGTCATCTACTATAGCTTTTAACCATAAAGAAGTACTACTAAGCTCAGCTGTTTAGCGACTATCAATAGGGGGTAGCAACTAAAAAGTTATTACTAGCAGCGCATTATTGCCATCTGCATAGGTTATTTTAAAGCAACTAGCGGGACAAGTTATTATTATAGTGTTTCATGTGAAACAAAAAGCCACCTTGCGAACAAGATGGCTTTTTATTATTAAGAGACTCTTCGAGCTTTATAGCTATCCATTATATATCTAAGTTAGATACCGTCAAAGCGTTCTCTTCGATAAAGATACGGCGCGGCTCGACATCATCACCCATCAAGCAAGTGAACATATGGTCAGCTGCGATAGCATCTTCGATAGTGACGCGTAGCATATGACGATTCTCAGGATCCATAGTAGTATCCCATAGTTGATCGGCGTTCATCTCACCTAGACCTTTATAACGCTGGACAGATAAGCCACGACGCGCATCTAACATCATTTGCTGCCAGAGATAATCAAAGTCACGTACCGGGATATCTTTGTTGATACCAGTACTAGCATCACGACGGATAAAGGCACTCTCTTCAAGCAAAGTATTCCACTCACTTGATAAACGTAGCAACTTGCTATACTCACCAGAGTTGATAAAGCTAGCATCTAGCAGGTAATTATGAGCTAGTTGATGCACATAGACGGTTATGCGTGGTAGCCACTGTGGCTTCTTCGACAACGCTTCAGTACTAGATATAGATTCACCAACGATACTAGCTTCAGAATCCCCTATAAGTGCAGGTTGCGCTGGCGCTTTTGGCTTCATACCTAGTAAGTCAGCAGTCACCGCATCCATAGTCGCCGACACTGGCGCATGAATGTCAATCAACTCAATCTCAGGATTTAGATCGCTACCAAAACGATCTAATTGCAGCTGCAACGAGTCTTTCCATGCTTGCATGGCTGACAGATCATAAGTCATATCAGTGCTAAGTTTTGGCGTATGAGTCAATGCATCTAACAATACTGCTGGATAACGAATTTGCAGACGTGCTTTGATCAGCTGAGTTTGGTTATAATCGTTTAGCAGCGTCTCTAGTGCTTGGCCTGTGATAGCAGGTGCATCCAAACTAATATGCAATCTAGTATTATCAATAGTCGACGACAATAGATAGGCTTTTAATGCTTCATCGTCTTTTAAGTATAATTCTTGACGGCCTTTCTTAACTTTATAAAGCGGTGGCTGGGCGATATAAATATAACCACGCTCGATCAACTCAGGCGTTTGACGGAAGAAAAAGGTCAATAGCAAAGTTCTAATGTGTGAGCCATCCACGTCCGCATCAGTCATGATAATGATTTTATGATAGCGGGCTTTATCAGGATTGTACTCGTCAGGACCGATACCACAACCTAAAGCAGTGATTAAGTTACCAACCTCAGCCGAGGACAGCATTTTATCGAAACGGGCACGCTCAACGTTAAGAATCTTACCCTTTAGCGGTAGGATTGCCTGAGTTTTACGACTACGACCTTGCTTAGCTGAACCGCCAGCAGAGTCCCCTTCCACAATATAAAGCTCTGATAATGCAGGATCTTTTTCTTGGCAATCCGCCAATTTACCTGGTAGACCAGCGATATCTAAGGTAGTCTTACGACGGGTCATTTCACGCGCTTTACGAGCCGCATCACGAGCTCGCGCCGCATCGATAATTTTACCAGCGATAGCTTTAGAGGCGCCTGGGTTCTCTTGCAGATAGTCGTTAAACTTATCATGCATTGCCGATTCAACAGCAGATTTAACCTCGCTCGATACTAGCTTATCTTTAGTTTGGCTAGAGAACTTAGGATCAGGAACCTTCACCGAAACAATAGCAGTCAAACCTTCACGAGCATCATCACCTGTGGCAACTACTTTTTCTTTTTTGAATAAGTTTTCACGATCCATATAAGTGTTCAAGCAACGCGTCAATGCTGAGCGAAAACCAGATAGATGCGTACCACCATCACGTTGTGGAATGTTGTTGGTGAAACACAGTACTTTTTCGTTGTAAGTATCAGTCCACTGTAACGCGACTTCGACACTAATGCCGTCATCTTGCTCACTGTTGAAATGGAATATTTCATTAACATTATCTTTACCAGCATTGATATAGCTGACGAACTCAGATAAACCACCTTTATGCTCAAATTCATGACGCTTATCGATGCGCTCATCAGTTAGCACGATACGCACACCTGAGTTTAAGAAAGATAACTCACGCAAGCGCTTAGCTAAAATATCGTACTCAAAAATGGTGCCAGTGAACACATCGGTACTCGGATAAAATCGAATCTGAGTACCCGTTCTGTCGGTGGCTTCCATTTGTTGAATATCGCCATCTGGTACCCCATCAGTATAAGTCTGATTATAATGATAGCCTTCACGCCAGATATTCATCTCTAGAGTTTTGGATAAAGCATTGACTACTGACACCCCTACACCGTGTAGGCCGCCTGAAACTTTATAGCTATTATCATCGAACTTTCCACCCGCATGGAGGACAGTCATAATGACCTGGGCAGCTGATACGCCTTCCTCAGGATGGATATCTACTGGCACACCGCGACCGTTATCACTGACACTGACCGACTCATCTTCATGAATGATGATGTCAATCTGATCGCAATGACCAGCGAGTGCCTCATCGATAGAGTTGTCCACCACTTCAAAAACCATGTGATGCAGGCCGGTACCGTCATCGGTATCACCGATATACATACCCGGACGCACACGTACCGCCTCAAGTCCACGCAAGACTCGAATGTCTTTGGAGCTATAATCGGAGGGGTTGCTTTCAGGGGCGATAGTCTGAACGGTACTATCGGTATTTACTTGCTCATTATCGATAGATGATGACTCACTCATGTGCATTCCTTAATCAAGCCGTAATCAGCTATCCATCACCTGCTCGCCACTACGGCGAACATCATGAGGTTATCTTAGACTCAGCATAACGCTGCGATGTTTATTAGATACCTCTAATTAAGAGGTAACGAAAGGATATAAAAGCGTAAAAACACAATGTTATTATTGTGCATACTTTAGTGAGAATACCTCGATATATTTATAGACAGTATCAAGAGACATATCACGAAATAAAACCTAGTATTATCAATCACTTAGTAATTTAAATACGCTACTAAAACCTTAGTCAAAACTATAAGATAAATTGCTGAAAATAGGACAAAAATAAAGCCTTATTTTAGCATTTTTTTGTCTCTAAGTCACTGTTTGCTAGTGTTTTTATAAATATAGGCTTAATCGAATATGTTGAGGTTGTCTAGGAGTTTTTAAGTAGGTAAGTGGTAGTAAGGAAAAGTCTAGGTTAAGCCAAGATTAGCACAGGCTTAATGAGTTAGTGGCGTCAGCCAGCTAGATCATCTAGCTGACTAGTTAAATCGCTGAACTAAGTAAGTAGCTAGATTAATAATCACTAAACCAATAATTATTAAACCAATAACCACTAAGCTAATAATCATTGAGCTCACCTTGTTTCATGTGAAACACTTTAGAAGTTGGCCAATATTTATCGATCATAGGTAAGATATCAGCAGTTAGACTAGTTATAAATACTTGGCAAGGCAGCGTTGCTAAGGTCGCTAATAAGATCTCCAACGCCCTACTATCCAACTCTGCGGTTATATCATCCAATAGCACTACTGGCGTCATGCTAGCCTCAATACTGCCCTGTTTGTCGCTACTAGCTATGGCTTTATCATTATCTAGTAATAGCGGTAGCTGTGACAGTCGTAACGCTGTGATCAGTAGTTTTTTTTCACCACGTGATAAGACGTTAGCGGCTTGCTCCTTGAGGATAGGCTGTGCTGAAGTTTTAGCGGCTGACTTAGAAAAATCAGGGTCAATGCTCTGCTCAATATCGCTATTTATTGTGTCAATGTCAGTGCTGACCCTAAGATCAGTTGTCGACGAAACAGCGCTTATCTCATCAAGCGCTTGCTTGCTATTATCTGAACGCCAATGCACATGAACATCTGCGCGATGACTGCCAATACGAGTATAGCCTAATTGCAAATCTTGGGTTAGACGCTCACTCAACTGCAGATCAAGAGCAATACTAGTATCGTATCCAGCCGTATAACTCAAGCTTAGTTGCTGGGCATAAGCTGGTAGTAGCTGAGCGATACTAGCGGCAAAATAGGGCTGCCAGGCTGTAAAGATATGCTGACGATAATGATCAATTAGCGCTGCATGATTGGCTAAGCCTTGATCCCAAGACTTTAGCTCAGCCAGCTGGTTTTGCGACAAGCTTTTAGCTTGTTTCAGCAGAGTATTACGTTGCTTTAGTAAGCGTTGATAAGCCACCCACTGGGGATGAAACCCTTGTTTCATGTGAAACACTAACCAATCTAATAGCTGACGACGGCTAGCACTACCCTGCTCTAGCATATCCATAGTCGAGGGATCTATTAGTAACGTAGGTAGCTGTTCGGTAAGGATACTTTGGTTGTAGACGGTAGTTTGATTCAGGCGCAATAGCGTACTGGCGTCGCTTTGCTTTTGGATAGCAACCGTGCTGCCATCAGTGAGATGAGCATGAACCGTCACCGCTGGCTGATGATGCTGGATATAGCGTTTGGGTTGATGATGACGGAAGCTTTTACCACGCGATAATAAGAATATAGATTCTAATAAGGAGGTCTTGCCACTACCATTAACGCCAATAATGACATTGCATTTGGCTGTCTGCATATCTATTTGGTTGATGTTACGCAGATGTGAGACTTGTAGACGTCCAATCATAGTGCTTTTACGCCTGTTTTTATCGATCAGCAGCTAGAGAATGAGACCACGATTAGGGTCATTACTACAGAGTAAACTTAACCACTGCCAATCTACTAACTTTCAATAAACCGCCTGTTTATCGAAGCTTAAGATTATTAATACTTGAGATTAGCAGCGTTTAAGATCAGCAACTACAGGCTACTGCCCTACTATATACGCATTGGCATAATGACATACTGATGGAATTCATCGTTGAGCTGATTGACTAATACTGAAGCATTAGACTGGCTCATATGCATTTGTAAATCGCCTTGAATAACGCCCAATACGTCCTGCAGGTAAGCAGCATTAAAGGACAGCTCCATTGGTTCGCCTTGATATTTGGCTTGGATCATCTCAACCGCCTCATCTTGCTCAGCGTTATTAGCTCGTACTTCTACCATGCCATCACTAGCAAAATTAAATACTACGCCGCGCGACTTCTCATTACTCAAGATAGCGACTCGGCGCAGCACATCAGTCATTTTCTCTTGATTAAATAAAGCCAGTTTGTCAGTGTTGCTTGGCATTACTCGGCGATAATCAGGGAACTTACCATCGATAAGACGAGCGGTAAAAGTCACCATCAAGTCTTGACTGATTTGCCCAGTACTATCTACCTCACCAAAAGGTAGACTCACTTGTAAAAACTCACGGCCAAAACTTAAAGTCACTACGTTGTCTTGGTCGCCAAGCATTTTACCTAGCTCAGTCGCCAATCGCTCAAGCTCAATGACGGCTTTACGCGGCAAGATAGCCTGCATATTTAAATCAGCGCTGATATCAATAACGGTGCGCGCCAATGCCAATCGATGCCCATCAGTAGCGACTGTAGTTAGTTGCTGCTGTGAAACGTCAAATAACATCCCTGTTAAATAGTAACGCACATCTTGAATAGCCATCGCAAACTGAGTTTTGTGAATAAGATCAGTCAGACGATTGCGACTGATAGTCAAAGGGGTGATACTTTCAGGATTACCCAAACTTGGGTAGTCTTCACTCGGTAAAGTACCTAAAGTGAAACGACTTTTGCCGCTAGTTAATAGACAGCGCTCGTTTTCTTGGCTAGCAAGGTTGATCTGTGCTTGCGCAGGTAACGATCTACAAATATCCTTTAGCTTTATCGCCGGTAAAGTAGTTGCACCAGCTTCAATACAAGCACCTGCTGGCAATTTAAGGGTTGACGTTAGCTCTACTTCTAAATCAGATGCGGTCAAAATCAGTTGAGAATCAGACAGTTGCAGCTTTATATTGCCCAAGATCACCATATTGTGACGCTTATCGGCGGCCTTGGCTATCAAGTTAATGGCTTTTAGTAACGATTCTCTGTTAATTGATAATTGCATGCTAGATACTCTTAAGTAAAGGACATTTATTTAACGTGGTATTGTTAGTTTTTTTAGAGGTATAGCACGTTTTGTTAATAATATTACTAATCATTATAAACCATAAATAGCCGCTACAACATAGCGGAACTAACCACTATTAGTGACTATTAGAATGGCAAAATACTGAGGCTATCCAGCTTGGAGCATCATCGCTAGGGCCTTATAGTCTTTATCAACAGTAGGATCTTCTGCTCTTAACTGTGCAACTTTATCACAGCCATGCATCACCGTAGTATGATCTCGTCCACCAAAAGATTGGCCAATATCTGGGTAACTGTCACCCGTTAACTCACGTGATAGTGCCATTGCTATCTGTCTTGGCCTAGCAATAGTACGCGTACGTTTACGACCCATTAAGTCTTTTACCGTTATATCGTAATACTCAGCAACTACTTTACGGATATTGTCCATATTGACGGCTTGTACCCGCATAGCGACAATATCTTTTAGAGCATACTGCACCATCTCTAAAGTAATAGGTGCGCCAGTCAAATTAGCATTAGCAAATACTTGGTTCAATGCACCTTCTAGGCGTCTAACATTCGAAACCACATTCTGAGCTATGAATAGAGCGCATTCTTTTGGTAACACCATACCGTAGGAGGCAGCCTTCTTTTGTAGAATCTGTACCCGAGTATCAATCTCAGGAGGCTCAACAGCCACGGTTAAACCCCAAGAAAAGCGCGAACGAAAGCGCTCATCAAACTCAGTCATTTGTGAAGGATGTCGATCTGAGGCCAAAATAAGTTGCTTGTCACCACTAGTAAAATCAGCAAATAAAGTTAAAAACTCATTACTGCTTTTGGTCTTACCTGCAAGAACATGAATATCATCAACAATGAGTAAATCCACTTTTTTTATTTTCTTTTTAAAATCTTCTATTTTATTATTTCTTAATGAATAAACTAATTGATTAATAAATTTTTCAGAAGTGAAATAATAAAAACTTCTATTATTTTTTAAATAGCGTTGAGCTACAGAATGCATTAAATGAGTTTTTCCCAAACCTGATGGGCCGTATATAAATAACGGATTGTGACGATTTTTTGATTGTGGCTTAGTAAGCTCATAACAAGCTTTGTACGCTAAGTTATTAGACTTACCAGTGACAAAGGTTTCGAAGGTAAAATCAGGGTTCAGATAACTTAACGACTTAGTATCAGCAGAGTCAATAAGTGCGGAGTGCGCACTGCTCATTTGCGCATTGATACTAGGATTTACGCTGTTATTATTTGCTGACGCTAGGGTAGGGGAGTGCTCATCATTTGGAAATAGTGAGCCTGAGGCATTGAAAACATTGAAAGGATTATCTTCGATATTATTTACACTATCATCAGCATCGCGACTAATACTTTCACTATGACTAGTGTTGTCTACTCGAACAATGACTTCCTCAATGCTCCCTTGACTGTGTTTAGTCACTAATTGCTGAATATCCGCTAAGTGATTCTTTCTTATGTAAGAAACGAAGTAATCGTTGGGCGCACGGATGACTAAAGTTTGAGCTTCTTGATGTACGGATAAAGGTCTCAACCACATAGTAAAGACATTATCTTTAACGTTATAGCGCAAGTCATCTAAGCATTTGTCCCAAAGCGTGGCAGTATCTATCATGAAAAATGCTAACCTCAAAATTTAGATTTATTGTTAAATAACCAGGATTAAAAACAAGCATAAAAAATAGTAATTAAATAATGTTTTTCAACACTTTTACTGAGCTTAAGGCCGATTATCAGCCCTAAACCTTACTTTTGGTGACTTTCAATGCGTACTATTACTCACTTTGATCATCGCTAACGCTCAGAGTAGAAGACTGGCGCTTATTGGCTAAAGTAACTTAAAAATTAGCAGAATAACTAGCTGGCTAATTTAACACAATTAGCCTGTGGATAACATCCTGTTTTTTGGGGATAACCCTGTGGATATTTTTGTGGATAACTTTAATTAGTGAGTTACCCCCATTTCATCCACAGCTTGTCCACAAGGTTATCCATAGTTTAAGATTTTGATAATTAAAGATAATTCTGACTTATCCTCAGATTATAGGGCTGCCAATAACAACAATACTAATATATATTAATCTTTAGTTATTATGGAATTCAACAAAATCTGTGGATAACTATTTCAAAACAGTCTATAATCTATAAATCAAAACTCAATTCACAGCGATCAAAGAATGATAACCAAGCACCCATCAAAGAGATAATCATTAGCAGTTATCGACAACCCATTAGCAAAACTATTAATTAGTTTATTGACCTATATTTTCTGTAATGATATAATCCTGCATTATTGCGAATTTAGTCCATTATTTTGATAGGTGAGTTATGAAACGTACATTCCAACCAAGCGTGATCAAACGCAAGCGTACTCACGGTTTCCGTGCTCGTATGGCCACTAAAAAAGGTCGTCAAGTACTGGCTCGTCGTCGCGCTAAAGGTCGTCATCGCCTAACTGTGTAGATCAATTCCACACAGATATAAGATGATTATGGCTTATAGTGATTGTTGAGGCTGTGGTGATTTGAAATCTGATAGCTTTAGAATATGATAATCATTGTCCAAAACTTACTTGTAGCCCTATATTAAAAGCGCCCATATCGGCGCTTTTTTTGTCGCTTTATTTTATACTACTGGCTTTAACGCTAAGCTTATCGCTACTACTAGCCTCTACTTTAGGTTGTATTATGTCTAATAATCAATTAACGCTGTCTACTACACGCTTCACTAAGGCGCAACGCTTGCTTACTCCAGCAGCCTTTAGAGAAGTGTTTGATGCCCCTGAGCGCAAGCTACATCAAGGCCATCTAATGGCCTTTGTGCGTAGCAACAACTGTGAGCAACCACGAGTAGGTATGGCTATTACTAAGCGTAAAGTACCTACTGCAGTGATGCGTAATTTGATCAAAAGACAGATTCGTGAAAACTTTCGAGTACAAGCTTCTAAGTTAGAAAACAAAGATATAGTTTTTATAGTTAAAAAATCCGTAAAAGAATTAAATAATAAAGATTTAAAAATCGAAATAAATAATATATTTAATAAATTAAAAATTAAATAGAATGAAAGTTATAAATAATTTTATATATTTTGTTTTATTTAAATTAATTATTTTTTATCAAAAAATAATTAGTCCTATAATGCCTGCGCGCTGTCGTTATTATCCAACTTGCTCAAATTATGGCAGACAGGCTTTGCTTTGGCATGGAGGCCTAGCAGGTAGTTGGTTGCTCCTAAAACGAATTGGGCGTTGTCATCCTCTAGGTGGACATGGCATTGACTTTGTGCCGTTGCCACTAGCTTCCTATAAATATTTTTTTATCAGCAACAGTAATGACGTCAATAAGCGCTCTTTTAAAACTTATGTAGGCAGCAATGTTTATCGCGACAACACTAGTTATACGGTGCGTTTGAACCAGCTAATGAGTAGATATCAATGAGCCTTGTGGATAACTATGGTAAGTTATCCACAAGTTATCCACACTGTTGGTATCATTTAGAGTGGTTTTTTAGTAAAATGATGCACATTTTATGTAAATGATTGCGGATATAGCAGTTTGTTTTTTTTGCCTGCTTATCTGTTAGTCATGACACATGCCTAATTTTTCATTCCCTAATTTTTAATGTAGGAAAGGTTTATGCAAAAGATATTTCGGGTGATGATCATCATAGCGATGCTAATCACCGCTTATCTGCTGATTTTGGCATGGCGAGATGATTATGCCGATGCACCTGCGGTAGATCCTGTGCAAGAAGCGACGAGCTCATTAGGCGCTGATATTCCATCGACTACCGGTGCAGCTGGTGATGTTCCGATACAAACGCTACCTACTAGTACTAGTAGTGCAGTAGTATCGGCAGCGGCTAAAGACGCCGGATTAATCACAGTTACTACTGATCGCTATGACATCAAAATCAGCCCAGAGGGCGGTGATATCGTCTACGCTGCACTTAAGCAGTATGATGCAACACTCGATAGTGATGAGCCTTTTGTATTGCTAGAGAACGATAGCAATCGCGTTTATGTAGCACAATCAGGACTGATTGGACCGAACGGTATCGATACCGCTGCTGGTCGAGCTAACTATAGTCATAGTGCTACTAGTTATACTATGCAAAGTGGACAGCAGACTTTGTCAGTACCGCTTACTTATCAAAAAGATGGGGTGACGATTACTAAGACCTTCACTTTTACCGCAGATAAGTACCCTATCGATGTCAGCTACCAGATTCAGAATAAGTCTGCAACTGCATGGCAAGGTCAAATGTTTGCTCAGTTAAAGCGTGATGCTAGTAAAGATCCTGGTATGTCTGATAAAGGTGCGCTAAGTATGGCAACTTACTTAGGCGGCGCTTGGGGAACTCCTGATGACCCATACAATAAGCTTAAGTTCAAAGACTTTAGTGATGGTAAGTTAGCCGTTAGTAGTGATAGTGGCTGGGTTGGTATCGTGCAGCATTATTTTGTATCAGCATGGACACCGCAGAACTTTACCGGTAGCTTTTTTAGCCGTGAAACCGCAGGCGACTACTTTATTGGTTTTAACAGCCAACCTATTAATGTAGCTACCAATAAGCAAGTCACCTTGAATGCGACTCTTTATGCGGGGCCAAAAGTACAGTCTGAGCTCAAAGATTTGGCGGTTGGCCTAAATAAGACCGTTGATTATGGTTTGTTATGGCCGATATCTAAGGTGTTGTTTGCTATCCTACAGGGTATTCATAACCTCATTGGTAACTGGGGTTGGTCGATCATCTTCTTAACTATCTTAGTTAAAATTGCCTTGATGTGGTTCTCTAATAAGAGCTACTATTCAATGGCGAAAATGCGCGCTATCGCTCCAAGATTGCAGGCTCTAAAAGAAGAGCATGGCGATGATCGCATGAAGATGTCACAAGAGATGATGGGGATTTACAAAGAAGAAAAAGTAAATCCTATGGCTGGTTGTTTGCCTATTCTAATGCAAATGCCTATCTTCTTAGCGCTATATTGGGTCTTAGTTGAGAGCGTTGAGCTACGCCACGCACCATGGATTCTATGGATTCATGACTTATCAGCGATGGATCCTTGGTTTATATTACCGTTACTGATGGGCGCTTCTATGTTCGTTCAGCAGCAGTTAAACCCACAGCCTACTGATCCTATGCAAGCAAAAGTAATGAAATTTTTGCCGATTATCTTCACCGCATTTATGTTGTTCTTCCCTGCAGGTCTAGTACTATATTGGACAGTGAATAACTTATTCAGTATGACCCAACAGTACTTGATCAACAAAAAAGTACAAGAAGAGCAGAAGCATCGTACCGTGAAAGTCCTAGAAGGATAGATATATCCGCTAATAGTAAAAAACCATCGCTACGGCGGTGGTTTTTTTTATTTAAAATCTGCTAATAAGCACAATGGTTATAAGGTAGATATCTGGCTATTTGAAGTTTGCTTTGTCAGGATTAGTCTAGCCGTCTATAATAGAGTTTTTAGCTATTGAGAGTGGTTGTGAATTCTATCGCAACGGCGGCGACGTCGACTGACCTACCTGTTTTATCTGCCCCCTCTATGACCACTACCATTGCTGCTATTGCAACGCCGCTTGGCCGTGGTGGAGTAGGTATCATCCGCCTGTCTGGTAGCAAAGCTTACGCCATCGCTTGTCAGTTGACGGGTAAGACCAAGTTTAGCCCACGCTTAGCCAGTTTTTGTCGCTTTTATCAAGCTGATGGTACGATCATCGATGAAGGGCTGGTATTATATTTCAATGCGCCACACTCTTTTACTGGTGAGGATGTGATTGAGCTACAAGGCCATGGTGGTATGATTTTGCAGAATCAGCTATTAGCACGCGTTTTTGAGCTGGGCGCGCAGCAAGCAAACGCGGGAGAGTTCTCGTATCGAGCTTTTGATAATGATAAGCTCGATCTGGTACAAGCAGAAGCTATTGCTGATGCAATCGATGCCACTAGCGCTGCTGCTGCTAGTAGCGCTATACGCTCATTAAGTGGTGAGTTTTCACTAAAGATCAATCAACTGTTAGAACAACTGATTCATCTGCGTCTGCATGTAGAGGCGGCTATTGATTTTCCTGATGAAGAAGACGTTGATTTTCTATCCGATGGCGTTATTCAAGATAAACTGGAACAAACCCAAGCGCAGATACAACTAGTATTAGCGACGGCCAAACAGGGTCAGTTATTACGTGATGGTATTCATGTGGTATTAGCAGGCCGACCTAATGCTGGCAAATCCAGCTTACTCAATCGGCTAGCAGGGCAAGAGCGCGCTATCGTTACTGAGATTGCTGGAACTACGCGCGATACGCTACAGGAGACAGTAGTGTTGAATGGTTTGACGCTACATTTAACCGATACCGCAGGGCTGCGTGAGACTGAAGATACGGTTGAACGTATCGGCATAGCCCGTGCTCGTACCGCTATCGCCCAAGCTGACATGCTACTGTTGGTCTATGATGTGACTCGTGATATAGAAGGCGGTAGCACCCCTATTCAATTAGCAGAGCAGCTATTTGGTGAGTTACCAGAAGCCAAACGCTTACTAATTATTGCTAATAAAAGCGACTTACTACCGCAGAATAGTGATAAAACTGTACAGCTATCTAATGGCCTTACTGAGACAAGTCAGACAAACAATATAGTTTCCACGTTTATTCATACTGATGCTAATAACGGCCAAGGCTATGAGCAAGTTAATGTTTCATGTGAAACAGGGGCGGGTATTGAAAATCTTATCGAAACGCTTTGTGCTAAAGTAGGCTTCCACCCTCCCGAAAACAGTCTTATTGCCCGTACCCGCCATTTAGATGCCTTGAGACGAACACTGCTTTATTTGGATGAAGCCCATGAGCAATTGGTAGTCTTTCAGGCAGGAGAGCTAGTGGCTGACAGTTTGCGTCAAGCTCAGCATAGTTTGAGCGAGATCACGGGTGCCTTTAGCGCTGATGATTTGTTAGGTAAAATATTTGGTAGTTTTTGTATAGGTAAGTAGCGGCAGCTCACTAGCTATAGATCATCTATATGCATAATTAGCACTCATACTCATACTCATACTGATATTGATACTTATAACTGACATCCATAGATGAAACCTGTAACCGGCAGTTATAATTGGCACCCATAAAAAGGAACACCGCATGCACTGTCCTTATTGCAACGCTTCAGAGACTAAGGTCATTGATTCACGTTTAGCAGCAGAAGGAGCGCAAGTACGTCGTCGTCGGGTCTGTAGTAGTTGCCAAGAGCGTTTTACTACCTTTGAGATGGTAGAAGTCGTTATGCCACGGATTATCAAATCAAGTGGCAAAATTGAACCTTATGATAATGAGAAACTACGCCGCTCTATTCAATTGCCGTTACAGAAGCGTCCCATTACTATTGATGAGCAAGAAGCTATGATTAGCCGTGTTGAAAAGCGCGTACGGCAAATGGGGGAACGCGAAATCAGTAGCAAAGTCTTAGGCGAAATTATCATGAGCGAACTGAAATCTCTAGATGATGTAGCTTATGTACGTTTTGCTAGTGTTTATCGCGATTTTCAAGATATCGATGCCTTTCATCAAGAGATAGCTAATATTCGCCCCGCTGATAAAGACGATAGTTAGTTTTCACTACTTTTTTGCCAATCGATTATTTCTTATTAAGCGTGGTGCTTGTATGTCAGTTTTTAACCTTACTCGAAATGCTAGTGATAGCTATTTTATGATGCTAGCTATCGAACAAGGCCGACGTGGACAATATACTACTCGCCCTAATCCAGCAGTAGGCTGCGTGATAGTGCAAGCAGAACAAGTAGTAGGGCAAGGCTTTCATCCACAAGCAGGACAGCCACATGCTGAAGTATTTGCGCTCAGAGACGCTGGCAGTAAAGCGTTAGGGGCAACGGCTTATGTAACTTTGGAACCTTGTAGTCATACTGGACGTACGCCACCTTGTGCATTGGCGTTGGTTGAAGCGGGTATCAAGCGCGTGGTGGTCGCCGGTTTAGATCCTAATCCACAAGTAGCGGGTCGCGGGGTAAAGTGGTTACAGCAGGCAGGTATTGCGGTAACTGTTGGGGTATTGACTAGCCAAGCAGAAGCGCTTAATCGTGGTTTTCTAAAAGCAATGCGTACGCAAATGCCTTATGTACGGTTAAAGATAGCTACTAGCCTCGATGGTCGTACAGCTATGGCGTCAGGAGAGTCTAAGTGGATTACTGGTGCAGCAGCGCGCGAGGATGTACAGAAGCTACGGGCGCAAAGCGCAGCTATTATCACTGGTAGCGAAACGGTTATCACAGACAATCCACAGCTGAACGTACGCTCCACGCAATTAGGGGTAGCGCTTGCGCAAGTACCGCAACCAAAGCTAGTGATACTTGATAGACGTCAGCGCTTAGCTTATGATCCAAAATCTGACTACCAGTTATGTCGTGATAGTGACACCCTCTATTGGCGTGATAACGAGCTAGCAGAGCTATTAACTAGATTAGTCAGCGAGCATCATTGTTATGAGGTGCTGATTGAGGCGGGCGCTAAAGTGGCTGGTAGCTTTCTTAGTGCGCAGCTAGTTGATGAGCTAATTGTCTATCAAGCGCCTTGTTTATTAGGGGCCCAAGCTAAAGCTATGGTTGATTTTAATCCTTTATCTTTAGCGCAGCAATTACGCTTTGATTATCATAGCCATGAGCAACTTGGTTCTGACCTTAAGATCACTCTCATGCCATTGTAATTAGACAATACAATCAAAGATATAACCTTAAGGAGTTATCCACAGTAGGGGTTAAATAGTCCGTTAATGTGGATAACTACTATACTGAACATAAGGTTTCACATGAAACTGTGTATAACTTTGTTTCACATGAAACTTATAGACTATGAGTAACCGTTTATAATAAGCTCAAACCTTTACTGAGCTTAACTTTGCATAGAGGTATCAGTACCATTGCCGCTACAATTTAATTTACTAGCTATTGTGGATAACTTTTGCAGATGGCTGATTTACACAGTTAAACGCTACAAACATTCCATACTTATCCACAACTTATGCCATTGAAACGCAAGCGATGAATAAGTATGCTGATGATCAAACCAACAGCGATAATACAAAGAGGTTAATATGTTTACTGGAATTATAGAAAGTGTTGGACGTGTCAAGACTATGCAGCCTGTCGGTGGTGATATTCGCTTGGTTATTGAGGCCAATGATTTAGATTTTAGTGATATTTCACTAGGCGATTCCATCGCTTCTAATGGGATTTGTTTGACAGTAGTCGATTTAGGTAGTAACTATTATGCTGTTGATGTTTCACGTGAAACTATAGCTCGTACTGCGCTGCAGGATTTAAAAGCGGGTGATGTGGTTAACTTAGAAAAAGCGATGCTGCCTACCACTCGCTTCGGCGGACATATTGTCTCTGGTCACGTTGACGGTGTGGGGGTAGTAAGCAAGTTAAAGCAAGACGCTCGCTCTATTTACATCGAAATCGAAATTCCAGCTGAATTGGCGCATTACACAGCAACTAAAGGCTCTATTACTCTTGATGGCATTAGCCTGACTACTAATCTGGTACGTGATAATATCGTTTGCTTAAATATTATTCCGCATACTGCGCAAGTGACTAATATTGCTAAGCACTGGTTAGTCGGCGATAAAGTCAATGTCGAGGTAGATCTGGTTGCGCGTTATTTAGAGCGTTTGTTGAATAAAAAAACAGATACTTCACCAGCCCCTAGTGCTATTACTGAGAGTTTTTTAGCAGATAATGGCTTTATGAGATAACAGATTTATCAAGTTTTAGCTAAATCAAATTCAGTTAGATCAATTAACTAATTGAATGACCAACTAGCCATCAATCAGCCTAATATACGCTGGTTGATAGCTGACTGAGCAGCAGTTATTGGCTTTTAGTAGTCTAACTGCTGGACATCTAATAGCTTATAAGCTCTATACTCAAGCGTTAACTTTTTATAGCCTAGCGGTTACGCCTATTAATTATTAATGAGTCGCTGTAGTACCTCAATAAGTTGCTGCTTATTAATAGGTTTAGTCAAAAATTCATTCATTCCGGCCTTACTACAAGCTTCCCTATCCTCTACAGAGTCATTAGCGGTGAGCGCTACTATAGGAATATCATTGCCTTGGGCTCGAATAGTTCGTGTCGCTTCCATCCCATCCATCACTGGCATACGACAATCCATCAAAATAAGTGCAATGCTCTGCTCGGTTGCCGCTAGCTGCTGTAAGGCTTGTTTGCCATTTTCAGCAACGATAGTCTGATAACCTAACTGATCTAACAGTTTACAGGCTACTTTTCGATTAATAATATTGTCTTCAACTACTAAGATTAAGGCTTCTATAGGCTGCTTTATAACTTGATCGCTATCACTTTGGATTTCTGTAACGCTAGGAGCTTGGGGTTCTGGTGGTACCAAAGCTTTAGGGGTTACCGGTTCGTTAGTAGTCATCGGTAATGCAGATGAGTTTGCCAATAGCTTTGGCTGAGTTAAGCGAATGATTTCAGATAATAATAAAGTGACATCTAAAGGCTTATGCAAAAACCCATCGAACTGATCTAGATAAGTAGATGAGATATTACGCACCATCTTCATGCTCAATAGAATCTTTGGTGAGGGCATGGCGAGCAGAGCCTCTAAGCTACTCTGAGGTATAGTGCCAGCTGTATTGTTATCCATACTAACATCGGCACTAGTAGCAACAGCAACTGAGTTGGCTATGCTTATGGGTTGGTTATCGTAATCAAGTAGTAATAACGGCGCTGAGGTTTCGCTTTTATGCTGCAGTTTTTCTGTGATCTCAGCTACAGCTGGCATCTCGTTAATAGAGTAGATATCAGCACTGATAGATAAGTGATGGCAAAGCCTGCGCAGGTAATCAATATACAGGTCATGTTTAACGATAGCGACCAGATAAATAGGGGTTAGGTTAGCATGGAAGTAATAAGTAGGGTGATAAGTGGGCGCTCTACAGGGTAAGTAAAGGGCAAAAGTACTGCCCGAGCGACCATCGCTATCGAGTTGGATAAATCCTCCAAGGAGTTGGGCGAAACTATTAGATATAGCCAGTCCAAGACCTGTCCCACCGAACTTATGGCTGATCTGAGCATTGGCTTGATTAAAATAAGAAAACAGCGAGTGTTTTTCATCTTCAGCAATACCTATACCGGTATCTATAACACTGAAGCGAATCCAATGATACTGATCGGTAGCAACAGAAGAGTTATTTTGAGTAGGAGGATGTTTGGCCAAGCCTTTGGTTCTATTTTGCGTGGTTTTTTGCTGAGTGACTGGCTCTACAACTAAAGCCACATAGCCTGATTCAGTGAATTTAATTGCATTGTTCATTAGGTTGAGAATGATTTGTTGTAAGCGCTTAGCATCAGTATCGATGAAACGAGGGCACTCAGGCATAAATAAATAGAGCAGATCAATATTCTTTTTATAAGCACTGCCAGCCATAAGGTCGACCACATGCTGATTGATTTTAAAGATATCAGTAGCTTCATTGGCGATTGAGGTTTTTCCTGCTTCTATTTTTGCTACATCTAGCATGTCATTGAGCATCGCTAGCATAGAGTGACTAGATTGTTTTAGGGTATGTAAAATATCTTGTTGCTTGAGCGAAAAAGCAGATTCTTCTATTATATCAAGGGTACCGATGATAGCGCTTAGTGGCGTGCGCAATTCATGACCAATAACGGATCTAAGCTGAGCAAACTCTTTGACCTGTAGCTGTAACTGCTGGTTTTTTAACTTTTCACTTTCGAGTTGCTTGGTAAAAGTATCGACATTATTTAATAGCACAGTAAAGCCATGTACTTGACCATGCTCCCCAAACCAAGGGGTAATGTGTAACTGATAGGTTTGCTTATTCTCTAAGCCATAGACTACTAAGGTACGAGTTACCCGTTGCAATGACAGTTTTTGTAGCAGCTGTTGGGTTGTAGGGTCGATACCAGTGACAAAGTCTGTCAGATTGTAGTCATTGTCGCGCTGAAAGAGGGTATTAAAAACCTGCTCAAAGCGTTGGTTAAAAAAGCTAATTTGACCTTGACGCATCACCATTAGCATAGGTAGAGGAGCTTGATCTACTAACCGTTCTAGCCGGTGGCTCAAGGTGTTAATACGACGATAATTGGTATGCAGCTGATAATTGACTCGCCCTAGAGCATGACCTAAGCGTATGAACTCTTCAGTGGAGGGGGCTTGCGCGAAAGGAGGTAGGGTGTAGATATCTTTAGAGGTAGTGGCCATATTCTCGATATAATTGAGTAATTGTGACCAATCTAATCGGCGCTTGAGGGTATATACCAACATCACCGTAAACAAAATCAGAGCCAACAATAAAGGCAACCAGTACTGGTAAGTCAGCCAATTTATATCCATAGGCTTGTGACGCAGCACTATATAGATTTGATGTCCGCCTCGCAGTTTGATGACTCCTGTCAGCGTATTATTGGTCAACTGATAACTATTATTAGGAGCAACTGATTTGGCAAGCTTGGGAAAAACAACAGTAGTAAACCTCTTTTCTCCTGGTCTAGTATAGCGGTGCACATAGCTTTGCCCAGAGGGCAACATTAAGATAATTTGATAGCTGACGCCTTCAAAAAAAGGTTTATCTAACAGGGCCAGCATTTCAACATCGGTAAGAGTAGTGTTTTTGGATATCTCGTAATGTAGAGCCTCGTATACCGTTTGGCTGTACTGCTGATTATTGGTTTTTAGCAACGAGAACATCATGACATAATACAAGGTCAGCATGATAAGCAAGCTCAAAGTATAAAATATGAGCAAGCGCGTTAGTGACCTGAATTTCCGCATATCACTTAATCCTATATCTGCCGCAAAGTGCAGTATGATAGTGATGGTCTAATAACCAGATAATACTCATTATCTGTCCTCTTAAATCTAACCGTAAAGGGCTTACAAAGTTTGTTCAAGCATTTTAACATGGACAACTATTTTCAGTGTAACTGTGGGTATGTGGACAGTTGACGAATAAACGTTGCTGATGGCTAATAGTGGATTAAAGCTATGTATCAGATAAGATACAAATTGCGGATAATGCCGATGTGTTTTTATTATTATCAACTAATATTATAATAGGTAAGGGTTGATAAATACTATTTATAACGACTACAGAGTGATTTTAGCAGCCGCCCTAAAGACTGAACTAGCAGCGCTATAATTGAAGGTTGAATACGCCTTATCCACAAGCATGGCACAACGCGATAAACTCACTTATAATACAGCGAGCACTTATCTGCAATTTATAAACCCTACCTACTAAGCTGCGATGATAAACATGACCGCTATAAATGATTCCACACCTAGTTTAAGCCCTACGCAAAGTTTAGATAATGAGCATCCTGCTAGTATTAATAAGATGCAGCCGTTACGAGTAGTATTCGCTGGTACGCCTGAGTTTGCAGCTACTAGTCTTGAGGCCTTAATAGCTCAACAAGACGCATTGAATATAATTATAGTAGCCGTCTACACTCAGCCGGATCGAAAAGCGGGGCGTGGACAAAAACTATCAGCTTCGGCGGTCAAACAAGTGGCTTTGGCGCATAGCTTGCCTGTTGAGCAACCAGCTACTTTTAAAAAATCAGTGACAGAAGGTATAGCGGCTAGAGAAACACTACGCAGTTATCAGCCAGACTTAATGATTGTCGCAGCTTACGGACTGATCTTGCCGATTGGGGTGTTAACTATGCCTACTTATGGTTGTCTCAATATTCATGCTTCACTTTTGCCGCGCTGGCGTGGTGCTGCTCCTATCCACCGGGCAATATTAGCGGGTGACAAAGAGACTGGCATTACTATTATGCAGATGGATAAAGGCTTAGATACGGGCGATATGTTGTATAAAGTCAGCTGTGTTATAGACTCTGGCGACACTGCAACTGGCTTACATAACAAACTAGCAGCTTTAGGCGCTACGGCTATTACTACTGTGCTACAAGATCTAGCAGGCTATCAACAGCAGGCTATTAGCCAAGATAATAGTGAAGCCAATTATGCCGAAAAGTTAGTCAAAACTGAAGGCGAAATTGACTGGTCACAGCCTGCCGCAGTAATTGAAAGACATATTCGGGGTCTAACCCCTTGGCCGGGTGCGTATACCTTTTTACAAGGCCAGCGAGTCAAGATTTTGGCCAGTTTACCGGTTAATACTAGCCAACAAACCCACGAAACTGCTGGCAAGGTTGTCAGTGTTGGACGCAAAGCAATTTTAGTCGCTTGTGGGATCGCAGCTGATGATAGTGAACAAGATGATTCTATCCAACAGCCCGCTGGCACTATCGCTATCACTGAATTACAGTTTGCTGGTAGTAAGTCAGTCAATGCTGAACAAATTTGTCATGGCAATCAGCTCAATGACGGTGACCAATTTAGTAACGATGCACCTTAATAATTTATAGTTATAGCGCCCTTTAATAAGCCAACACAGATGCCCAATAGGCATAGGAAATCAAGTAATATGAGACAAACCACGTCTAATAGCCCTAGAAATAATAAAAACAAGCCATCAAGTAACTTAAAAATGACTGGTAGCGTACGTGTACGTGTGATTCGAACTTTATTAGCTATCCAAAATGGTCAGTCATTATCTAGTGTATTAGATCCGCTACTCAATAGTCTGCACGAGGGCGATAAAGGTTTTGCTCACGCATTATTATTGACCACTTTGCGCCAGTGGTATGCGCTCGAGCGCCTACTAGATAGTCTGGCTGACAACCCTATTGATGAAAAAGAAGTACGCACGACTATTCAAGTAGGTCTGACCCAGCTGCTGTATTTACAAGTGGCTGATCATGCGGCCATTCATGAAACCGTTGAAGCGGCAAAAGAGATCGAGTTTGCTCATGCTACGGGTCTAGTAAATGCTATTTTGCGCAAAGTGGCCAAGAACCCAAGCAAGTTCCGTAAAAAGTGTGATAAAAAGCACAGCTTGCCTAATTGGCTTGCTTATCAGCTTAAGCAAGATTGGAGTGCTGAGTATGACGATCTTATGCAAGGTCTGCGCCAACCTGCGGCAATGTTTTTACGAGTAAATTCTGCAGTTACTGATGTTAGTAGCTATCAGCAGAGCTTGGTTGATGCTGATATCAGCGCTGATTTGGTAGAGATAACGAGTGCTTTTCAACTGCCTAATCAGCAGCAGACTACTAAGGTTAATACCTCAGTGTTACGTTTAGAGCAAACCACAGCAGTGAGCGGTTTACCTTCCTTCGCTGAAGGGGTGGTTAGTATTCAAGATATGTATGCTCAATTGGCGGCACCTTTGATCAATCAAGCATTTATCAACAAGGTGAGCACTGAGAGCAATGTGGATGATTTGCAGATTTTAGATGCCTGCGCTGCTCCTGGCGGTAAGCTTGCCCATTGGTTAGAGCTATTAACTACTGATAGTCAATCACCATTGTTTCATGTGAAACATACTGATGCTAGTGATGCTAGTGATGCTAATGATAGCACCGATCAGAAATACAGCATTAAACTGACCGCTATCGATAATGAAGCGCCGCGTATTACTCGTATTTATGAAAATTTAGAGCGTCTAAATTTAGAGCAGTCAGAGCAAGTCAAACTGGATATTGTTTGTGCTGATGCTACGCGCTGGCAAGGAGCGAACAGGCAAGCCGATAACAATGCTCCGGTATTTGACGCCATCTTGCTAGATGCCCCTTGTACCGCTACTGGTGTTATTCGTCGTCATCCTGATATCAGTATCTTGCGAACCGAGGAAGACGTAGAACAAACCGCGCGTTTGCAAGCTGAGATCTTGGATAATCTATGGCCACAATTAAAAGTTGGTGGCTATTTGTTATACATCACTTGCTCCATATTAAAGCAAGAAAACGTTGAGCAGATCCAAGAGTTTATGAGACATCATACGGATGCTAGTGCTATCGAATTCACTGCAGACTGTAATTGGGGCATTGCACAAGAAGTTGGTCGTCAGTGTCTGCCGATAGATGAGCTAAAAGGTGATGGCTTTTATTATGCGTTGTTGCGGAAGAGTTAAGGTTAGCGCGTTTGAAGATTTACTTTTAATAATTATGATTTGGGGTTAGGTCGACAATGTAATGGAGCTAAGTCCGACTTAAAAAATCTACCTTCCTTATTATATCTGGTAATCGATGCAGACCTTTTAAGTTTTGTACAATACTTTTTGCATCCATAATATGGAAATCAACACTGGTTACGTAAAGTGGATGTTTGCTTGTACCACGCCATACAGCATAGTCTTCGCTAACGTCTTTAAATTGATTTTTAGCAATTCCTATAATGGGCTTTCTTATTAACAAGTTATCATAGAGATACTTACCTAATCCTGCTTTGCTAATTCCATCCAAAAAGACATAACCATCAATGACAAGTACATCGAAAGGCTCTTCAATTTGACTAATTAAAGCAAGTAGGCATGGCATTTCTCGCTTATAGAATTGACCTGATTCATAAGGAGCAACTTCATTTACAATGGTAGTATGTTGACTCAATATATCGTTAATCTTTATATCTTGGAAACGTATGCCTGCTACCTTTGCTTTCTCAGATTGTAGTAAGGTATCAGTTTGATAATGCACGTCTAGAATTAAGAAAATCAATAAAACTCCTTTTAAATTATTTTAAATAGTAACTTTAAGTTTAATCATCGCCTATATTCACAACAAAATATAGACTCAGCTTTGTTCAATCATCATAATATAACTACTTCAAACTTAGGTTGTATGACTTCTAATCGGTCTTTATCTAATGACGTAACATTCTTTAGCCATACCTTTTTTAAATTGCTGAAAATGCTCTTATTGTTAAGTAAAGACAGTTCTTTAAAATTTTCAATGTTCTTGATATAGAGGGTTTCAACATATTTGAAGCTCTCATTATTTATCCATAGTTTAAAAAACTCTTCTTGTATCTGTTTATCTAAATCCAGTATAAAAAAGTCATCAAATATAATGTCATGATAGCTCTCTATCTTCCTATACACTTCAGGTACATTGATTGGGCAACTTAAGTATCTTTTATTTACTAGAGCATTTCTAGTGGCCTTAAACTTACGAACTCTTTTTGTAATAGGATGATACTCTATACTGACTATTTCCTCTTTGTACTCATAATTCCAATCACGATAAGAAAATTGTACTTTATTCCACGTTAGGTTATAGCTGTACATTAAGTTATCAGAGTGATGGTTTAAGAAAAATTCCTTTGGATCGTATGAATTAAGATTCCACTCAATACGATTCTCAGATATACCGTCTTCATGTGTATATAGTTCAAGGTCACATTTTCCATCTATAAACGTATAAGACATGCCTTGATATAATTTGTTTTTGTAAAGTTGAGGTATCGCGCCAGAACCATGTATATCATCAATTTCACAACTAAATTCTGTGGCATCCAACTGTATAATTGATGGTAGATTGTGTCTACACGGAGAGATGTATGGTTCAATGAGTATGCCTTCATGAGCTATGTATACGTCTAACTGACTGTCTTCTTTATCAAAGAAAATAATCCCTGTATATGGCGTACCTTTGTAATACCATTTGTTATTTACCTCATTCAATAGTGTTGATTTTAGTCTAGGTACATTATCCATATTGACCTTCTTGCGATTTTAAGAGAAAAGTGAGATAAGCTAAGCTTAACATCAAAAACTACCGCAAAATCCATTACAAAGTCGATAAGCCGTTTATTTAATAGAGCTTACCGCTAAAAATATGCTACCCTTTTGCTATTTCTCATTTTTGTATTTAACAGATAAATAAAACAATTCTTTGACAGGACAAAACATGAAATATATTAGTACTCGTGGTCAGACTGAACCGATGGATTTTAGTGATGTGCTCCTTATGGGGCTTGCGCCTGATGGTGGCTTGATGTTACCTGAGCACTATCCAAATGTTGATGAGGCTACTTTAGAAGAGTGGCGCTCGCTGAGTTATCCAGAGTTAGCATTAGCCATTATGCAGCGCTTTGCTACTGATATTCCTTATGCCGATTTAAAAGATATTATTGAGCGTACTTATACTGCTGAAGTATTTGGCGATGCTGAGATTGTACCTGTACGTAAGCTTGAAGATGACTTGTATATTTTAGGCTTATCTAATGGTCCAACGCTCGCGTTCAAAGATGTGGCGATGCAGTTTTTGGGTAATGCCTTTGAATACGTACTCAAGCGTCAAAACGCGCGTATTACTATCATTGGCGCGACCAGTGGCGATACAGGTAGTGCTGCTGAATATGCACTGCGTGGTAAAGACAACATCGAAGTATTTATGCTGTCACCGCATGGCAAGATGAGTGAGTTTCAGCGCGCGCAGATGTATAGCCTGACAGACGCTAATATCCATAATATCGCCATCGATGGTATGTTTGATGATTGCCAAGATATCGTCAAAGCTTTGCAACAAGATGCTGAGTTCAAAGCGGCTTATAACTTAGGTACCGTCAACTCCATCAACTGGGGCCGGATACTGGCACAGATTGTCTATTACTTTAAAGCCTACTTTGCCGTGACTAGTAGCAACGAAGAGCAGGTTAGTTTTAGCGTGCCCTCAGGTAATTTTGGTAATATTTGTGCCGGTCATATCGCTCGTGAAATGGGCTTACCGATTGGACGCTTAATCGTCGCTACTAACGAGAACGACGTCCTTAATGACTTCTTTAATCAAGGCGCTTATAAGCCGCGCGCAACAGATAAAACTTACATCACTTCTAGCCCGTCTATGGATATTTCTAAGGCCTCTAACTTTGAACGTTTCATTTATCTATTGCTAGATAAAGACAGCACTCGCGTTCATGAGCTATTTGAAGGCGTAAAAGCAGGGCAAGGCTTCGACTTATCTGATTTAGCACAAGTAGTTAATAGCCGTTATGGTTTTGCTGCCGGTAAGTCTACTCATGCCGATCGCTTACAAACCATAAAATCCTTGTATCAACAGTATGGTGAATTGGTCGATCCACATACGGCAGATGGTATCAAAGTCGCTAAAGAGCTACAGCAAGCAGGTGAAACTATCATCTGTGCCGAAACAGCACTACCTGTTAAGTTCGCAGACACCATCATCGAAGCTGTCGGCCCTATAGAGATTGCTCGACCAAAGCACACCGAAGGTTTAGAAGCTCTAGAACAGCATGTGGTTATTTTAGATAACAAGGCAGAGCTAGTAGCTGAGCAAATTCGTCAGCAAGTTACTGCTAACCCTGCATAGAGTTTCTATAATAAAACAACAGGGCTATAGATCAGCTCTATAAAACAGTATTTTGAATATTCTAAATCACTAACGGCTATCATTTATTGATAGCCGTTAGTCGTTTAATAATAAACATTAATCTATCAAATAACATAAACCGATAGCTATCGATGAGTTAGCCGACCAGTGCGCATAGCTGTATCAGCAACCATTAGCAGCTGTTTTAATAAGATATAATGTCAAGTTCCACGTGAAACATAGTTATGTTAATTGGTTTTAATCGACATTAATCAGTAAAAATATAATTAATATTGTGCTAAGGTACAGATAGCTTACTGTAGTGTTATAAATCAGCAACCATTGATTAGCGATCATTGAAACTGAAAAAGCACTATAAGCGGCTATGATAAAAGGCGCTGATTACATCGACGTCATACCTTAATTCATATGGATATAATAAAAATGAGCTTTAAGGCTTTAGTGAAAGCACTGTTGATGACGGCCTTTAGTAGTGCATTATGGCTACCTACTGCTCATGCTAATAACCCGCCACCCACTATCAAGGCTGATGCTCCTAATCGCTATATCGTCAAAAAAGGCGATACTTTGTGGGATATCTCAGGCCGCTATTTAGATAGTCCATGGCGCTGGAAAGATATTTGGGCGACCAATACCCAAATAAAAAACCCTCATCTTATTTATCCTAACGATGTACTTATCTTATGCATCATTCAAGGTAAGACCTTGCTTGGGGTTGATACTGGAGAAGGTTGTGCAGGGATAGAAAAGCAGCTGAATGGTGGTTTGCCTGCTAGACCAGTAACGGTGACATCGACAGTCAACAGCATCCCTGCTATTCCACGCTCAGCTATCCAGCATTGGTTAGATAAAACCACTATAGTAAATCCTAAGGACTTCAATACTACCCCTTATATCTTAGCTTCTAAGAACCGCAACTTGATTACGGCTAGCGGTGATACAGTTTATGCTAAAGGGGTAGCACTTATTGTTGGTCAGAATTATGGGGTGTATCGTCAAGGTGAACGCTATGTTGATCCAAAGACCAAAACAGTTATCGGCTTAGAGGTTACCCAAGTAGCGACAGGGCGAGTTACTAGCTCTACTCCTGAGGGAGTCTCTAGTTTGCATTTGAATGCTAGTTACGGTAAGGAAGTACGTGAAGGTGACAGAGTCTTTGTTGAGCTAAATAATAGTATTGCGCCGGTATTCTATCCTAAGCCTGCGACAGTCAGCCGTGGCGGTACCATAGTGCGAGTAATGGACTCTATTAGTTCCGCCGCCCGAGGCAGTGTAGTAGCGATTAATTTAGGGACTAGGCAAGGCGCAAAGCTAGGCGATGTATTGACCGTTTATCAAAAAGGTCCGTTAGTACGTGACACTATCGATAATGACAATCCAGTACGCTTGCCCAGCGAACTTAGTGGAATGGTCATGGTATTTAATAGCTTCGCTGATATCAGCTATGCTTATGTTCTAAGCTCAGATCTACCATTAGGCGTGGGTGATCAGTTACTACCACCGCCCCATTTATAAGGGTTATTTTAATAAGGTATTATTGCAATAATTTACTAACGCCTAAAATGCTATAAAACAAACTAAGAGCCAGACTACTATGACGGTATCTAAGCTTATATTATCAGAAGAGCAGCGTGCCTCGTTGGCACTATGGTATGAAGTGAATGGCTCATTATCTGCTTATTATAAACTAGTCAGTAGTTTTGCTAGTATGCAACAAGCCTGGACAGCTAAGCTGAGTGCTTGGCGTGAGCTAGGTCTTCATCATACTCATCTGAAACGTCACCAGCAAACTGAGCAGACTATTGCTAGTATAGATACTATTATGGCGGCGCTAGAATCGGGTGAGTACCAATTAATATTTGCCGATCAGCCCCAGTATCCTACGCAACTATTACAAATCTATGATCCACCCCCATTATTGTTCTGTCGGGGTAATAGCGCGCGCTTGCAGCAAGCACAGATTGCTATGGTAGGTAGCCGTAAACCTACTGCCCATGCCCAAAAAACCACCTTCGATATGGCGCAATATTTAGCTCGGGTAGGTTATGTGATCACTAGTGGTTTAGCAGTGGGGGTAGATAAATGTGCTCATCTAGGGGCACTAGCTCAAGCTGAGACTAGCTATCACGGGCGTACCATAGGCGTGATGGGGACTGGTATTGACGTCTGTTATCCTAGTCAACATCAGCAGCTATTTGCTCAAATAATTGAGCAAGGTGGCTGTCTTATCAGTGAGCTACTTCCGGGTACACTACCACATAAGCATACCTTTCCTCGTCGCAATCGTTTAGTGGCTGGACTTAGTTTGGCCACTATCGTTACTGAGGCGGCTATTAAAAGTGGCTCACTAATTACTGCCAGACTGACCTCAGAGCAAGGCAAGCAAGTCTTTGCTATTCCTAGTCATATTGATAATACTAACGCTGAGGGCTGTTTACATTTGATTCGAGAAGGCGCTACTTTGATTTATCACCCTGAGCAAGTGCTAGAGGATGTCAATGCGCAGCTTAACTCGCCAGTAGGTTATGCTAAAACAGAGGCAACTAAAGCTGTAGTAAACCCTGCGTCTCGACTCAATAAGCGCTCTGCTAAAGACGAAAGCCTGCCGATAAGCTTAGCTAACCCGCCAGTTCAATCAGCATTCGATGCTGATATTACTATCAAAACTAAGGTGATAATTCCTGAGCATTTGACCGCAGTCTATGAACAGCTTGATTGGCATGGACAAGATTTAGAGGCGCTATTAGTGACTACTAAGCTGAATACCGCGCAACTGATCGGTAAGTTGATGGAGCTTGAGTTGCTAGGAACTATTAGCGAACAAGGGGGTCGCTATTTACGCTTATAACAAAAATAAAAAACCGACCTAAAAAGTCAGTCATTCACTATCTTATTAACCCCTCAAAGCGTTATTATTCCTATCTCTCCTTTTTATCTTTATATCTTATGAAAACAGATGATTTTTCAGCAGAGCCTGTGGCAGTAGAGCAGATAGTTACTAGTAGCCCAAACAAAGCGGCTCAATGGTTAAACTCTGGTAAGCTTTTGGCATATCCTACCGAAAGCGTTTGGGGCATTGGCTGCAACCCTTTTAATCAGTCAGCTGTAGAGCAGTTGTTGGCCATCAAACAGCGGCCCATAGACAAAGGTATGATCGTAGTCACTGACCATATCGACCGTATTGCGCCATTACTTAATACCCTTACTAGCGCGCAACGCCAGTCTATTATTGATAGCTGGCAGATGATGGCTAATCAGCAAGCGCAAACTTGGCTATTACCGCTATCTACTGAGTTGAGTGTACCTATCCCGTATTGGATTACTGGAGCACATAACAGCGTTGCCGTGCGGGTCATAGCTCATCCCCTTATTCAACAGCTTTGCAGTCAAATGGTTAGCGCAGATAACCCTTATGGTTTCATTGTCTCCACTAGTTGCAACCCATCGGGGCAGCCCCCAGCATTGTCCCTAGAGGAAGCTCGCCGTTACTTCTTCAGTACTGATAAACAAAGCCCTGATAAACAAAGCACTGATAAACAAAGCACTGATGAATTAAGTGTTGACATAGAAGCCATTGATAAACAGCGCAGTGCGTCCAAGCAGATGAGATATTTATCAGGGCCTACCTTAGAATATCAGCTACCAAGCCAAATCAGTGATGCCTTAACTGGACAAGTAATTCGTTAATAACCGATCTGCTTGATCATAGGGTATAGTCGAGATTAAATAACATAGATACATCGCTTTATGAAACGAGACTGTGATGAGTTTTTCCAGCTTGCTTTGACTATGCCGACAGAGGCTACAAAAAACTGATCTCAATCTCTCTATATAGTTTTTACAATGAACTGACTATAGAATGATGCTAATACTTTAAAGCTTCCTACTAGCTAATACTTTAATGTTTTGAAGCTATCCTACTGATAGGGCTATTCGCTAACTTGATCATAAATCTCTTCAGTAGCAGCAAGTGGGTCATTGCTAGTGCTTTTGCCTTACCAAAAGCCTGTACAACCAATTTTGACAAAGTCAGTAAAAAAGAACAGGATAATTAGAACGATATACAACAAGTTTAATAGCACTATACCAGCCTATTTTAGCCGAAATTATAAGGATAAGCTCATGAATATTTTAATTAGTGGTGGCTCAGGATTTTTAGGTAGTGCATTGAGTAAAGAGATGATTGAACGCTATCGTCAAGCTGGAAGCGAAGTCAATATTACTTGGCTGACTCGTGATAGTAATCAGGCACATCCTGATAATATTCAGATGATTAGTTATGATGAATTGGCTAAAACCGACCATAGCTATGAGGTGATAGTAAACCTTGCTGGAGCAGGTATTGCTGACTCGCGCTGGACTGATGATCGCAAGCAAGCATTAGTTGCCAGTCGAGTAAAGCCAACAGAGTCGCTACTAGCTTTTATCGCTCGCACAGCTAATAAGCCCAAGCTACTAGTTAGCGGTTCAGCTATTGGCTGGTATGGGGCACAAGGGGACAAACCTCTGACGGAAAGTAGTGACTCTAAGACTGATTTTGCCCATCGCTTATGCCAGGAGTGGGAGCAGTTAGCGCTGAAGGCTTCTGAGTATAATGTACCAGTGGCTATATTACGTACTGGCGTGGTCATCCATCCTGCAGGTGGTATGCTTGGCAAGTTGTTGCTACCCTTCAAGTTTGGAGTAGGCGGACAGTTGGGTGATGGTCAGCAGATTATGAGCTGGATTAGCCGTGATGACTGGGTAGAGGCCGCTATTTTTATTATTGAGCAACACCTATCGGATAAGTCCAAAGCGCTGTCAGCACAGAGTACGGTTCCTAATGATAATAATATAAAACCCGCGAATTCTTCTATTAATAATACTACACCAGCCGTAGTTTATAACCTAACCGCTCCTAATCCCGTGACTAACCATAATTTTACTAAGGCTGTTGGCTCATGGCTACATCGCCCAACCATTTTTACTTTACCCACCCCCTTGTTAAAGCTGATGTTCGGTGAGATGTCGACTTTACTGATTGATGGACAAAAGGTACTGCCACAAGCGTTACTGAATGCTGGTTATGAGTTTAAACAATCAAGTCTGGAAAAGGCACTAGCAGAGCAGCGCTAAACAAGCTATAACAATATCACTGAGCAATGTTTCATGTGAAACATTAAAGATTAGCTATTAATAAATAGTAATACTTAGATGTTTCATGTGAAACTTAATGCTGTAAATCATGGAATTTTTATGGAATCTAGCCAGCTTATAGAGCTTTGCAGAAATCTAGCATAAGATGACCTTACATTAATCAATCAGACCTTTACTATGTGGCTTTTTATCATCGCAACTCAGCTGCTAGCGCTAATCACTAGTGCCCTTTTATGGTGGCTAATACAGCCTAAAAGCCCTGCTAAAACCTTAGCATTGATCACTATAGTATTTGCTATTAATAACTTGGCATTGTTCTATGGACTTACTGAGTTTTGGCGTGAACGTTTTCATATCTATTTGGTTGTTAGTATCCTACAAGGGTTTATGGTTTATGCCGCCATAATAACAGCCGTTATTGGAGTCACTTACACTAAGTTGTTAAAGCAACCTAGTCGTCCTAAGTTATTACGGATACTGGCAGCTAGCGTTTATGTAGGTATTGTAGGACTATCAGTATTTAATGCTTACGCACCAGTAGTCAAGCACCTGACAGTAACGACAGCTAAGCCAATGAAAAAGCCTTTAAATATGGTACTGATATCTGATACTCATTTAGGTAGATGGTTCGGCAATCGTCAGTTAGATAAACTGGCCAGTCTCGTCGAGGCACAGCAGCCCGATGTAGTAGTGATAGCCGGTGATATCATGAATGACAGCACCTTTTATTATGATAAAAATAACATGCAAGAGCAGTTGTCCAAATTGCAGGCACCGCTTGGGGTTTATGCAGTATTAGGCAATCATGATTATTCAGGTAACCAACTAGCCATTACCACAGCAGTTGAAAAGGCCGGAATAAAGGTATTAGATAATGAAAACGTACTGCTAGAGGATTCGGTCTGGCTAATTGGGCGCTCGGACGTTACTGACCCAGCACCGCGCATATCAGCCAAAGATTTAGTCGCGCAAGTGGATACCGATAAGCCAGTGATATTTTTGGAACACAGTCTTGAATCTATGGATGAGTTAAAGCAGGCCCCCATAGATGTACACTTATCAGGCCATACTCATGGTGGGCAAATATTTCCCCTAACCGCGCTGATGCAATGGTTTTATCCATTAATACAGGGGGCTAAGCAGATAGGTAACACCCAATTTTTAGTAACTTCAGGTTATGGGTTTGGTGCGGTCCCTTTTCGATTAGGTACGCGTTCTGAGATATGGGTAATTACCTTGCAGTCAGTCACTGAGCAATCAGCAACTAAATAGCGGCGGTCTACGAGGTGGATAAGCGTTTTGATAAAATGGATGTTATAAACAGCAGTCAGTTATGGCAGTAAGCTATTAGAGCTATGCTTTATTAGAGCTAACGTTTAAGCTATAGCCGTTATTTTTATGGTGCTATAACGCTTGTTTATATACCAGCAAATGCCTTAAAGCTAGCCTCATCGTAGTCATCATCATGAGTGACCATAACAGAGCCTTGGGTAATATTGACATCGACCCAGCGCACCCCTGTTAGGCTGATAGTATTAGCCACCAATTTATCGGCACTTTCTCTATCGGTAATAGTGGTTTGATATAGTGTTTGCATCACAATAACCTCCAGTTTTGCTCAAGCGAAGCAAAGGTTCGCCAAAGCCAATCTTATAACCTCAGCAGAATCCAAAACATCGTTACCGCTATTCTTGGCAACTATTATTATCCTTATAAAGAGTATAACCCTTTATCTCACTACTAGAGTATGACTATTAAGGCGAGCTGCGCTTTGACAACGCTAACTGCACGAGATTAAGTCGTTTTTTTGTGCCGTTGCTACTATTATATTAGTCATAAATCTATTACAGGACAGCGCATGCGCTACGTATTTTTTATTGTCATTATTTTATTATTAGAGCTGTTTAGTCTAGGCGCAGCCCTAAGTTTACAGTGGTGGATTGCGCCGTGGACTAAGCTGGCATCGCAGACAATGGCGATGATAGTAGTGTTCTTAATAAGTAATGGCTTGTTATTATTAAGCGTTAGCAAGCTGCTAAAAAACAGTTATCGCTGGGTCAGTGGCTGGATGCTGGCGATGCATTTTATGGTGCTCACTGCTGCGATTATCATTTTGATATATGGCGCTGGTTGGGTGACTATGACCATGTTTGATAGTGCTACTATCTTCGCTATGCCTGCTATTAGCGTAGCACTAGGTCTACGTGGCGTAGCTTTGCTAGTGTTTATAGGCTTGTTCGTTTATGCTCTATATAGCGCTTATATACCGAAAGTACGTCATCTTACCGTAACTATCAATAAACCTTTATTGAAGCCGCTACGTATCGCAGTAGCTAGTGATTTACATTTGGGTCGTCTGTTTGGTAATAAGGCTATCGATAGATTACAGCGTCTAATCACTCAGTCACAAGCTGATATGTTGCTAATGCCAGGTGATATTATGGACGATAATACTCAGGCATTTAGTGACTATAATATGGCAGCTAACTTAGTTAGATTGTGTGCCAGCCTGCCTTATGGGGTCTATGCGACGTTAGGCAATCATGATTTATATGGTCATGAGAAACCGATCACTGAGTCGCTACGCAACGCTGGCGTACAGTTGTTAAACGATGAAGTGCTACGCCTCGATTATAAAGGTCAGCCAGTGTGGCTAGTAGGGCGCTTTGATAATCATAAACGTCAGCGTATGGCAACGACAGAGTTGTTGGCGCAAGTAAATACTGAAGAGCCGGTTATCCTATTGGATCATAGACCGAGCGATATTATTGAACATAGCCTGTTGCCTATTGATTTGCAGCTGTCAGGGCATACCCATAATGGGCAGATATTCCCTGCCAACTTCATTGTCAGCTCGATCAATCGTCTGGGCTATGGTTATGAAGCCATTGGCAAAGGCCACTTTGTAGTCTCCTCTGGCTATGGCTTTTGGGGCATACCATTTCGCTTAGGCTCACGTTCTGAGATTTGGTTAATTAGCCTCAGTGGTCAGTAACTTGCGCACGAATTTAGCGAACTGGCTGATGATATGGCTAGTTTCAGTGTTAAGACCTTGATGCACCCCTATTAAGTTAATAAAACCATGCGGTGCCCCTAGCACAGTATAAGTCTCTACTTGAGTACCGTTATTTTGCAAGCGCTCAGCGTAAGCTAGTGCCTCATCACGCAAGATATCTAATTCAGCAGTGACGATATAGCTTGGACAGATATTGCTATTGTCACCATTCATCACTGAAACCAAAGGATGTCCTTGCGGTAAAGCACTCTGTGTGATGTAAGCAGTATTAAAGGCTTCCGCTTCATCATTATCCAGTAATAATCCTTGGCCATAAAGCTTCCAGCTTGGATAATCAGACCCAAAGTCAGTCACCGGATACAAAGGTAGCTGCGCCAATGGTAGCGGTAAGTTACTGATACTCTCTACAAAGGTTGATATAGAAGTACCCGTAGAGTCTTTATCCTCACTAAGCTCTAGCCAGAGTGCTGGCGTTGGAGTCGTCACTTGCTGGGCTACCAATATCGCTAGGCAGCCACCAGCACTGTCGCCTGCTAACACAATACGTGATGAGGAAGCCCCCAAGGTTTGCGAATTCTCAGCCACCCAAGCATAAGCTGCCATACAGTCTTTGAGTGCCGTTGGTGCCCGATACTCTGGAGCCAATCGATAATCAACGCTAACCACTGCCCAACCAGTTTGGCTACAGACAGCATGACAAAACTCGTGATGAGTGTCGATATCACCAATACAAAATCCGCCACCATGAAAAAACAGCATCACTACATTCTTATTAGGATCATCAAGGTTACTGCTTGCAGCAGCTAGTTGATGCCGAGGGTGTTGATAGCAGCGAATGGCCATATCACCACCCTCACCATTAGCGATGACTTTATCTTGCCAGTTAACCTCAGTATTTTTGCCAGCAGTGGTCAGGTCAGTATTAACATTAGCACTGGCCTGTCGCCAAACCTTAGGGGCTTGTATAGACACTACATCAGTCGCGAATTTCTTACGTAGTTTAAGCAGTTTATCTACGCTTAGCGGCTTTTTAAGCTGATTATTCACCGCCATAATTAAGCGTAAATGAGCATCGGCATGTGGATATTGCTCAGCAGTAACAGCGTTTAAGCGCTGATTGAGCTGCTTGACTACTGGTGCTGGCAGCTGACCTAAGCCTTTAAATAAATAGTGTAATCTATGCTGATAAACAGTCCGACTAGCAGCTACAGTTTTCATGGTCTTAGTCACTACAGCATTCAGCGATGGTAACGGTAAAATAGACATAAACTCACCTTTATTGGTTCAGCTAAGGAATAAAACGGATGCTAGTAGCGCTGTAGAACTTTTTTGAAACTAGCAATCACAACGCTACTAAGCCGCCTGTGCTTTTTGCATACTCAGCACTTGATAGACGAAGCAGGCAAACTGCTCAATAATATAGTCAGTCTGTTGCTCAAGCCCTTGATGTACGCTCATGAAATGCAGAAATCCATGCGGCGCGCCAAGCACAGTATGAGTCTCAACCGCCACGCCATGACCTTTTAGTTGCTCAGCATACGCAAAAGCTTGGTCACGTAGCACATCCAGCTCAGCGGCTACAATATAAGTCGGGCAGACTTGTCGGTTATCACTAGTCATCGGAGAGATCAGAGGATGCTCGCGGGTGAGCGAACTGTGCTGCAAGTAAGCGACATCGAATACCGCAATATCAGCATGGTCCAATAGTAAGCCTTCACCGTATAACGCCCAGCTAGGATAGTCGGTTTCGATATCTGTCACTGGATACAGTGGCATTTGCGCCATAGGTTGCGGCAAGTGCTGTAGTAACTGGTAAGTACTTTGACCCGATAAACCTAGATCTTGCCATGAGCTGGCCGTTGGTGCAGCTATTTGTTGGGCTAGCAAAGAGGCCAGACAACCGCCAGCACTGTCACCGGCCAACACAATACGTGTAGGTCGAGCTCCGAGCGTATGACAGTGCTCAGCTAGCCAAGCGTAAGCAGCAATACAGTCTCTAAGAGCAGTTGGTGCAGGATGTTCAGGAGCTAAACGATAATCAACGCTGACTACGGCCCAGCCCGTTTTTGCACAAATAGCATGGCAGAACTCATGATGAGTGTCGATATCACCAATACAGAATCCACCACCATGCATAAATAGCATGACTATTTCATCAGCATTGGAGCGGTGGCTAGCCTTTGGGCCCGCTTGGTAGCAGCGAACCTTCATAGTAGCTTGATCACAGCCCGTATCTCTATCTTCGTCAGCATTAGCAATAAGCTTATCTTGCCAACTAACAGCAGCAGCGCTACGTTTAATAATAGGTTTGATAGCCAGCAGCTTATTGGCACGATATTGCCGCCATACTTTTGGGGTTTGCATCGCAACCGCATCAGCAGCAAACCTTTGGCGTAAACCGCCTAATTCTGCAAGCTGTAATGGAGTTTTGAGCTTAGCATTGACCGCCAGTATCAAGCGTAAGTGCGCATTAGCATGCAGATATTGCTTGGAGGTTGGGCCTTGTAAATAACTCACAAAGCCTTCTAAAAAAGGCGCAGGAACATAGCCTATAGTTTTTAGCACATAGTGCAAGGTATGCTGCTTATATTGGGCAATAGGTTTATAACTGAGTACTTTGCTAGCCATAGCATTAGTCACAGAGCGCTTGTTGATGCAGATGACCATATCAGCGCTGCTGTCTTGTAGCTGCTTATTAGTAGTACCACCCAAAACTGCAGGGTTAAAACTGCTAGCGGTCCTATTGAACACTTTGCGCAATGAGACTGAGCTCGTAGATAGAACTGACATAACATTTCTTCCTGATAATTTTTTAACGGTCATGCTTATAACTGGCCAAAGCGTTGATTGTAACTATCATCGACTACAGCTAGCATTAGTTGCCAATAGAGTTGATGATAGCTATAGACTGATATAAATCTCTAGTTGCTGCATGCCAAAATATAATAAGACAATCTACAAAAATATTAAGTGTCATTTAGTAAAAGTATGCGGCTAAAAAAGTCTAATAATACTTTTGAGCATAGTTGTAGTGCTAATAACAGCCAGCTTATATAAGGTCTATTACTGACTAATATAACGGCTAGTTGCCAACCTCACTAGTCACTCTAGCCACTGACTATAAAGCTCTACTTGTTAGTCTTTTTACCGCTTTTATTACTATATTAGTGAATATCTAGCATTAATTAAAAAAATTCCTCTACTTTAGGCTTGAAATTGATGACCATCACCTTTATCAAGCAGCTATCGAAAGGTATTTCAATCAAAGGACTAACGATGCTAGCGTTATTAAAAAATAGCTAGCCAAATAAATAGCTAAATAACACTTGTGAGCGTACAAGTATCTGCATCTGAAAGTTCTGTTTTTATCTGCTTTATCAGTTTTTAAAATTAACTATTTGCACTCAATTATTCAAATCACAAGGAGTTATCATGAGCGAACAAACCCCAAACCATGAATTCGATACTAAAGATCCAAAGGCAGCACAAAGCAATATCGATCGTGAAGGTAGTGTCTTAGAAGAGACGATTGAAGAATTTAACCCTGAGGTTAATGAAGGCGACAATCAAACTATCGATAACGACATTAGCATTGAAGCCTTTCAAGCACGTATTGCTGAGCTGGAAAGTGAAGTCAAAAAGTCTAAAGAGAGTACTGCTCGCGCTAATGCTGAGACTTATAATGCGCAAAAACGTATGGAGCAAGAAGCTGATAAGAGCAAAAAGTTTGCTTTGCAGAAATTTGCTAAAGAGTTATTAGAAGTGGTTGATAACTTAGAGCGTGCTATTGAAAACGTTAATGATGATGACGCTGTTAGCGAAGGTATCAAGCTTACTCATAAAGCGCTTATAAGCGTATTGAACAAAAACGGTGTTGAAGTGGTTGACCCAGCTGGCGAAAAGTTTAATGCTGATCTTCATGAAGCGGTTGGTATTGATCCACAAGCTGCTGCAGACACAGTAGGCGTAGTGCTACAGAAGGGTTATAGTTTAAACGGTCGTCTATTACGTCCAGCTATGGTGCAAGTCGGTCAATAGTTTTAGTCAAGGCTACTTTAATTCTGTGGGTAGATAACCCTTGTTAAAGGTAAGGGTATTGACAAAACTTCACATAAAAGCGAATTATTGTACTGTTAGCGACTTGAAAAAACTTAGACTCAAACCGATATAAAGCAACAAGTAACCGCTTAGCAGCATAACCAATCAGCTGATAAGCGCATTCATAATAGAATTATCAATAAAACATTAACAGACTAAAACTAATTAGGAGTAATTAACGATGGGTAAAGTCATAGGTATAGATTTAGGTACTACTAACTCATGTGTCGCTGTATTAGAAGGTGACTCAGTCAAGATTATTGAAAATGCTGAAGGTACTCGTACTACTCCTTCAATCGTTGCTTATAAAGATGATGAAACTTTAGTAGGTCAGTCAGCTAAGCGTCAAGCCGTTACTAACCCGAACAACACTTTGTTTGCTATTAAGCGTCTTATTGGTCGTCGTTTTGATGACAAAGTCGTGCAAAAAGATATCGGCATGGTGCCTTACAAAATCGCTAAAGCAGACAACGGTGATGCTTGGGTCGAAATCAATGGCAAAAAACTAGCGCCACCACAAGTTTCTGCTGAAATCTTGAAAAAGATGAAAAAAACAGCTGAAGATTATCTTGGTGAGAGCGTTACAGAAGCCGTTATTACGGTACCTGCTTACTTTAATGACTCACAGCGTCAAGCTACTAAAGATGCTGGCAAAATCGCTGGTCTAGACGTTAAGCGTATCATTAACGAGCCGACTGCTGCTGCACTTGCTTATGGTATGGACAAAAAGCAAGGCGATCGCACTATCGCAGTTTATGACTTAGGTGGTGGTACTTTTGACGTATCAATCATCGAGATTGCTGACGTTGATGGCGAGCAACAGTTCGAAGTATTAGCAACTAATGGTGATACTTTCCTTGGTGGTGAAGATTTTGACTCAGCATTGATCGAATATTTAGTTGCAGAGTTCAAAAAAGACCAAGACGTCAACCTAAAAGGTGACTCTCTAGCGATGCAGCGTCTAAAAGAAGCTGCCGAAAAAGCTAAAATTGAGTTATCAAGTGCTCAAAGTACTGAAGTAAACTTGCCTTATATCACAGCTGATAGCAGTGGTCCTAAGCATTTGGTAGTTACCGTTAGCCGCTCGAAGCTTGAGAGCTTAACGGAAGCTTTGGTACAGCGTACTATGGGTCCTTGTAAAATCGCTATCGATGATGCTGGTCTAAAAACCTCTGAAATCGATGATGTGATCTTAGTAGGTGGCCAGACTCGTATGCCATTAGTGCAAAAACAAGTGCAAGAATTCTTTGGTCAAGAGCCACGTAAAGATGTTAACCCTGATGAAGCGGTAGCCGCAGGTGCAGCAATTCAAGGTGCGGTATTGTCTGGCGAAAAAACAGACGTCTTGCTACTTGACGTGACGCCTTTGACACTTGGTATCGAAACAATGGGTGGGGTATTGACGCCAATCATTGAGAAAAACACTATGATTCCTACTAAGAAATCACAAGTATTCTCAACGGCAGAAGACAACCAGCCAGCAGTAACGATTCAGGTTTATCAAGGTGAGCGTAAAATCGCTAACCAGAATAAACAGCTTGGTCGTTTCGACTTGACGGACATTCCACCAGCACCACGTGGCTTGCCACAAATCGAAGTAAGTTTCGATATCAACGCTGATGGTATTATGAATATTTCAGCTACTGATAAAGGTACTGGTAAAGCGCAAAGTATCCAAATCAAAGCGGATTCTGGTTTGTCGGACGAAGAAGTCGAACAAATGGTGCGCGATGCAGAAGCGAACGCCGCAGAAGATGAAAAGTTCGCTAACTTAGCACAAGTTCGTAACGAAGCTGATGGTCGTATCCATGCAGTACAAAAAGCACTAAAAGATGCTGAAGATAAAGTTACTGCAGAAGAAAAATCATCAGTAGAAACTGCTATCTCTGAGCTTGAAATGGCTGCTAAAGAAGACGATCATGATGACATCAAGTCTAAACTTGAAGCATTAGATAACGCTTTCTTACCAGTTAGCCAGAAGATCTACGCTGATGCTGGCGCAGGTAGTGAAGGTATGGATCCAAGTCAGTTCCAACAAGGCGCAGATTCAGCAGCTGATAACAATCAGGCTAATGATGATGTAGTTGATGCTGAATTTACAGAAGTAGAAGATGATAAGAAGTAGTCTTCTAAAGCTTAAGTTTTTATAGAAGCTATTGATCTGTATAAAATAAAAAACGCACCTTTCGAGGTGCGTTTTTTTATGGGCAACATCAGCATAAGATAAGATTTCTCTAAGCTTTAAAGGCGCTCACTATTAGTACTTCGTAAGTCAAAATAACACAAGGTTTGCCTAGTTGATCTTTATTGCAGAACTGCTGCCAATAATCCTGCTCAAATTGTTGCAAACGGGTTTTTGTCCAAGTAAAGCCCTGATTGTCATTTACCTGTGCTTGTGTGCGATTGGTCGATACGCCGGTTAATTGCATATGTTTTAATACGGCATAAGGATTGGCAAAGGGTAAATCAAAGCGTTGAATAGTTAATTCAATATTTTCAAAATCAGCATCCGCTAATGCTGACTGCCATTGTTCAACCTCTGGATACTGTAATCCTTGACCGGTTAAAGCTTTGATTTGCAAAAAGTTATTTGCAGTAAAAGTGTTAAAAATTAATTGGCCTTTGGCTTGTAGGCGCAGCGCTGATTGTCCTACAAAGCTCAATGGATTATCAAACCATTGCACAGTATTGGCGCTGATTATCAGGCTATGGTTTCCTTGAAGGTCCATAGTCTCAGCATCACCGATCGCTATCTTGGCAGTGGCCAAAATTGATTGCAAGGTAGCCTCTTGTTCAGCGCACAACTCATTGATAAACCACTGCTGACTTTGAATATGCGCTGCTATCAGGCGGGTCATCTGGCCTGTCCCTGCACCGATTTCTAACACACTGTCTTGCTCAGTATCAGCAATATTGGCTAGTAAATATTGACAGACTCGCTGCTGAATATTGGCATGCTGGTCATAGTGGTTTGCACTGGCAAAATGGCGAGCAATGGTTTGCTTTCTGCTACTAAAATTGTAAGGTGGAGCGAGGGTTGTCATAATATTCGTTACATCCAAATAAGCTGATTGTCGCTTGATAGCATGACTAGTATCTAAAACTATAGTTGTTGCATGAGCTGTTGGCAGTCCGCATCTGTCAGCCTAGCGTTCATGACCAAGCGTATACGAGCGCTATTGGCAGGGACAGTAGGGGGTCTGATAGGCAGCGCATAAAAGCCAGCTTCTTGTAATTGTTGAGCCTTAGCAATAGTCCGAGCATTATCGCCTAATATATAAGGCACAATATGCGAATGATAAACGCTATCTTCAGTAGTCGCTGATACTCGGTATTGTGGAGCTATGGCTTGGCTGATCCTCACCGATAATTGAGCCAAATGGGCGCGTTGAGCCGTTAGTTTTGGCATTTTTGCTAAAATAAATCGCGTCCAAGCGTGATTTATTGGCGGTAAGGCGGTGCTAAAAATCAGTGGCCGCATATAGTTAATTAGCCATTGTCTAGCGACATCATTGCACATTATATAAGCCCCAACCGAGGCAAAAGCTTTACCAAAAGTACCGACTAAATAATCTATATCAGCTAGAGTATGAGTCTCTTCTGCTAGTCCCAAGCCTGTGTTACCTAAAATACCGATGGCATGGGCTTCATCGATATACAGCTCTATGCGACAGTCCCTAGCTTTTAATTGTACTAACTTAGGTAAGTCAGCGCGGTCACCATCCATACTGAAAATACTTTCAGTAACAATAATAATGCGCTCAACGCTTGGGTCCGCTTGCTCAATAAATTTAGCCAAATGCTCATAGTCATTGTGTCGGTAACGACGATAAGTGACTAGCTTACTTTGGCTCAAACGTAGGCCATCGATAATGCTCGCATGTACCAGTTTGTCAGCTAGAATAAGGGTGTTAACTGGCAATGCAGTTAAGGCTGGTAAGATACCAATATTGGCATGGTAACCACTGTTGAATACTAATGCTGATTTCGTTATGTCATCTCTGCTTACTGCTGCTTGATACCACTTCTGCAATTCAAACTCTAGGGCTTGTAGCTGGGTATCGTTACCGGTGAGCAGCCGTGAAGAAGTAGCACTCATTCTAGGTATTTGTGTCACGTCTAACTGTGCTATTTGGTTAAGAAACTCAGTCTGTAGCTCAGGATCAGCGCCTAAACCAAGATAATCATTACTAGCGATATTGAGTAGTTTTTTGCCCTTAATAATGACATGCGATCCCTGATGCTCTAGATTTGACAAACTGCGGTACTGCTGTTGAGACCTTAAGATCTCTAACAATTGTTGCATCTGGTCCACTGTAGGACTTGTCATATTAATACATTCCTGTAATTTATTTCAACTTTATGGCATTAGTTATAGGTTTAGTCAGTAGGAAGTATTGCACAAACCGCCTACTTGTAACAAAAAATTTCATATATCAAGTTTTGTAACTAATGATACGACAAACACTTGCAAAACTTAACTCTCGGACTGCTAAACACAGACAGACTGAAATAAATATTTTGTTAATATAACCCCATCGTAAGCAAACAAGGCGATATGGTTATTACTGCTTTTATCAGTAGTGTTAGAAGTTGTTTAGATGACCTTAATATAAATAGATAGCTTGTTTGTCAAAATACACCTTAAAGGAGAACACAATGAAAACTTTACAAAAAACTTTACTTGCTCTAGTAGCGGGCTCATTAGTTAGCGTAGGCGCTCAAGCTGCTATCTCTTATGGTAATGGTTATACTGGTCAGCCATACGTCGGCGTCAAAGTCGGTCAGTTTGATCTAGATGTTGATAACGCTGACAAGCCTACTGCTTATGGTGTATATGGTGGTTACAACTTCGATCCTAATTTCGGTATAGAAGCTGAATATGTTGGTTCAGATGATGCTGACTATAGAGGTGGTGACATCAACGCCAAAACTTATGGCGCTTACGGTACTTACCGCTATGCTTTCGCTGACACTGGTCTCTACGCTAAAGGTAAGCTAGGTGTTGCAAAAACTAAAGTAGAAGGTGACTATACTACTAGTATTGGTAATGCTCAATTTAAAACTGATACTTACTCAAATAGCGAAACTAGCTTAGCTGGTGGTGTTGGTCTTGGTTATGCTGTAAACCCAAGTTTTGGCGTTGAAGCAGAATATGACATCCTAGGTAGCGATGCTAACTTGATGACTGTTGGTGCCCATCTAAAGTTCTAATTTAACGGCATTCAATGTTCAGATTATAATGTTCAGATTATAAAGATATAAAAAAAGATATAAAATAAGAAAACGACCACTAAGTTGGTCGTTTTTTTATGTCTATAAATCCTGTTATAAAATTTTGTTTGGTGCTGCACTTTACACAATAACTAATAGTATAATACTGATTTTTAAGACAATATGAATAGTTGAACTGTGTTACATTAAAGTATAGAACCACAAAGAGGGAGGAGACAACAATGATTGAAACTATCTATATGATCGAGCCTTGGCATTGGCTGGTATTAGGTTTTCTACTATTGATTGCTGAAATATTTATCCCTACTTTTGCTAGTCTTTGGTTCGGGGCTGCGGCTATTATTGTTGCGGCTCTAGCTTGGCTATTGCCAGTGCCTATATTGCTGCAAGTTCTTATTTGGCTGACTCTATCAGTGATTTTTATGTTCGCTTGGGTCAAGTACATTAAACCTTTGTCAGTAGACCGTACGAAGGCTGGACTCGGTGGCAGTGTCATCATTGGTGAAACTGGTATGATCGTACTCAAGCCTCAAGGCACCGCGCTGGGAGTAGTACGTTTTAGTGTCCCTATTGTCGGAGCTGATGAGTGGTCTTGTCGCACTCAAGGTGAAGTAGTTGAAGTAGGCGATAGAGTAGTGGTTACCGATATCGTAGGTAATGAGCTTATTGTGGCGCTAACTAAACGTATTGCGGTTGCTAATGTTTTGCAACCTGATATCAGTGTCGCTATTGAAAGCCGTCCTGTAACTAGTGATATTAGAATTAACCGATTGAATCTTAGCAAGCCTAATCTAGACAGCGTGCGCCTCGAAAAAAAATTTACAAATAAGTAATGCGCTTAAGTTGCTGCTCAATTGGTCTCAATAAGAGGCACTTCTTGACCGGCTCTTAGTTAGATAACCAATAAGGTAGATAACCAACAAGTTATCGCAAATAAGTTATCGCAAAACAATTCGTTCAAAGATCTGTTATCTAAAAATAATAAGCGCAAACACATACGAGCTTGCTGCATTATTATCGGCAATGGCTCAAGGAGAGTATTATGAATAGCATCTTAAGCAATCTTAATGGCGTCAGTATTGTTATGTTGGTACTAATAGCCCTGATTGCCTTGACTGTATATAAAGGGGTGCGTATTGTTCCTCAGGGGTATAAATGGATTGTCCAGCGTCTCGGTAAATATCAGCAGACGTTAGAGCCGGGTCTGACTCTAATTATCCCTTTCATCGATACTGTTGCTTATAAAATCACTACCAAAGATATCGTGCTTGATATTCCCTCACAAGAAGTCATTACTCGTGATAACGTGGTCATCATCGCTAACGCCGTCGCTTATATTAGTATTGTGCGTCCAGACAAAGCGGTCTACGGTATCGAAGACTACGAATATGGTATTCGCAATCTAGTCCAAACCTCACTGCGATCTATTATAGGTGAGATGGATTTGGACAGCGCTTTATCTAGCCGTGATGAGATTAAGGCTAAACTCAAGCATGCTATCTCAGAAGATATCGCTGACTGGGGTATCACCCTAAAGACGGTCGAGATTCAGGATATTAATCCATCACAAACTATGCAAATGGCTATGGAAGAGCAAGCTGCTGCTGAGCGTCAACGTCGTGCGACAGTGACTCGGGCTGATGGTCAAAAACAAGCTGCTATCTTAGAAGCTGATGGTCGTCTAGAAGCGTCGCGCCGTGATGCAGAAGCGCAAGTGGTACTCGCAAAAGGATCAGAGGAGTCTATTCGCCTTATTACTGGTGCTATGGGCAAAGAGGAGATGCCAATTGTCTACTTGCTTGGTGAGCAGTATATTAAAGCCATTCGCCAGTTAGCAGAATCTGATAACTCCAAAATGGTAGTACTACCTGCTGATATCCTGAGTACAGTTAAAGGTATGGTAGGCGACAAACTAAAAGTTTAACAAGCAATGTTTTAAGCTCGTTAGAGCAAATAAACGGCTAGTAAATTACTAGCCGTTTATTTTTTTATAAGCTGATTATAGCTACTCATCTATAGTAGCTACCCACTAAAATCAGCTAACCTATAACCTTGCTACTAATAAGGTATGATAAGTGTCCACTTTGTTAATACTATTATTTACCCACTGAAAATAAAAAGATCGAGGAGTTTCTACCATGGAAAAAGCTAATAAAAGTAATAAGAATAGTGAAATAATTAGCGTAAATGATTTTGTTCAGGGAACGCCGTTACCCTACAGTGTATTAAATAATCAATACAGCAATGCTGCTTATCCCGGTAAAAAGTTAGAAATTCGTAATGGTGGTTTCGGCTCTGACGCTGTTGCCCATCCGACCAACGCTAATCAATTTTATGTACTCACTGATCGGGGACCTAATGCCGACTTTGAGGGTAGCGCTGGTGCTGGTAAGTTGTTCTTACTGCCAGACTATACCCCACGTATTGGATTGTTTGAACTGCAAGCTGACGGCCAAATCATAAAAATAACAGAGATTTTGCTCAAAGATACTAAGGGCAATCCTATCAGTGGTTTACCCAATCCAAAGGCTCTTGGCGGCACTAACGAGATTCCTTACGATGTCAGAGGTCGGCTGATGGTTGTTAATCCTGAGCTACCATTCAATGAGCTTAGCAATCCTATTAGGACTGATATCAACGGCTTAGACCCCGAAGGACTAGCGGCTTTAACAGATGGTAGTTTTTGGATTAGTGATGAGTATGGCCCGAATCTAGTGCATTATAGTGCTGAGGGAGTAGAGCTTGCTCGTATCAATCCTTTCGCTAATGATAAACGTAATAATGTGCTAATCGATGGTACACCCTTATTACTACCGCCTGAACTTAGCCATCGCCGTGCCAATCGTGGCATGGAGAGTTTAACCATCACCCCCGATCAAAGCACTTTAGTCGGTGTTATGGAGTCAGCGCTGGATAATCCTGATAGAGTAGGTGGCAATTCAGACTTGACTCGTATCCTAACTATTAACTTAGTTACGGGCCAGATTGCCCAATATTTATATCGCCTAAATACTGCGAAGCACGTTAACTCTGGGATCGTAGCATTAAGTAGTACTGAGTTTTATGTGATTGAACATGATCGTAAGATGCCATTACAAACAGCCAAAGCGCAAAAGTATATTTATAAAATAGACCTCTCGCTAGCGACTGACATAGAAAGCCTTACTAGCGCTGTGACTAGTAATAAATATAGCGTTAATCAAGATCAAAACTTAGGGTTAATGATTAATAACCAAAGCTTAGAGCATTTCTTAGCCTTCGATGATAACAACTGGCAAGTTCTTGCAGATATGGATATCAATCCCGTTAGCAAAACTATGGTAGTTGATGTGATCGCCACTTTAGACTATCCACACGACAAGCTTGAGGGTTTATGGCTGCGTCAGGATGGCTCGCTAGGCTTATTGAACGATGACGACTTCTCTATAACAGATGCCGATACTAGCACTGCTACCCTAGAGAATTTAGCTTCCATCATTGAACAAAAGTATCTAGATACACAGAAGACTATAGAAGATATAAATCGCTTGTACTTAGTAATGCCTAGCCAATAGGGTTAACCAACCAACCAACCAACCAACCAACAAACCAACAAACCAACAAACCAACAAACCAACAAACCAACAAACCAACAAACCAACAAACCAACTTTAGCTTCTTTTGAGTTAATTTTTAACTAAAAAAACACCTCTAATTAAGAGGTGTTTTTTATTATGGGTAAGCTGTTTTAAATAACTTTAGAAAAGCGATTTTTATGTTTTTTCTCAAGATATTCATCAAATACCATGGCCACGTTACGAGCTAACAAACGGCCTTTAGGCCTAATACGAATACCAGCAGCATCCATATCTACTAGCTTGTCTGCTTGCATCTCGCCTAACTGTTGAATCTCCTCGATAAAGTAAGTAATGGCATCGATACCGAACTTCTGATTGACGTCTCTAAAGTCGATATAGTCATGACAGAGTAGATTCATAATCACATATTCGCGCAGACGATCTTTGACTGAGGTTTTGATATATTTAACTGCTGGCAAGACGTTAGGGTTGTCATTGACCGCCCTGTCAATAGTGTCTTGATAAACCTGTAAATCAGTATGGTTCTGTAAGATATAACGGCTATTGGCATTAGTAATCTGGCTGATTGCCGACACCCCAAAGCCCAATAAGTCACAGTCACCCATGATAGTGTAGCCTTGGAAGTTACGATGCAGTTTACCTTCGCACTGGGCTACTGCTAACTCGTCGTCAGGCTTAGCAAAGTGATCAATACCAATAAACTGATACCCGGCAGCAGTTAGAGTATCGATAGTATTACCAAGCATATCGATTTTAGCGCTTGCACTTGGTAAGTCTTCATCCTTGATCTGTCGCTGCGCTTTAAAGCGTTCGGGCAGATGAGCATAGTTAAATACCGATAGGCGATCTGGTGACATCTCAATAATACGTTGTACCGTTCTGTCTAATGTCGCTGGCGTCTGATGCGGTAAACCGTAAATTAAATCAATGTTAATAGAATGAAAACCTAATGCTCGTGCTTCGGCTAAGATATTAGCAATCATCTCTGCTGAATGAACTCGATTCACTGCAATCTGCACCGCTTCATCTAAATCTTGTACGCCGAGACTAATACGGTTAAAACCAAGACCTCGCAAGGTTTGTAAGGTCTGCTCACCAAGCTCTCGTGGATCTATCTCAATTGAATAATCACCTTCGCTTTCAGGTAAAAATTCAAACTGAGTCTGCAAAAACTGCCACAACTGTACTAACTCTTCATCACCTAAAAAAGTCGGAGTCCCACCGCCTAAATGTAGCTGCTTAACTAAGGGTTTGTCACCGTTGTTGGGGTTGGCCAACAAGCGACGTTTATGTTTTATCTCGCTTATAAGGTATTGTAAATAATCCCCTGAGTCGCTGTTCTTTTTGCTAATGATTTTATTACAAGCGCAGTAATAACAAAGATGACGACAAAAAGGAATATGAAAATATAGCGATAGCGGCGCACGTGCTTCACGCTTTTCTAGGATCTGTGCTTCGATTCCATCTGGTATCGGCGTAAACTCTAGCGCGGTCGGATAAGAAGTATAACGAGGACCCGAACGGTTGTACTTATTCACTAAAGCTTCATCAAAGGCTGGTAGCTGTTTATTACCACTAGTGCCCCGCAAACTGGCATAGGGGTTGTTTACTTCTACTAAAGGACGTGCAGTAGTAGGTTGCTCATTGGCGTGATTGTAGGGCTGCTCTGGGGCATTATTAGAGATTGAATTAGAGTCTGACATGCGATCTTCCTTACGTTAGTGCTATTTAGGTCTACTATCTTTTTAAGGTTATCGCTTACGATATTTATAGCGCAATAAGTGAGGTGTAGTATAACAAATCCTTGTCGGCAATAGGGTGGCCAGTAAGTGCACATCGACAAGATAAATCCGCTATAAACCAATATTAATTATAAAAAATCTTCTCCAAGACGCCCTATATATGCCTATTTATAAGACACGCTAAATAGAGGTCGTCCTAAAATAACTCTTTATAAAGTCACTCATAAACGTTGACTCCCTATTTAACACTACAAGATCGTATAGCCTATTTTTATCAAAATACACAACATTTGCGCACTACTACCTAATACTCTATTATCAAAAGGTCTCCTTATCAGGAAAGCCTAATGTCGTTTGCCCAAGTTTATACTCGTTCAGTGGTAGGTTTACATGCGCCAGCTGTGATTATCGAAGTGCATTTATCACAAGGATTACCAGCGTTGACTATCGTTGGTCTGCCCGAAGCAGCAGTGCGTGAAAGTAAAGATCGGGTACGCTCGGCTATTTTGAACTCAGGCTTTCAGTTCCCTAATCGGCGGTTGACTATCAATTTAGCACCGGCAGATTTGCCTAAAGACGGCGCGCGACTTGATTTGCCTATTGCTATTGGTATCTTAGCTGCCAGCGATCAGCTCGATCCAGAAGTATTATCGGGGTTTGAGTTCATTGGTGAGCTGGCTCTAAATGGTGAGCTTCGACAAGTCACAGGCAGCTTGGCAGTAGCCCGAGCTATAAAAGCAGAAGACCTAGTGCAAAAAAAACAGCAACGGCAAAACACAGAGACATTGCTCAATAAAGACACATTGCCGAAGAAACAACTATCAGAAAAACAACCATCAAGTACAGACTTACTAAATAAACTAACCGAAGAGCCGCTAACTGAGCCACAGCAGTCGCGACAGTTGATAGTACCTAAAGCTAATGGGGCGGAAGCCAGTCGGGTCGAAGGCATCGAGGTCTTAGCGGCTCAGAACCTAAAGGCAGTCTGCGATCACCTGCAAGCCTTAGCTTATCCAAGTGAGCAGATTGAGCAGTTGCAGGTTGTAGCGCCAACTCCTGCACAGCAGCACGCTGGTTATAAAGTGGATTTGGCAGATGTCAAAGGCCAGCATCATGCACGGCGAGCATTAGAGATTGCAGCAGCAGGGGGTCATTCCTTATTGTTCACTGGGCCGCCAGGTTCTGGTAAGACGTTAATGGCTTCAAGACTACCCACGATATTGCCAGATTTAAGCGCTGAGGATGCACTAGAAGTCGCTAGTACCTACTCAGTAGCCGATAGCGACTACGATTATGGCACTAGACCATTTAGACAAGTTCATCACACTATATCGGCGGTGGCGCTAGTCGGTGGCGGCTCACGGCCTAAACCGGGCGAGATTACGCTGGCGAATAAGGGCGTGCTATTTTTAGATGAATTGCCTGAGTTCGAACGTGCGGTATTAGAGGTACTACGTCAACCGTTAGAAGCTAAGCAAATTACTATTAGTCGTGCCAATTCGCAAATGACTTTTCCAGCGAACTTTCAGCTGGTAGCTGCCATGAACCCTTGTCCTTGTGGTTATGATGGCGATGCTTCAGGACGTTGTCGCTGTCGTCCTGAGCAGATTAAGCGTTATCAAGATAAACTATCAGGCCCACTGCTCGATAGAATTGATCTGCATATTACCGTGCCAGCGCTACCGATTGCCGATTTACAAAATGCGCAAGCTGGCGAGAGTTCTGAGCAAGTAAGACTACGAGTAGCCGCAGCTCACCAGCGTCAACTGCAAAGGCAGCAAAAGGTCAATAACCAGCTTAGCCCTAGCGAGATTGATGACTATGTGCCGTTAGGAGAGGGCGAACAGCAGTTATTACAGTTAGCACAGCAGCGCCTTAATTTATCAGCACGTGGCTACCATAGAGTCCTGCGAGTAGCGCGTACTATTGCTGATTTAGCGGATAGTGACAGCGTTACCAGCATTCATATATCTGAAGCTCTAAGCTATCGCAGTAAATAGCTGATTAAGTAAAGCGGTGTTTATAGTTAATGCTAAATCAAAACAGTACAGCTCTTACAGCGTGCTATTGGTATAAATTTTCCTTGAGTGCTACCTTTCCAGAGGCTGCACAAAATTCATCCCAGTAGCACTTTATTTGTTAACCTAGTATTTCATTTTATAGGGGAGCTATATAAGACGAGTTTTGTATACTTGAATCCTGCCATTTTCGACAAACCACTAAAAACACTATCGAACCAACTAAGGCTAACAGCATATCCGATTGAGTATCCCAAACATAACCTTGAGTACCCAAAAACGCTTCTGCATCTTCACCTACGGCTAACGCGGCCCACCATTCTACTAGCTCATAAAAAGCACTGAATGCTAAGCAAAAACACAATACAAAAGTCACTAGCCAGCGCTCATTTTTTACGACTTGCAAGCGCAGTAGTATTTCTCTAGCAATACAAGCGGGGACAAAACCCTGAATGAAATGGCCGAGCTTGTCATAGTGATTACGCTGCCAACCAAACCATTGGGCAAAAGTGTCAAACAATGGTACTTGTGCATAAGTGTAATGACCGCCTATCATTAATACGATGCAATGCAGCAGGATCAAAGCATAAGTTAATCTTGATAAAGGGAACTTCTGATAAGTCACTGCTAATACTACTAAGCCAAGTAAAGCAGGAAAGACTTCTAAAGACCAAGTGAAATAGTCTTTAGGATCAATAGCTGACCAAATTAGCACCACAAAAAATATCAGTAGCCATAGTAATTTAAGCGAGTAAGTCGGCAAGCTGCTTTTGTTATCTATCAAAATTTAACTACCCTTTATTAGGCTGGATTTTTTACAGCTGATTATGGCTTTATTAAAATAAAATACCAGCCTTGCCCACCGCCCTTTATTAGCCAGCCTAGCTGTTCAAAAAAGCAGCGCTAAAAACCGAAGGGCTATTCGCTCTATTACTGACTGTATTACGCTAGGATGGATAGCAATTACTTTTATCCTAATTTAAAACAAGCCAGTAATATTGCCAGCATCATCGATGTCTATAAGCTCAGCAGAAGGACGTTTAGGCAAGCCCGGCATCTTCATAATAGCGCCACAAATGACTATAATAAAACCAGCCCCAGTAGAGATGCTGATATCACGTACTTGCACATCAAAGCCAGTAGGTCGGCCAAGTAGCTTGGCATTGTCGCTGAGTGAATATTGAGTTTTTGCAATACAGATAGGCAGACCCGCTAAGTTAAGCGCTTCTAAGCGTTTTATTTTAGACTGCGCAAGATTGCTAATAGCTATATCCTTAGCGCCATAAACCCGCTGCGCAACTGTGCGAATTTTATCCTCAATACTACTGTCATTATCGTAGGCAAAGCGAAACTGACTGGGCTTATCAGCTTGGCTATCGAGTAGACGTAACAATGCCTGTGCCAAGGCTTCACCACCAGCACCGCCTTTTTCCCATACTTGGGTCAAAGCAACTTCCACGCCTCTGTTACGACAAGCTTGGCGTATCAATGCCACCTCAGCATCACTATCACTAGAGAACTCATTGATAGCCACTACTACTGGCATGCCATAGACGTTTTGCATATTGTCGATGTGCTTAAACAAATTCGGTAGACCGCGCTCAAGGGCGGGCAAGTTCTCGGTCGTCAGCTCATCTTTAGCAACGCCGCCATTGTACTTTAGCGCTCGAATAGTAGCGACTAGCACTACTGCATCGGGAGTTAGCCCTGATAACCGGCATTTTATATCGAAGAACTTTTGTGCACCAAGGTCGCTGCCAAATCCAGCTTCAGTCAGAGTATAGTCGGCCAAATGGGTAGCGACACGAGTGGCAATCACTGAGTTACAACCATGAGCTATATTGGCGAAGGGGCCACCGTGGACGATAGCTGGTGTGCCCTCAATAGTCTGTACTAGATTCGGTTGTAAGGCATCTTTTAGCAACGCTGCCATAGCACCATGAGCTTTGAGATCTCTGGCGTAAACAGGCTGTTTGTGGTGGTTGTAAGCGACTAAAATATTGCCTAAACGTTGTTTTAAATCGGCCAAATCAGTAGCTAAGCAGAAGATGGCCATTACCTCAGAGGCCACGGTAATATCAAAGCCATCTTCACGCATCACCCCATCAGTCGTTTTACCTATACCGCTGATAGTGTTGCGTAGCTGCCGATCATTCATATCTACTGCCCGTCGCCATAGTACTTGCTTAGGGTCGATACCCAGCTCATTACCTTGGTAAATATGATTGTCTAGCAATGCTGCGAGTAAGTTGTTTGCTGCACCTATGGCATGAAAGTCGCCAGTGAAATGCAGGTTAATATCTTCCATCGGCAGTACTTGCGAGTAGCCACCGCCAGCAGCACCGCCCTTGCTGCCAAACACTGGGCCTAAAGAAGGCTCTCGCAAAGCTACTATAGTAATTTGGTCAGATTGTTGCTGCTTATGCAGACGATTCAAAGCATCGGCCAAGCCAATAGTAACCGTAGTTTTGCCCTCGCCAGCAGGAGTAGGGTTGATAGCGGTGACTAAGATTAGTTTGCTATGTTTAGTCTTTGCCGGTTTAGCAAACACATCATTAGGGTTTATTTTGGCTTTATAGTGTCCATAAGGTTCTATATTGTTAGTAGCTAAGCCAATTTTGGCAGCGATGCTATTGATCGATTGCAAGGTGGCGCTTTGGGCGATAGCAATATCGCTAGGAACAGTGGACATAGGGAACATCTCTTTAAGTTTTTGCCAGCATTTAGCCTATTTAATATTTAGCCTATTCAACTAATAAGTTATTTTGCTAAGCGCTTATTTCGCCAACAGATAGGCAAGTAAGTCAGCAAAACTATCAAAAACTTGCGTAGGGTTACTATCACCGATGTGGTTGCCGTAATTATAGCCGTAAGATAAGCCCAAGGTATCGATGCCTGCATTCTGGCCTGCTAAGATATCGTTAACAGAGTCACCAATCATAAAGGCTTGTGCTGGCTGAAAGTTAAGAGTTTCGCAGACGTGCAATAGGGGCGCAGGATCGGGTTTTTTCACCGGTAAGCTATCACCGCCTAATACTACGTCAAACAACGGTGTCCATCCTAAGCTCTCTAAGATTTTAGGTACAAAGCGTATCGGCTTATTAGTTACTAAAGCTAAAGTAAACCCAGCCGCTTTTAATTGCTGCAACCCTTTATCAACATCAGGATAAGCCAGCGTTTTGCTTTGGCTAATATTACTATAAGCATCAAAGAATAATTGCTCAGCGTGATCGGCTTGCTCTGTTGTTAATTCTCCTGCCAATACTTCTGTTTTACCAAGCAAAGCGCGCTCGACCAATAGTCTTGAACCATTACCTACCCATTGCTTTATAGTCTCCAAAGAGTAAGTCGCTTTACCCAGCTGGCTAAGCATAGTATTAGTAGCATCAGCCAAATCTGGCACGCTATCAATTAAAGTACCATCGAAATCAAAAATTAAAAGTTGCTTGGTCATTATTTATTCTCATTATTGTTAGTTAGTTAGTTAGTTAGTTAGTTAGTTAGTTAGTTAGTTAGTTAGTTAGTGATAGAGAATTAAGGAGCTCTTAGCTAGAGCTAGCAGCTTGTCTACCTACCTTAGCATAACGTAGGATGGAAGCTGGTTCTTGCACCGTTATTATTAAGGATATTAAGGTTATTAAGGTTATTAAGCTTCTTTATAGCGTTTACGGTGTTCAGCTTTTTGCTTGAGATAATCTTCATTGTCACGGCATTTATCCCAAGTCAGCTTAAAGATACGTGCGGACTCTGCTTTTATCGGATCTTCTTGCTGGCGGGGTAACTCTTCACGACCATGAGCACCACTTTGACCTTTTTTATCATCGGGTACTGGCCCTTTATATTTTTTGCCGCCTTTATGATTGGCGTAGCGACGAGCGCGGGTATAACCCATTTGAATAAACTTACGCGCCATATCAGCGCCAACGAAATCATCAGCCGCCAGATAATCTAAAAACATCTGATAAATAGTCTCGCTGCTCTTAGTGGCGATATCAGGAGTGGCGAAGCGCCAGTGCGGTAGTATCTCAGATTTATAAGGCTCTACTAGCAATACCCCTTGCTCGCCACGACCCACTCGGTAAAGTTCAGGTTGCGCACGTAAATCTAGGGTCTTATAATCCAAATCATAATCAAATTCTTGCATAGTGGTTCGCCTCTCTTATTCACTATCAGTCACTATTTATGAACTTTAGTATACTCAGCGTACTGATATAAAAAATAGCACAGAAATGTTATCTGAGCGTGACAGTAAAAGGTTAAAATACTGTTAAACAGCGCTATACAAAAATAGTAATCTTTACCACATCACTTTTAGACCAATAAAACAGGACGAGTCATCATGGATAGAGTCATTACCGACAACATTGGGTCAGCTTGGTGGTCTAAGAGCGTAATATTGTTATTATCAGCGCTGTTATTGATGGTTATGAGTATTAATAGTGCCCATAGCGCTTGGTTCCAGCGTTTATTGCCAAAAGACGATGCTTATATTGTCAAAGATGTCGAGGGCGATGAAGTGTTTGTGATTAATAACTTTATCTACGATGCGCGCCAAACCTGCAATTTAACTGTAGGGGATAAGGTCATATTTGCTGATAGTGAGTACGGTGTTGATTATCGCGCTACTATTTATAATTTAAATTCGGCAACGTATTGCGAGCTGTTGTTAAGAGACCCAGTATCCTAGAACTAGCGTCATAGAGTTAGTATCGTAGAATTACAGTCATACAGCCAGTATTGTAAAACTATTATCATAGAGCCAGTATCAGCACAATAAAACTACGCCTATTACAGTATTAATAGGCGTAGTTAGAGATTTACCAGCCTACAAAATTGCAGGCATAAAAAAGCCCCAAACATTGCTGTTTAGGGCTTTTTATTTAACTATTCGTTTACTACTAAATTCTATTAACGAAATGGTGGCTCGAGGCAGGTTCGAACTGCCGACACACGGATTTTCAATCCGTTGCTCTACCGACTGAGCTATCGAGCCGTCTTCGTTGAGGACGCTATTAAACTAAATATCGACTCTTCTGTCAAGTGATTTTTGCATTTTTATTTAAAATAATTTAATTTAGGGCAAAAACTAGCTTTTAACGGTCAATAACTGATATTCGCTCATGATGCGATGAATATCCGCATCGACAGGGACGAATTGACGTACGCCTTTTTTGACCTCAGCATCGTAGACCGTTTTGATAAACTTGGCATCAATAGCTCGGTTACGGTTTTCGACATGTACCGTCAAGTACTGTAGACGCTTAGCATCAGTTTGCCCATCATCGAAGCAGGCGACAGCGGCAATAGGTTTGTCATTGAACATGCCGACATATAGGCATTGTCCACGCTTAAAACCTTGCTCAATAATGGCCAATACTTCGGTACCATCTGGCTGATTGTCATCAGTATCGTACAAGGCTTGCAAACGCTCAGCCAATTCATTGTCGCGAGTTGTTTTGCTCATTAGCGGAGCATCTAGTCTATTAATGGCGATTGCTTCTAATGGCATAACCGTATCCTATAGTGTGTTAGCGCTGATTAGCAAAATGTTAGTAATGATTGATAATAGTAAACTCACTATTTTAACAGAATAGCGCAAATATGTACGCCCTTTCATCTCCTGCCATAGCCCTAGTTGCTGCACTTTGCTATGATAAGGCTATCATCCAATTATCCATATAAGAATATCCTTAAAGGGCTATCCTTATACCAACATCCTCATATCTATAAATCCTTTTTTACAGAGAGTAGCCATGACTGCCAATTCTACTGCACAACCTGAAAGCCAAAACTTGCCTGCAAACTTAAACTTACATGGTCGCCCAGCACGTATCGCCACTGTAGAGCGCATTACGGCTGAGACCCAAGTCACTTGTACCGTCAACCTTGATGGTACTGGCCAAGGCACTGTTGACACTGGCGTACCGTTTTTGGACCATATGATCGATCAAATCAAGCGTCACGGTTTATTTGACTTAGATATCAAATGTAATGGCGACACTTTTATCGACGATCACCATAGTGTCGAAGATACTGGCATTACCCTTGGGCAAGCCTTCAATAAAGCGCTTGGCGATAAAAAGGGCATTCGTCGTTACGGACATTTTTATGCGCCACTAGACGAAGCTTTGACCCGTGCGGTCGTCGACTTATCAGGTCGCCCTGGTCTGCACATGGACATTCCGTTTACTCGCTCGCATGTTGGTCGTTTTGATGTCGATTTATTCAGTGAATTCTTCTATGGTTTCGTCAATCATTCATGGATGACTGTGCATTTAGACAATCTAAAAGGTAAGAACAGCCATCACCAGATTGAGTCTACCTTTAAAGCCTTTGCTCGTGCCCTACGTATGGCCTGTGAATATGATGAGCGGGCGCTAAATACGCTACCATCGACTAAAGAGGCGTTCTAAATGAGTAAGGCGACCAAAATTGCATTGTTAGATTATGGCATGGGCAATTTGCACTCAGCTAGCAAAGCCTTATCAGCGGTCGGCGCAGAAGTGTCGATCACTAATGATCCCAAAGTTGTCGCTGCTGCTGATAAAATCTTCTTTCCAGGGGTTGGTGCTATGCGCGCTTGTATCGCCGGTATGCAAGAGAACGGCATTGACGAAGTGATACGCCACGCGGTGTTTAATAAGCCGGTGATGGCGATCTGTGTGGGCATGCAAGCGTTGTTTGAAGACTCGGCTGAGAATGATGGCACGCCTTGCTTAAATGTCTTGGATGGCAAAGTCAAAGCCTTTGATCCGACGTGGACCGATGAAAACCATCAGCTTATAAAAGTTCCACACATGGGCTGGAATACTATTACTGGTATGGATTTGGCTCATCCGTTATGGCGAGGGATCAAGGATCAGTCGCACTTCTACTTTGTGCATAGCTATTACTGTGAGCCAGCAGATAGTAGCCAAGTCGCTGCTGTTTGTGACTATGGCCAGCCGTTTTGCGCCAGCATCTTACAAGACAATCTATTCGCCACCCAGTTTCATCCAGAAAAGAGCCATAGCGCAGGCTTACAGTTATTGAAGAATTTTGTAGAGTGGGATGTGTAGCTAATCCCGCCTTCTGCTTGTATCTGCCTAGCCGCTGGCGTGTGGACTAAAGTGTCTGCTAGCGTTCGCTCTAGCCGAGCGACCACTCCCAGCCACAGTCCACAGCGCCATCGTCAACAGCAGGATACCTCGACAGTCGGGGCTAAACCGCACTGCGAGACCATGCTTGAGCGCTTTAATGACTTACACGCTACTTAGAAATGACTTACAGCTAATGATCGAAGCTTTGCTAATGGGGTTAAATTCTCTTTTACAAAGTGGTGATGAATTTATAACTGAAACTTTATAGTCGAGACTGTACAACCCAAGGCTTTAGAAGCAAGATAGGTAAAACGGTCAGCTTTTGCATTGTGACTTGATTGTGTTTGCTTATATTGTATTTGGTTAGAGGGTGGTTTTTTAAACTATAATATGCAGCCGTTAAGTTTAACCATAAGATGGGTTTGCGTCAGCGCAACTCATCTTTTTTATTGATTATAGCTACAATTTGAGAGAAAAAAGTGGATTTTACTACCTTCAAAATGGGCGTAATAGCAGCTACTGGCCTAGATAAAGATGCTCTACATATGTATGTGGGTATTAGTGTTTATCTGCTGTGTTTAGTATTGCTGCGTCCGATCTTCAAAAAGCAGGGCATAAGATCCTTTATCGCTTTAATTATTGTGACTAGCGTCGCCTTGCTAGGCGAATATCTAGATAACCGCCATATTATTGTACCAAAAGGTGTTTTCGCTTTAGGCAGCGAGGATATAAAAGCCAGCATTCATGACCTTATAAATACTTGCTTACTGTCTTATCTACTCTATGCCTTGACGATGTGGACCAAAATATTTCAGCCTACCAATGCAGCAACTAGAATGCTAAAACAACGCTCGTAGTTTAAGGTAGTCTGCCTATATAGCTTAGTTTTCTAATCTACTATCCTGCTGCTAATTATCACTTTTTGGCGGCTAGGCTATTAGCTCAACTCACCTCAGTTCATAGCCAAACAGCCAAAAAGCCAACTAGTTGTGCAGTCGAGCATCCTAAACGTTACAAAGCTTACGAAATATAAAAATTCTCATCTATTTAGTACTTCCTTAGTTTGTTATTTTGAATGCAGATTATAGCTGAATGGTTCTATGCATGATTTCTACCATTCTCGATTAACAATCCAATATAAATAATAAAATAGGAAAACTTATGAATATTCAACAACTACTAGATAAAGCCAAAGATACTTTAGGTTTAGAACCACAAGAGACTGCAGCGGGAATTTATATCCCTTCTACATCGTCACTTAAATTGGCAGCGCCTAATAAGACTAACTACGATAACACTGAGTACGATACGCCTTATACTGGCAATAAAAAAATTCTAATGGTCTGTACTGAGCAGCAATACATGACGATGGAGAATGGCAACAAGTTCGACACAGGCAATCATCCTGTAGAGATGATGGTGCCTTTACTGCATTTTAAAAAAGCCGGATTTGAGGTAGATGTCTTTACCCCAACGGGCGATCCTGTCAAAGTTGAGCAGTGGGCGATGCCAGAGGATGATGAGTACGTCAAAGCTATCTATAACGAATATAAGTCTAAGCTTGAGAATCCCAATAGTATCGCAGGCTTTGTGGCAAATGATATGACTGATAGCGACGACTATGCAGCGATCTTTATTCCAGGTGGTCATGGCGCGATGCTGGGCTTACCTGAAGATAAAAACCTTGGTGAACTATTGCGCTGGGCGGTAGATAAGGAGCTATTTACTCTAGCAATTTGTCACGGACCAGCGGCTTTATTGGCTGCCAATTTAGCGAGTGCTGATAGTTCAGAGCCACAGGATAAGTCTGATAGTGACTTTATCTTTAAAGGCTATGAGATAGTAGCGTTCCCTACGGGTATGGATAAGCAAATGCCGAAGATTGGTTATTTGCCTGGCACTATGCCTTGGTATTTCGGCGAAAAGTTAGAGAGTTTAGGCGTTACTATCAGTAATAAGCTGACGACAGGACAGACGCATCAGGATAGAAAATTAATCTCAGGTGATGGGCCATTAGCTGCCAATGATTTTGGCAAGCTTAGTGCTAAGGCGTTATTAGAGGCGCTGAACTAAAAGTCTATATAAGTTATTCTAAAATAAAACATAAAAGCTTATGGCATAAAAAACGGACTATTATAATAGTCCGTTTTTTTTTAACATAAAAGGCTTCGATGATTCATTATTTTAATGATTAAAGCCTTTTTAAGGCTAAAAGTTTTTTAAATTAGCTATTTAGCCTTTAGCATCTAGCATTGTCATACAGCTCACGTACCACCTCACCAATGACTTTAATACCTTCAATCAGCGTTTGCTCATCAGCAGCGATACTCATGCGGATACACTCGTGTGCATGCTTGTAGTCGTTAACATCGACCCCAGGGAAGAAGTATTTACTAGGGACAATCAGCGTGCCTTTTTGTTTTAGACGCTCATACAACTCAACGGTATCAATCGGCAAATCTTTAAACCATAGCCATAAGAAGATAGCGCCTTCAGGCTTATGAATGACTAAAGGATAGTCTCCCAAGGCTTCTTTTAATAGGCGTACGGCTAACTTGGCTTGCTGCTGATAAAATGGCTTAATCTCATTATCAGACAATTGCTTGATGCGATCGTCTTTAACCAACGGTGTAGCAATGGCCGCGCCAAAGCGAGTAGGGGCAAGATTGACTACCGCATTCATCGAGCTTACCGCTGCGATAACCTCTGGCGCGGCAACGATAATGCCCGTACGCACGCCCGGCAAACCGATTTTAGATAAGCTAAAGCATAGAATGGTATTGTCATCCCAATTGAGATGGGCATCAGAATAGATGATATTCGGGAAAGGCATACCATAAGCGTTATCAATAATCAGCGGCACTTCGTAGCGCTTAGCAATGTCGCTTAAACGGCTCATTTCTTCATCGGTCAAGACGTTACCCGTTGGGTTAGTCGGACGCGAACAGCAAATCGCCCCGATACGTCCTTCAACTAGCGCTGGCAAGTTCTCCAACGCTGCAAAGTCTACCCGATATTTAAAGAAGCCGTCTTCACCATCATGGCTGACTTCATCGATATGCGGTAATACAGCAGCAAAGTGCTGACCGTCGACATGCACATCGCTATAGCCAATATATTCTGGCGCTAGTGGTAGCAGGATAGATTTATCTATGGACTGGTTCGGCTCATTGTGCTCAGCAGACTCATTAGTAAAAGCACCGCCAAACAGGTTAAATAAGTAGAAAAAAGCGTTTTGTGAGCCATTGGTTAGGGCAATATTAGCTGCCGTCAAGTTCCAATCGTAATGACGATTAAAGAAGCCGACTAAGGCATCGATAAAGGCGGCATCGCCTTGTGGGTTAGAGTAGTTACCCATGCTATTGATAGAGGTAGTGTTCGTCTCACCTATATCATTATCATTACCAAGTGCTCTATAAGTTTCTAAAAATAGCTCGTTTACTGCTTCAATCTTGGCAGGATTACCACCACCCAGCATGTTGATTGGCTGATCGCTCTTTAGCGCATCGCCTAAGTCATCCATTAATTGTGAGATGCCTGTAGGCTGAGTAAATTTCTGACCAAATTTTGAGAATTTCATAGCGTTACCGTGAGGTTGGTTGTTTGATAAAGTGGCGCTATTATAGCAAATGAGTGGTGGGCTTTATTGAAAAAAACGCACGCTAAGTTAATAGAGAGCGTTTTAGATTTGAAGTTTTAGAGTTATAAGCTTTTGAAGCTAATCCTACTTTTTGCTTGCAGTTGGCAGTCTGTGGCTAAACACAGTAGCGTTTCAACATTCGAGCGACCACTCCTGTGCAAGATGCTGTAAGCGCCACAACCCACCAAGCTACCGATTCAATCAGGGCTAAACCGCTACTCAAGGCGACTATTGATATTTAAGAAAAGCCCTGCTTAAAAATAGGTTTCCTTTTAAATTTATATAAGTCCTAAGAAGATATCTGTCTCAATCCTCCCACTTTTCGGCCCTGATTATTGATATAGAAACGATAACCGTCTTTTTCGACTATTGCTAAACCTCTATTAAAGCTCGAAGCTTTATCATACTGAAAAGGAATAATAGTTTCATTATTTTTGTTGATAAAGCCGTATTGAGTATTTTTCTCAGCAGCAGCTAAACCTTCATTAAAACTCCAAACATGGTCATATCGGAAAGGGATTGTTACACTGCCAACTATGTCTATGAACCCCCATTTATCCATACTATTAACCCGAGCCAAACCTTCTCTAAAACTATCAGCATAATCATATTGTAAAGGAATAATTTCTTTACCAGTACTGTCAATAAAACCTGACTTCCTATTTTTGCCAACTACAATGAATCCTTCAGTCATATCCCATGCAAAATCATATTTCAAAGAAGCAGCAATTTTCCCATTCTTGTCAATAAAACCTGTTTTTTCACCGATTTTTACTTTAGCTAACCCTTCGTTAAAATCACCTGCGTAATCATACTCTAGAGGTATAACTAAGTTTCCAATTTGGTTGATAAATCCTTTTTTATTATTTTGGCCAACTCTTGATAAGCCTTCCTTAAACCAACAAGCTTCATCATACTGCAAAGAAATAACCATTTCATTGCTTCGATTTATAAAACCCCACTTATCATTTTTTTTGACCGCAGATAAGCCTTCACGAAAATCCCAAGCATAATCATATTCTAAAGGAATGAATTCATTACCAGCCTTATCAATAAAACCACATTTGCTACCTATCCTTACTATCGCAAAATCTTTTTGGAATATACCTATACTGTCATATTTCAAAGGTGCAATTATTCTACCCATTTTGTCAATAATGCCCTCTTTATTGTCTTTTTCAACGTAAGCCATTCCATTAATAATGACGGATACGCTTTCATAATATAAGGGGAGAACGGTTCTTCCAGCCTTATCAATAAGACCCTCTTTATCATTTTTGCCAATTATAGCCAACCCATTAATGAAGTCTGAGACGTAATCATAGTCTAAATTAACAATCACTCTTCCAGTTTGATCAACAAAGCCCTCTTTATCATTTTTGTTAACTCTAGCTAAACCTTCTTTCAAACAATAGACAAAGTCATAGTGTTCAGAATTTTGAGGATAACCGCAGCCTTCCAAATTTTGAGTATTATCATGAATATTCATTTAGCGTATACATTCCCAAGTAAATTTTGAAAATTTCAAGTATGAGAACAAGCTGGTAATAATCAAATCATAGCCCGAACCCGAGCCATAATCCCACGCCCAATCACTAATCTGACATAAATAACAGCAATACCAAGCAGTAGAGCAACTAACGCCACACTGCCAATACCCAAATTCATCCACGGCACGCTATAGCGTAGATTGAACCATTGGGTAATCGCCAGCCAAGCACCGATGCTAGCAATAGTCACCGCAAATAGAGCAGCGCTAATGCCTAATACGCCAATCTCTAGCATATTCAGCTTATATAAATCAGACTTTTGCATACCGAGTAATCGAAACGAGGCGCTCTCCTGCATGCGATCTTGTGACGTTGAGAGCAACGAGCTGATCAATACCATAATGCCTGTCAATAGCGCTAGCAAAGTGAAGATATACACTAAGCGGCTCATCTGCTCCACTAAGCTTTGGACTTGCTCAGCGATCGCTGTACCGTCAATAGTAGTCACTGCTGGGAAAGTACGGACTAGCTCGCCTTGCAAGTCTGGAATACTCGCTTCTGGCACGTGAGTCGTAGCAAACTGAATTTGCGGAGCGCTGGACAATACTGACGGCTCAAATAAGAAATAGAAGTAAGGACTAGGGCCACGTTCATAGCGAGTACGGATACTAGTGATCTCTCCAGTCAGCTCGATACCTTGGATATTAAATAGGATTTGATCGCCCATTTTTACATTGAGCATACTTGCGGCGGTATCCAAGATAGACAGCGGTTGTACTTGCTCGATAGCTGACTTTTGCCTGTCTTGGTTTGCAATAGGGCTATAGAGCTGCTCATCTTCTAGCGCCTCATTAATAAACTCAGTATCCATCACCTTATCGGCATAGCTTAAATTAAACACTCGAGTAGGATCATCGTAGCCTTCAGTAGGTTCGATATCCTTGGCGAGCACCCCATTAGCGGTGATTACTCGCGCGCGAATGACTGGGAAATAAGTCACAGGAGCAGTAATGATATCGTTGATCGCATCGTGTTGATCGCTTTGGATATCTAACAAAAACAAATTAGGCGCATCTTCAGGATAAGCATTAACGAATTGGGCATTGATGCTGTGGTTAAGGGTAGTAATCAAGGTCAATACCGCTACCGATAGCGCTAGAGTGACAAAAAACAATGCCGACTGATTACCCTTACGAGCCAAGTTATGGATAGCGATGCGCTGCATCCAACTGACTTTACCAGTCGATGCTAACTTTGCCAGCAGCCAGAGCCAGCCACGTGCCAAAGCCCAAAATATAGCGATAAAGGCTATCAGGCCGATCAGTAACTGTGCGCCTAGCTTTAGGGAGTGGACTTCATAAGCTAAAAATCCATACAGCCCTAATAGCATCAAGCCATAGCCTAGGACGGGCCAGCGTTGATACCAGCTTTTATAAAAGGGCAAACGACGTTTTGCCGATTGACTAGCGCTCTGATTAAGTAGAGTTGCCGGCTTAGTATCGTTAAGAGGGCTTAAGCTGCGTTGGGTAATCAACAAAGTCAGCACTAATGCAATGACAATAGTCTTAACTATGCTGATAGGGTTGATAGCTAAGCCCAAATCTGGCGGCAAAATAGCTGATAAATAAGGCTGGCCTACCTTCAGTAAGATCAGGCTAAGCAGCACCGCCCCAACGCAGGCTAGTACCGCCATAACAGTTAATAGCCAATAGTAACTGCGCTTGATTGAGCCTATACGCTCACCTAAAGCCATGCGGATAGCGTTATTGGACTGCTGCTTATTTACAAAGGCGGTAATCACTCCATACATAGCTACAGCGGATAATAATAGAACGGCAATGACTAATAGCTTGAGAAACATCAACACATTATCGGAGATACGTGAAACCGAAGTATCTGCTGAATCAGCATCGGACAGCTCAATGTCAGGATAATTGCTCAGTATCTGAGTTAACTGCTCATTTTGCGCTGCCATAAGCTCAGGAGTTCCCGCGATCTCAATACGATAACTGATGCGGCTGCGCTGACTGACTAGATTAGTTGCTGCTAAAGCTTCCTGCTGCATTAATACCCGACCACCAAAGCCAAAGGCCGTTAAGGGACGATCCGGCTCTTTTATTAGCACGTCGCTGATTCTAAATTGCGCATCACCGACAGTGATACTATCTCCGACTGCAATATTAAGACTGGTTAATACTTCCGGTGCCACCACCACGCTATCGGCACTAAGCTGTTGCCATAGGGGTTTGCCTGAGGCTAGTTCTACTTTACCGTATAAAGGGTAGTTGGGCGATACCGCTTTGACTCGTGCTAATAAGGTTTGCTCATCGGTGACCAACATAGCGTTAAACTGATAGTCATAGACCACTTGCTTGGCATCAAGGGTCTGTACTTGGTTAACTACCTCAGCTGGCCAGTCTTGATTACTCGATAAGATCAAGTCGCCACCAACTAGCGCGCGCTGATTGTCATTGATATAAGTGCTGACGGACTGTTGGATAGAATCCAAGCTTAAGTAAGTCGCTAATGACAGCATCAACGTTAGCAAAAATAACAGCGGATATATCCAGCGCCGCCACCAACTGCGAGTCAATGCTTGCGTGCCTAAAGTTCGACCGCCAAACCAGCGACCAATTAAGCCGTTATTATGTGCTGAAGACGGCTGTGGGGTAGGACTAGACATAGAGTTATTATCCGTAGGCTTATGATTGCTCGACAAGTCATTCATTACAATACAGCTCATCCCTTACGCTATAGCGTTATCATGCCATCGTGCATAGTAATGACCCGATCGGCCATTTTCGCCAGCGAAGCGTCATGAGTCACTACTACTAATGCTGAGCCGGTCTGCTTACGCAAATCTAGTAATAGCTGCATCACTTGCGCCGCGTTTTGCTCATCCAAGTTACCAGTAGGCTCATCAGCAAATACTATCTTTGGCCGTGACACTAAGGCACGTGCCACTGCCGTGCGTTGCTGCTCACCGCCTGATAACTGATTGGGCAAACTGTTACGTCTCGGCTGTAGTCCGACAGCTGCTATCAACTCATCGACCCGCACTTTATCTGGACGTCGGGCAATATCTAATGGAAAAGCAATATTTTCAGCAACCGTTAAGGTGGGTAGGAGATGGAAGGACTGAAATACAAAGCCCATATCACGTTGACGGATGACTGCTAAAGCATCTTCATCAAGAGCGCTTAGTGTTTCGCCAGCCAACTCGACTGAACCGCTATCGGGATAATCTAACGCTGCTAATAAACCGAGCAAGGTTGATTTTCCCGAGCCGGATTTACCCATGATGACCACAAACTCGCCAGCATTAACATAGATATCGACATCTTTGATAATAGTTAGTTTTTGCTCACCCACGCTGACGGTTTTGTTTAAGTTTTTAGCTAATAATAAAGGTTGGATAGTAGCGTTTGGCTCAGCCATTGAAGCCAATTTAGTGGCTGGCGTGGCTGATGCTAAGGCATTTTTTGATACTAACAGTGAAGTCATTGCGATGTCTCAGTGGCTGGAATTTCTACTGGAGTAAGCGAGTTTGCTTGTATCGACAGTAGCATTTTTTCAAGCTCAGGCTTTAACACAGGCAAGATATTATCATTGACGATGATGGTATAGCCTTCTTTAGTAGGATGAATAGCATCGGCTTGATTGAGCTTAGCATCACCGCCTACCCCATCCAAGAAGAAAGGAATAAGAGGGACGTTCATGTCTTTGGCCACTCTAGGATAAATAGCTGAGAACGACTTAACGTAATCATTACCTAAATTGTCATAGATCTGCATACCCCCTAAGATGACTTCGCTACCATTATCCTGCAGGGTTTTAACCGCTGTCCGGATATTAGCTTCAATAGTTGCTACATCGAGTCCTCGAATGGCATCGTTAGCACCAATGGTCAAAATAGTAATATCGGGCTTAGTCTGTGCTACCCAGTCTAAGCGATTCACCAAACCAGTGCTGGTTTCACCGCTCAATCCTGAGTTGACAACTTTAATATTTTTATAGCCTAGCTGTTGTAGGCTGGCTTGTAGTTGAGCTGGATAATTGTCATCACTAGCTACGCCAAGACCTTCAGTCAAAGAGTCACCTAATGCTAGGATAGTTAGCGGAGCAAGGTTGGCTTGTTGAGTAGTATCAGTAACAGAATCAGCGTTATTGCTATCAGCAACAGGAGCATTAACTGAGGTCGTCTCAGTAGTTTGAGCGTTATTAGTAGCATCTGCTTCAGGAGATTTCTGACAGCCGCTAAGCGCTAATACGCAGGTCATCATCGCCACCATCAAATAAGGCAGTGAGTTCGATACTGAGGCAAGGGTTTTTGTGCGCTGAGCCAAACTAAAAGAGCGGTTCATCATAACGGTCTTATCCTATGAGCAATCAAGCCAGTGTAGCAAAATAACATTGCTAGCAATATGACGCTAAGGTTAACTTTAAGTGAGCTGAGTAACTTAATCTCAGGCGTTTAATAAAAATAACCTGACCAAAAAAATAAGCTTTGAAAATTTATATTCAAAGCCCATCTTGGTTAACTTATATCCTAATTTATAGCTTATTTTTTAGGACGATAAATAGGTTTAAATCTTTTTGCCATCGACCATCACCGGACGACTGACCAACCAAGCAACACCGACATTTATAATCATTAAAATTAGGGTAATTAGCAGCGGTAAATCCCAATTATCAGTCACTTCGTGCAGCCAGCCTGTACCTAGAGGGCCAAAGAAGGCAATCACATAACCGACGAACTGCGACATACCCGATAGCTCGCTAGCCTGATTGGTAGTATAAGTGCGCAATGAGAACAGCATTATAGTTAAGGTAAAAATAGCCGAGCAGCCTATGCCCATCATGCCTGACCACAACCATGCCCAATCCGTAGAGGCATAGCTTAGACCAGCAATACCTATAACGTTAAGAATAGCGGCAGATACTGCTAGGGCTTGAATAGGGCGACCGCGGTTAATAAGCCAAGTTAAGCTTAGGATGGATAATGGGGCCATAAACTGAAACACTGAGCCCATCTGTCCTGCACTGACGGCGCTCATGCCTTTACTGACTAGAATAGAGGGTAAAAAGCTAGCAACGGTATAATAGAGCAAAGATTGAAGGCCCAAAAACACACCAATTTGCCAGCCTAAGCCAGTACGCCATATAGAAATGCTTGAAGATTTCTGTGCAGTAACAGGGGCGATTTGATCGCTAGAAGATCCTAAGCGAAAGCGCAAAAATACCCAAATAGCGATAGCTAACATACTCAAAAATGACCAGCTACCTAACGCCCACTGCCAACCTATGCTTTCTGAGAGGGGTAGTACTACTCCTGCTACTATCCCAGCGGTTACCGTCATAGTTAGACTAAATAGGCCCGTGACTAACGGAATATTATTAGGGGTACGCTGTTTGATTACCGGAGCGGCTAAAGTATTGGCAAAACCAATAGCCAAAGTCAGTATCACCGTACCACTCAAAAACCCAGTCCAAGTCGGAATAAACGCTCGAATCATCATGCCGATGGTGAGCATGATAATCATGGCGATTAGCGTGTTTTCAATCCCAAAACGCTTACCAATACTAGGAGATATCAAAGCGCCAAGAGCAAAAGTCAGCATAGGCACTGCACCTAACCAGCCGATTTGAGTCTCAGAGATATTCAGCGCTTCTTGCACTACTGGAGCAATGGAGCCGAGGGCAACGATAGGAGCTCGCATGTTAGTGCCGAGCAAAATCATAGCGCAAAGCACTAGCCAAAAGGTGAATTTTGAAGACGGAGGAGTAAACGCTTTCGAGTTATTCGAGGAAGGACTGGACGGCAAATCAGCAGAGTTAGACATAGCAACACGACTATTAGAATAAGAAAAATGACACGTCATTACCTAAGTACTGACAAAACAGCACTGTTGAGATGACACCAAAAAAATCTCACCATAAGGGTGATTAACATAATAGGTTAGCGCGGAAAACTGACTTGCAGAATGCAAGATATACGAATGTGTACTGCTACTTAGATAGAGTAGGACTAGTTATAAATTATTATTTTAAGGAATTATATAAAGGCATACAAAATAACGCTAAGCCCCTTTGATAAGGGTTAGCGCTATTATATAAGCATATGAGTTAGGGTAGTATCAGCGTATGGTAACTGACAACAGTTATTAGCGAAGTTATAGAGCCGGTTTACCCAATTGGGCCGACTTTACTGCATTGATTTGCTGTTCAGCAGTGATCGTTTCGCATTTATTAGGATCATCGCCGCAATACGAGCATTTTTCTTCGCCCATGAGTTTGGCAACCCCACCACATGAGCCTCTGAGGGGCTGTTTTTTAAACATATAACCAATACCCATGAATAAAAAGAACAACACAAATACGCTAAAGGTAATAGCGAGCATAGGAAGCAATTGGCTTAGCATCAGGTAACCTCGATTCTAAAATTAACACGGTAATCAGTAATAATTACTGGTTATAGTATAACAAATTTCTGCGCTGCTCGTTGGTTATCAGTGTGATATTCCTACTCAGCTATGGTTGCTTGAACCCAGTTAAGGTTTTTTGTCAGCACGTAGACTTTTCATTGTCGGGGTTTCTACTACTTGCCAGTCCTTGACCGCATCAACACTAGGGTCTGAATTAATGCTACTAGCTTGCACGCCGTCTGCCAAGATAACAAATAAGGCCGCTACGTTGTTTTTTTGAGCAACGGCTAGCGCTTTTTGGTAGGGCATCGCTGTCAGTGCAGTGGCCCAAGCATCAGCTAGTGCTACGGATTCAGCGGCGACAGTGACGGAGGGTGCACCACCAACAATAGGCTCACCAGTAGTGGGATCGATAGTATGGCTATAATGCTTATTATCAAAAATAATAGAGTTGCGATAGTTTCCTGAGGTTGCTAAATGCATTCTATTACCCAAGTTCTTAGGTTGGCGAATAGTGGCAATAGTTTGACGCTCAGTAACGGTGCTGCCTTCAATAGGTGCATCGATAGCTATTTGCCAAGGTTGTTGCTGATTACTAGCGCCAGATGTTGCTACTTCACCACCAATCTCCACCATATAATTGCGGATTTTGTAGTCATCTTTTAATACAGTAGCGATGACATCGACGCCATAGCCTTTGGCTACTGCCGAAAAGTCTAAGCCAATTCCTTGTTTAGTCTTCTGAATAGCATTGCCGTTTTGCAGCACTCCTTTGAAATCTACTAATGCTTTTGCTTGCGCAATCTCAAGGGCACTAGGGGGACTTTGCAAACGTTCAACGGTCATAGTGCTGCCGAACCCCCAAGTTTCAACTAAGGGCATAACAGTAGGATCAAATGCCCCGTTTGACAGCTCATAGACTTGTCTTGATACAGCCAATACATGACTGAAATCAGCATCTATAGTAATAGGCGTATCTTTAGCCAAACGATTGAATTTAGAGATAGTAGAGTCATCTTTATAAGTAGACATACTATCATTGATCTGTTGCAAGCGTTTGTCTATCGAGGCTTGAATAGCGGCTTCGTCAGCGCCTTTGGGCAACTGATAGCTAATATGATAACTAGTACCCATAGTCTCACCAGTTAGATAACTATAATCTGGCGTTTGCTGGCAAGCGCTCAAGCTCAAAAGCGTTACAACACTAGCAGCAGCAACTACAGTCTTACTACTAACTAAAGTATTGCCTAAGGTGTTTGATAAGTTGGATTTAGCGAACTGCGTTAAGTTTTTCATAGAAGTTTTGGGTATAGGCTAGGGGTAAAGGGTTTGGTAATACTATTGTACCTATTTTATACCCCTTAGCTCCAATAATCACAAACATTCAGCGATAGCAAAACAGCTCAGTGCGCTCATTTAACTTTTGATTCTCGGATTAGCTTATAAAGCTGTGCTGGAGATAGTCGATTAATCATCATGGCTAGCTTTTCTTTGCGACCAGCAATAATGATGTATTCTTGGTTTTTTGCTAAAGCTTTACAGGCTTGCTTAGCGAACGCTTTGGCGCTCAAGCCTTTATCGGTAGCATCATCCATAGTACCTTGGACGCTACCATCGCCAGTTAAAGCATTTATAGAGACGTTAGTTTGGATAAAACCGGGGAATATAGTCGCTACCTCGATACCTTTATCATGTAACTCAGCACGTAAGCTGTTAGCCCATAAATGGATAGCGGCTTTAGCGGCACTATAAGCGCCACGATATTGAGTACCGATTAGTCCAGCCACGCTAGATATCATTACTACTTTACCACCTCCTTGAGCGAGCATATCTGCTAGTATTAGTCTAGTCAGACGAGTTTGGGCGAAGTAGTCTATTTCCATTATTTTGCGTTCTACGTCCTCGGCTGTTTCCATAATTAACGAACGTTGGCTGATACCCGCATTGTTAATCAGCCAGTCAATTTTTATTGCTTGGCTTTTAATAGAGCGATAAGCCTTTTGCGCTTGTTCAGCATCACTAATATCAAAGGCGAGGATAATATGCCTCTCTGAGTTTCTACAACGCTCTTGCACGCTGAGTAGTTTTTCACTATTACGCCCGCTTAAAATAATTTTTGCACCGCGTTTGGCAAACTCAATAGCTAAAGCTTCACCGATACCGCTCGAAGCACCAGTTATCCAAATGGTGAGATCTTTATAGTTTGTTTTCATAACAGTCCTTTGTTTTATAGTGAGTTTTAACCAATGATATAAGAAAGCAGAATCAACTTACTATGCAGATTTGTAGTCGTCAAAAGCAGCTAGGGCACTAAATGAGAGCCATAAAAAAAGAGCCTCAGATGAGACTCTCAATTTACATATTTTAGTAACTATTATAAAACAGGGTAGTTATTAATAAACTATCTTAACCACCGAAATCATCAAGCATAATGTTTTCGTCTTCCACACCCATACTGTGTAGCATATCGATTACCGCCGCATTCATCATCGGTGGCCCACACATATAGTATTCACAATCTTCTGGACTTGGATGATCTTTTAGATATTCTTCCAGTAATACGTTATGAATAAAGCCTGTATAACCGTTCCAATTATCTTCTGGTAGTGGATCAGATAGAGCCACATGCCACTCAAAGTTAGAGAAATCCTTTTGCAGTTGATCGTAATCTTCTACATAGAACATCTCACGGATTGATCGTGCACCGTACCAAAAGCTAATTTTGCGATTAGTGTGCAAGCGTTTGAGCTGATCAAAAATATGTGAACGCATCGGCGCCATGCCAGCACCACCACCAACAAAGATCATTTCAGCTTCAGTATCTTTAGCGAAGAATTCACCATAAGGTCCTGATACAGTAACTTTATCACCAGGCTTTAAGCTGAAGGTCCATGAGGACATTTTACCTGGTGGTATGCCATCTGGGCCACGAGGCGGCGGACTAGCAATACGAATATTGAATTTGATCAAGCCACGCTCATCAGGATAGTTGGCCATCGAATAAGCACGAATAACTGGCTCATCAACTTTAGACACATAGTTAAAAATGCCAAACTTTTCCCAATCTTCTCTATATTCTTCAGCGATATCGAAGTCTTTATAATGTACTTCATGCGCTGGCGCTTCTAACTGTACATAACCACCAGCACGGAATTTTACTTCTTCGCCTTCTGGAATCTTTAGTACTAATTCTTTGATAAAGGTTGCAACGTTATCATTAGAGAGAACTTCACATTCCCATTTTTGTACATCAAAGAATTCAGGATCAATCTCAATCTTCATGTCTTGTTTGACCGCAACCTGACAAGCCAAACGCATATGATTGCGAATTTCACCTTGAGTAAAATAGCCTGTTTCAGTAGGCAGAATAGAACCGCCGCCTTCAATAACTCGGCAACGACACTGCGCACAAGTACCACCACCACCGCATGCTGAAGATAAAAATATGCCTTCAGCAGCGAGGGTCTGTAATAGCTTGCCGCCTGCTGGGGTAACTACATCATTTTCAGAATTATCGTTGATATGAATAGTCACATCGCCTGAACTGACCAATCTAGAACGGGCAGCTAAAATAATAGCAACAAGTCCCATGATGATCACAGTGAACATGGCAACGCCACCAATCGCCGTAGCATAATCCATGGTAGGGTATCCTTAATCTATGGGGTAGGGGTGCTAAGAGTCATTATAATATTTGCTCCGCACCCTTACCGAATAAATGAATTTAATATCTCAAATAGCTAATAAGGTTTGTCGTTTAAATGGACATACCACCGAACGACATAAAGCCTAGTGACATAAGACCGACAGTGATAAAGGTAATTCCTAATCCCTGTAACGGTGCTGGAATGTCAGAGTACTTGAGCTTCTCGCGGATACCGGCCAATACAGTAATAGCTAATGCCCAACCAAGACCTGCACCAGCTCCATAGACCATTGATTCACCAAAGTTGTAGTCACGCTCAACCATGAACAGTACGCCACCTAAGATGGCACAGTTAACGGTTATCAAAGGTAAAAATATCCCAAGAGCGTTATACAGAGCAGGAACGAACTTATCCAAGAACATCTCTAGAATCTGCACTGTTGCCGCTATTAGACCGATGTAGCTGAGGAGTCCTAAAAAGCTTAGATCGATATTTGGGAAACCTGCCCATGCCAGCGCTCCATCCTTTAAGATGAACTGAAATAACAGGTTGTTGAGCGGTACAGTAATGGCCATTACGACGACTACTGCGACACCAAGACCTATAGCGGTCGAGACCTTTTTAGATACTGCCAAAAAAGTACACATGCCTAAGAAGTAGGCTAACGCCATATTCTCAATAAACACTGAGGTGATAAACAAACTAACATAATGTCCCATTAGTGACCCCCTCCGTGTGCCATACCTTTAGATTGTGGCTTCATTACAAATTCAGCTTCTTCAATCTGTTCAGGTTTCCAAATACGAATAATGACGATAAACATCGCAATAATAAAGAACGCTGATGGCGGTAAAAGTAGCAGACCATTAGGTACATACCAACCACCGTCTGTCACCGGCTGTAATATGGTAAAACCAAACCAGCTGCCTGATCCTAATATTTCACGAATAGTAGCGACAAATAATAGTACAGCAGAATAACCGAGACCATTACCGATACCATCTAAAAAGCTTGGAACCGGAGGATTGCTCATGGCATAAGCTTCTGCGCGACCCATCACAATACAGTTAGTAATAATAAGACCAACGAATACTGATAGGCCCTTACTAACATCGTAAGCGACCGCTTTTAGGATCTGATCGACTACGATAACCAAAGAGGCAATGATAGTCATCTGTACAATAATACGAATACTTGAGGGAATCTTTTTACGAATAATGGAGATAAAAAAGCTTGAAAACGCAGTTACTAATGTTAAGGCCACACTCATAACTAAAGCGTTAGAGACGCTAGTAGTCACTGCTAGGGCCGAACAGATACCTAAGATTTGCAAGCCGATAGGGTTGTTATCAAAAATAGGGGAAACTAAAATATTCTTTATATCAGCCATCTTATGCCTCCTTGCCGTTTGCTGCTGGTGCTACAGATGCCAGCTCAGTTACGGAATGCATCTCTTGTTTAGCAAGGTTTTGAGCTTGAGCATTAGATAAGCTCTGGCCTAGCTTTTTATAAGAGATTTGCTTTGCTTGAGTGTCGGTCTTTTGCATAGTTTGACCACTCTGTTTACGCTGCTGATCTAAGTAGGGCTTGTAACCTTGATCCCCTAACCAAAACTGAATCATGTTGCTGACGCCGCGACTAGTCAAAGTTGCTCCACTGATACCATCGATCCAATTATCTTTTGGATTACCAGCTTTAGTCACTCCAGTAGCTACTTCACCCTTGTCGTCATAAGAATGGATACCATTCCAAGTAGCACGCCATTTTGGCTCTTCGATACGAGCGCCTAGACCTGGAGTTTCTTTATGATCATAAAAGCTAATACCTTTGATAGTGTTCATATCGCTTTCAAGGGTCAAGAAACCATAGATAGTGCCCCACAGGCCATAGCCTTGAATAGGCAGGACTACCATTTCTGGTTTACCAGCATCATCATTCTTCACATATACTTTAGCGTATTTAGGTTTGCGACCAATACTAGCTGGATCATTGCTACCTAAATCCACGCTTAACGCAGCATTCTTACTAGCCTGACTAGCATCATAAGTATTACGATCATCGATACCGACCGCCCCTAATTGAGTATCATCTAAGTAACTACCACTGTCTAAATCAACGATTTCAATTTTGAAATCTTTAAAGCGTTCGGCGACATCAGCATTAGTATCTACTGCTGGATCAAACATGCCAGCCGCTACTAAGATATTCTTATTGCGATCTAAGCGCGCATTCTCGACTTGCTGTGGTTTGAGACCAACGGCGGCGGCTGAGACCAATACTGAACACACCAAGCATAGCGTCAACGCTACACCGATGGTTTTCATATTATTACTTTTGGGCTTGGACATAACGAACTCTCCTTGCCGTTTGGCGCTTGATATTTGCTTGAGTCACAAAATAATCAAACAATGGGGCAAATAAGTTAGCAAAAAGAATAGCTAGCATGATGCCTTCTGGAAAGGCTGGGTTGACTACACGTATTAACACCGTCATAAAACCGATCAAGATACCGTAGGCCCAACGTCCTTTATTAGTATGAGCCGCTGATACTGGATCAGTAGCCATAAAGACCGCACCAAAAGCAAAACCACCGATTACTAAATGCCAGTAGAACGGCAGTGCCATCATCAAGTTTTTTTCTGACCCTATCATGTTAAAGATAAGTGAGGTGGCGACTAAACCAATCACACAGCCTGACATGATGCGCCAAGAAGCAATACGCGTCCATAACAGTACCGCTGCACCAAACAAGATAGCCAAAGTTGATACTTCACCGATACTGCCTTGGATATTGCCTAAAAAAGCATCGCTCCAAGTAATAGCTTGGCCATAGACGTTAGTGAAGTTCTCAGGGCTTACACCAAGAGCGGCTAAGCCAAGTGGTGTGGCTCCAGAGAAGCCATCGACTGCTGTCCATACTGAGTCGCCAGAGATATAAGACGGATAAGCGAAGTATAAAAACGCACGACCTGATAGGGCAGGGTTAAGGAAGTTCTTACCAGTACCACCGAAGACTTCCTTAGCAACGACCACCCCGAATATGATACCCAAGGCCACTTGCCATAAAGGGATATCTGGTGGCATGATCAAAGCATAGAGTATGGAAGTCACAAAGAAACCTTCGTTAACTTCATGCCCACGAGTAATGGCAAATATAATCTCACAAGTGATACCGACTACGAAAGTGACGATATAAATAGGTAAGAACTGCATTGCCCCATAGACAAAGCAAGCCCAGACACTCTCTGGATTATAGCCTACCATGCCTGTGATGATAGTGCGCCAGCCATCGGCTTGTAAACCCAGCTCGGTAATAGCGGTTAGGGCTTGATGACCGACGTTATACATCCCAAAAAACATGGCTGGGAAAGTACACATCCATACGGTAATCATAATGCGTTTTAGATCGATACCATCGCGTACGTGTGATGAGGTAAAAGTCGTTGAATCTGGTTGACGCAAGAAAGTGTCAAACATCTCAAAGATAGGATAATACTTCTCGTGCTTGCCACCCTTAAGGAAGGACGGCTCCATACGATCGAACATATTGTGTAAAAATTTCATCGTGGTTAGCCCTCCAGCTCAATGCGTGTCAAATTATCACGCAAAATATCGCTGTATTCATATTTGCCAGGAGATACAAAGGTACATAAAGCTAGATCTTCTTCGTCCAGCTCAAGCACACCCAGATCAACCGCAGTAATAATGTCTTCAATAATTAACGCACGTAGTAACTGCGTAGGCAAATAGTCTTGTGGCATGATTTCTTCATAGACGCCGATAGGTACCATTGCCCGTGGTGAACCATTAGTCGAAGTAGTAAAGTTGTATTTTTTACTACCAAAGAACTGCGAAATATAGATTGGTAGCTTGGAAAAACGGTTTTTACCTGGGCTGAAAAAGTGGAACGCTGGACGCTCATGACCTTCAGACAAAACACTGACTTGATCGTGATAACGACCTAAGTAAGCGACATTACTAAATAGTTTGCGACCAGATAATACTGAGCCGGAGATGATGCGATTATCACCAGCTAGTAATTTACCTTTAGTCAATCCAGTAATATCAGCACCACGTTCAGTTGCTACTAGATGCGGCTCCTTGACTGCAGGACCTGCCAAACTAAGTAAGCGACGAGTATAGAGACGACCGGTAGTAAATAGTTTGCCGATAGCAATGACGTCTTGATAGCCTATAGTCCAGACACTGACGCCACGACTTAGTGGATGCAAAAAGTGAATGTGAGTGCCAGCTAGACCTGCTGGATGCTTACCCGCAAAACTATGATACTCAGTAACGTTATTAGCAGCACTATGTGCTAATGGTGTTAGATGAGCGTCACCATGATGACAGACAAAAGTCTTAGGGCTTAGAGTCGATATCACTGCTAAACCGTCATTAAATGCTTGCGTTTGTTCATTGATTAGCAGCATCGGGTCGTAAGCTAATGGATTGGTATCCATGGCAGTGACAAAAATAGCATGCGGACGAGCACCTATTTCAGGAGCGCGGCTATAGGGACGCGTACGAAACGCTGTCCATTCGCCAGAGGCTAGTAGTTGAGTCTCAACTGCTTCGGAGTCAAGATCAGCAAGTTGCTGGGAGTCATAACGCTGAAATTCTACTTCTTCACCGTTAGGGTCGACTGCAATAACCAGACTCTCAAACACACGACGCTCACCGCGATTGATGGCAATAACTTTGCCAGCAGCAGGAGCAGTATAGATGACACCAACCCGTTTTTTATCTTCAAAAACTGGTTGGCCTTTGGCTACAATGTCGCCTTCTTTGACGTTCATGGTGGGCTTCATACCCACATAATCGTAACCAATGAGTGCCACATGTGCGGGTCTGTGCTCGGATATCTCGCGGGAGGGTTCACCGGTGATAGGCAAATCCAAACCTTTTTTGATGGTAATCATAAGCGAAAACTTAGTCCATAGTCTAAAACGATACCAGACGTCCTGTATGGTATATCGGTAGGATTTGCTTCAATATCACTAAAAGCATTCAATCCTCTGCATTTTTGCTAGGGCAGGAAGTGAATGTCTTAACAGCGACACTAGGGCATTACTACTAAATAAGAGGATCAACGCTGACCTTAGACTCCTTAACAACACGTTAATATCTTATTCGAACTACCAGGTGGCGACCGGCTACCAGGGTGCATACTAAAGCTATCCGTCCTAAATAAACTAACAAACTAGTCTGTTTAAGCAATAGGACGTTTTAGCATACCTTGTATTAAAATCTGTAATATCAATTTGAGTGAGTTAGGGAAATATAGGATTGTTTAGCAATAGATGGCTATCAATAGCAGATCAGTAAATAGCTTACAAAAATATTTACTTAAGACTGCCTGACGATTTACATAAGATAGTAGCGTCTACAAAGGTTATTCATTGATAGACCTAATTCAAGCCACTTGATAAGATGGTGACTCAAGATAGCATTGATCTTGTATTGTTAATCGCACTATATAACGTGGATATAAGTCTTATCCTACCTATTTCATCTATTTCTACCTATAACACTTAGCTAAATCACTAATACCTTAGCAGTGACTTAATAATATCTAGTGTTTCCCATATAGAAACATATACAAATTTACCTAGGATTATACGCTAAATTAACCTAAAATTGCCAGTCAGTCACCCAATTTAGCTAATATTAGGGTGTCTGTTAATGGTACAAACTTATAGTTATCAATGTTAAACTATTGATTAATTATACTAATATATAAAGATTTTATTTATGCTTATTTTACTGCTAATTGCAATAGCTAATTGAGTTCATGAGTTAGAAGTTGCTAAATTTTTTACATAAATCAGGGGTTTTTAATACTTGCGCTGATTGTTCTATTTTTGCTCTTATTGCTTTTATTTTTATCAATATAATGCCCTTATAAGGAATGCTCTATGTGTGCTGTGCCAGTAATTATTCCCGCTATTGATCTTAAAGATGGAAAATGTGTGCGTCTAAAACAAGGCCGTATGGAAGATGATACGGTATTTTCTGATGACCCAGTAGCGATGGCTGAGCGTTGGGTGCTCGAGGGTGCGCGCCGCTTGCATTTGGTTGATTTGAATGGGGCGTTTGATGGAGTGCCAGTACATAAGCAAGTGGTTCAGGACATAGCCAAAGCTTTTCCCAACTTGCCTATTCAGCTCGGTGGTGGTGTGCGGACTATGCGTACTATTGAAGAGTACATCGTTGCTGGTCTGACTTATATTATTATTGGTACTAAAGCGGTAGAAGATCCTGATTTTGTCGCTGAAGCTTGTCGTGAGTTTGCTGGACATATCATCGTAGGTATCGATGCCAAAGATGGCATGGTGGCTACTCACGGTTGGGCCAACGTTACTGATACTAAAGCTACAGAGCTTGCCAAACGTTTTGCGGATGTCGGCGTGTCTTCTATCGTCTATACTGATATTAATCGTGATGGCATGATGCAAGGCGTCAACGTTGAACAAACAGTCAACTTAGCTCGCGAAGGTGGTCTTCCAGTGATTGCTTCTGGTGGCGTCACTGATATGAAAGATATCGAGTTATTAAAGCCGTATGGTGACTGTATTGAAGGCATCATTACTGGTCGAGCTATCTATGAAGGCACGTTAGATTTAGGCGCAGCACAGCGCTATTTAGACCTTAAGTAAAGTAACAGCGAGCTAGTCAGTAAACCAGTCATTGATAAACCAGTCACTAAGAAACCAGTCATTAAGCCGCTATGCTTCAACATCCTTAATGGCCCTTAACCAAGGATGTTTATGGCCGCCCCTGTTGACCTTGTCGCCACCCGTAAATTACTGCCAGCCAGCCAATGGTCAGCTGGCAGACTGCTAGTGTGCAGCTTGTTACTACTGCTAGGTTTAGTTATTAGTCGTTCACCTAGCTATGCTGCTAGTGCTGCTGCTAATACTGATAATGCGGTCAATCTGTCTAATGGCGTGCTAGCAGATACGGCAACCGCCTTAGGGTTGCCCGAGGGTTCTTTGATTGCTCAAAGTCCATCAAGTGCTACAGCAGCGGATGCCGCTAAGACTAGTGGCGCTGCTACTGAGCCTGTCAAGCCATCACCCGTTATCAGTGGTGAAAGCACCAACAACGCGCAGATAGAAACTAGCCCAACCCCACAAAAAGATCAAGATATCCGTCAACGTATCGACGGTATTTTTTCTGAAATCGAAGGCTTGCAAGCAGTTACTGTTAGTGTGACGCAAGGTGTAGTCAGCTTAGCTGGCGAAACTGCAAACGAGAAAAAAGCCCAACAGGCGATCAATCTAACCAACCGTTTGACGGATGTAGTTACTGTTGAGGACAAGATCACTCGTACTTTGGATGTACAAGATAATGTCACTACTGTCTATCAAAGTCTAAGAAACCAAACTAGAAACTTGCTCAAGGCTATGCCGCTAATATTGGTTGGTATAGTGATATTTGCTATTGTTAGTTGGTTCGGTAGCTGGTTATCTAATCGTAAGAAATTTTGGCAACGTCTAACTCCTAACCCTTTTATAGCTGAGCTATTATCACAAACCGTCAAAGTCATCTTTATTATCTTTGGCTTAATATTGGCATTGAGTTTAGTAGGAGCAGAGACTTTATTAGGGACCTTGCTAGGGGGTGCAGGGGTCATCGGCATTGCGGTAGGTTTTGCAGTAAAAGATAGTATAGAGAATTACATTGCCTCATTGCTACTCAGTATTCGCCAACCTTTTCGCGCCCGTGATCACATAGTCATTAATAGCAAAGAAGGTATCGTGGTGCGTCTTACCTCACGGGCAACTATTTTGATGACCTTAGATGGTAATCAGTTGCGTATTCCTAATGCTGAAGTGTTTAAAGCGACTATCCTTAACTATACCAAAAACCCCGAACGGCGCTTTACTTTTGAGCTGGGTGTCGATGCTAATGATGATCCATTAGCAGCGATAAAAGTGGGCTTAGATGCGATATGTACTTTAGACTTCGTATTAGAGAAGCCAAAAGCTATTGCTGTTATTGCTAATGTTGGCGATTCCAATATCCTTCTAGAGTTTCAAGTATGGGTCGATCAAACTGAAACTAACTTTGCTAAAGCGCGTAGTATTGCTATTCGCGAAACCAAACATGCTCTAGAAAACGCAGGTTTTAGCTTACCTGAACCTATTTATAAATTACGCTTTACCCATAAAGTAGAAAAAGCGCTCGAGCATCTACAAAATACTAATAGTAGTAATGCGCCCACATCAGACCTTATTGTTCAACCAACGACTCCTCAACCACTGCACCCTATTATAAAAAATGAAAACGTTGATAACATTGATAATGTCGATAATGTCGATAATGTCGATAAAAGACAGGCTAAAGCTCGTGCTAAGCAAATTCTACAAGGATTAGAGGGTAACGAAGTGCTGGATGCTAGTCCTGATCAGAAACTAATGGATAAAGTCGAACAAGAAATAGCCGATAATTCTGGTGAAACTGACTTACTAAATAAAAACAGCCCGCAGGAGTAGCTATAGCAGCAGGCTAACTATAAAAATCACTGATATGAATTATTCATCATTTAAACCTTAGAGGTAATAACTATGCAAAGAAAACATTTAATCGTCTTTACCTTGGCGACTATTTTATTATTACTCGGTTTTAATATGATCAATGTCAATAAACATGAGAAAAATAAAACCGCTCAAGTTGCTCATTAGACGGCTGTAGTCCCAGAGTCAAACACGGAGTTTGATGCTAATGATGCTCAGGCTAACAGCAATAATACTAACAGCTGAGCTGCTATCGGCGCACAACCCCTAGCTGAGCACTCTACAGCAGTTGTTAATAATGTTAGTGTAGATAGTGAGAAAGCTCAGCAATTCGAGTAATAGCGTCTAGAGCAAGTGGAAGGCGCCTAGTGATAGCAGCAATCAGCGAGCCAATAAAAAGGGGCTAACGATAACGTTAGCCCCTTTGTTTATAGCCTAAAGGTGCAGCGTACTAGCTTTTTTTGTTAGTGCTTTTCTTGTTACTACTGCTGCGGCTGCTACTTTTCTTAGGAGCGCTCTTCTTAGCTTGGTCTTTTTTGGTTTGATTCATCTGGCTAGATTTCAGCTTAGCTGTTAAATCAAAATCAATCTGTAATAGATCCATATTGACCCCAGCAACTTTGACTCTTACTGAATCACCAAGTCCAAACAAACCGCCTTTATCTTTACCAATAAGTTGCTGCTGTTTTTCATCATAAACAAAGAAGTCATCGCCAACATTGGAGATATGCACTAAGCCATCAATGTATAAGTCGTCAAGCATCACAAACAAGCCAAAGCTAGTGACTGTAGTGACAGTACCATCGAACTCTTCACCGACATGATCTTTCATGTAGTGACATTTGAGCCAAGACTCTACGAAGCGAGAGGCTTTTTCAGCACGGCGCTCAGTATCTGAAGTTTGAGTACCAGCACCATCAAGTGAAAATTCCATCACTGTCTGTGGAGTATTAGTCACTTTTGCCTTGATCGCCCGATGTAGCATTAGATCAGGATAACGGCGAATAGGCGAAGTAAAGTGGCTATATTCTTCATAAGCTAAACCGAAGTGACCGATATTATCAGGGGCATAATTGGCTTGCATCATTGAACGCAGTAGCATGCTATGAATACTCACAGCATCAGGGCGGTCTTTGGTAGCTTCAATAATACGCTGATAATCTGCTTGAGTTGGGCTCTCTTCTGGAAAGCTTAAACCAAAGTTCTTAGCGTACTCATGGATACGCATAGATTTTTCGCTATCAGGTTTATCATGGTTACGATATAACACTGGCAGTTCATGCTCTAAGGCAAAGTTTGCCGCACAAGTATTGGCGAGCAACATACACTCTTCAATCAGTTTATGCGCGTCACCACGAGTACGTGGCAAGATAGCAGCGATGCCGCCAGTTTCGTTAAACTTGATATAAGTTTCGACCGTTTCAAACTCCATCGCATGGCGTTCTTCACGTTTTTTCACTAGTAGCTCATACAACTGATGTAAGGTATCTACTGACTTTTTAACTTCTTTATTATCAGTTAACGATTTAGGAATAGTGCTGTCTTTTGGATTAGCAAGGTAGTCATTGACTTGATTATAAGTCAAACGTGCTTGCGAATTCATTACAGCAGGATAGAACTCATAACCAGTCACTTTACCAGCACGCGATACTTTTATATCGGCGACCATACACAAGCGATCAACATTAGGATTCAATGAACAAAGACCGTTTGATAGCACTTCCGGTAGCATTGGGATTACCCGATGTGGGAAGTACACCGAAGTACCACGCTGATAAGCCTCGATATCTAATGGCGAGTTTGGCGTTACGTAATTGCTGACATCAGCGATAGCGACTAATACTCGATAGTTGCCACCAGCACGCTTTTCAGCGAATACGGCATCATCAAAATCTCGTGCATCCTCACCGTCGATAGTGATTAATGGGATATCACGTAAATCTGTGCGCCCTTTAATGTCTTTTTCAGTCGGCTCTTTATAGTCATTAGCTTGCTTAAGAGTCGCTTCATTAAACTCAGAAGGGATATCATAATTAAGTAAGGTAGTCTCAATGATTAATTCGCGATCATTGTCATCACTTAGCACTTCAGTAATTTTACCAGTAGCAAATTCATGCTGGTTCGGCCAATCGATGATGTCTACTTTTACTGGATAGCCAAGCTTCACTTCTAATGCTTGTACGTTATCTTCAGTGACCGTAATCGGCTGGTGATTGTTCGGGCTACCAAGCTCCACACAATAACCATCTTCGTCTTTGGCTAAAGTACCGATGAATTGGTTTTGCTGACGTTCAACGACATCAACGATACGACCTTCAGTACGACCGCGATTATCTGTTGAAGTACCTACTGCCTCGACTTTATCGCCATTGAATACCCAGCGCATTTGTTTTTCATGCAAGAACAAATCAGGCATATCAGTTAACAATACAAAGCCAAAGCCTTTGGCATGTGCCGAGACTGTACCAGTAACAACGTCTTGTTGAGTGACCGTGCGAAAGCGATAAGGACGCCCTTCGCGATTCACTTGACCATCACGTGCCATCGCTTTTAAACGATTGCCTAAAGCATCAAACTGATCAGGATCATCAATGTTGAATGCTTTAGCCAACTGTTGATGGGTGGCTTCACCCTTTTCAGTAATCGTGCTCAGTATTAGCTCGCGACTAGGAATAGGGTTGTCGTATTTTTGTGCCTCACTTGAGGCGTTTGGATCATTCCAACTCATAAAGTACCGTATCTGTTTTTAAAATTATTAATAGGGGCTATCTTAACACGAACGAGGTTGCAATATCTTGAGTCAATTATCTTATCTGGCGCAAATAGCCGTTAACCACTATCGGGTTAAGCGAGCCATTTGCTGTCGATGTTTTACCTGTTAGATATCGATAGAGTTAGCACCAGAATTATCTACTATCTTTTTAGTGTCTATTTCTCTAGAAACTTCAAGCACAGTAGTCTCGTTCGACTTGTCTAAATACTTTTGCGCTTTATCAACTTCACTAGTTAAAGTATTTACCGTCTGCTTCATATTCTCTAGCGCTTCTAACTTATAAGTGCTGATCATATCCATAGTCTCATAGACATTATTGAAGGCGTTTTGCAATTTATCAAGCTCAATAGTACTACTAGTTGCTTGCTCATGGATCTCACCTGATTGACGCTTAAGCATCTCAGAAGTTGATTCAATCAAGCTACTAGTCGTTTTGTTCAAGGCAGTAATTTGATCTAGTACTAGCTTTTGATTGGTCATCGCTTGCGCAACGATCACCGCAGTACGTAAGGCTGAAACAGTAGTAGTCGTAGCCCGATCCACACCCTTAATAAGCTCTAAGTTGTTACGGCGAATAGTGTCTAAAGCCAAATATCCTTGAATGTTAACCGCCAACTGGGTCAAAAAGTCAGTGTTCTTCTGACGCACATAGAACAGCATCTCTTCTTTGATGATACGAGCTTTTTCAGGATCAGTAGCTTCAATGGTATAAACTTTTTGCTCTAACTGCTCATCGATTTTTTTGCCAACATAAACATACTGGCGGATAGACTGCATCAATTCCCACATATTGACTTTTTCTTGCTCAATCATGGCATTATCTTTGAGCAGCTCATCTTTACCATTATAAAGGCTAGTCACTACCGCATTGATGTGTGACTGTGCTGACTCATACTGGCGAAAATAGTCTTGTACTTTATTGCCAAAAGGAATCAAACCAAACAGTTTGCGTGAGCTAGTTAGCTGCTTTTTACTAGGGTCTAGATCTTCTACGATGCCACGCAGTTCCGTCAACGATTTAGCGATAGGTGAGTTATCGAACAAGCTGTCATTGAGACTCTTAGCCGGTAGCTCTAACATACGGTTAGAGATTTGCGAGGACTCACGAATCTCTTTAGAACCTAAATTATGTATAGACTGGACGTTTTGTTTAAATTCATCACTATGCACCGAATTAGTCAGCACATGATTGACAAAAGCGTCGACCTTGGCATCTAGTTCAGGTAGTTGACTCGCATCCAACGTGACCATTTGGTCTGCTTCGCTTTTTTGCACTTCTTTTACGGCAGCAGGTGGTGTCAAAGATATAATAGGAGTAGGGGCGTTTTCCGGTGGGGTCAACTCTTGCATAAATGTTCCTTTAATATTTAATATGAAAAATATTTTTATTTAAAGTTTGAGTACAGACTTTATTATTAGCGCTATTTTATATATTTATAACAGCAGCAGGTTATAACCAATAAATGTTATTAGGCTATAGCCAGTAAATCTAGCTTTAGATTACCGTGTAATCAAAGGACTGAGAAGATTGATTTTGTAAACTAACCTTCTATATTGTACTAAGACCTACTAGGCGCTACTATCACAGATCTAGCTAGTATCTAAGCTAGGCTTTAAGTGCTTAGACTAGTGTTAGCAGTACTTCAATATGCCAATAGCAAAAAACCATCAATATCCCGCAGCATATTGATGGTCAAAAACGATAACTAAAATCAAGTTATTTATAAAATCGTAATGCAAGCTAACCCTAAGCTACGGACTTACCTTTTCTTAGTAGGACCTAATAGCATACCCATCTGACGACCTTCCATCTTAGGATATTGTTCGACATTCGAGATTTCAGCAGTATCTTCGATAATGCGATCAAGTTGCTTACGACCAATCTCTTGATGAGCCATTTCACGACCACGGAAGCGGATACTGATTTTAACTTTATCCTGATCTTCTAAAAAGCTAACGATTTTTTTCAGTTTAACCTGATAATCGGCCTCTTCAGTACTAGGACGCAACTTCATCTCTTTGAGCTGAGTTTGCTTTTGGTTCTTTTTAGCCTCTTTAGCCTTTTGCTTTTGATCATAGAGATAATGCTTATAATCCATGATCTTACATACTGGCGGCTTGGCATCAGGAACTAATTCAACCAAATCTAGATTGTCTTCACGTGCCGCTTTCATTGCGGTATCGATATCGACTACGCCCATTTGTTCGCCATCTTCTTTAACTAAACGGACTTCTTTGACGCTGATATCTTCGTTAATGTTCAAACGGTTTGACTGTTTAATAGGTATTACTCCTGATCTGTTTTTGGGGTCTGTCGGCCTTTATCACTGACAGCTGCATTTACTAAGGTAATAAATTCTGAGATAGTCATTACGCCTAGGTTTTCACCTTCGCGGGTACGCACGTTAACGCTACCTGATTCGACTTCTTTATCTCCCAATACTAACATATAGGGGATACGTTCTAATGTTTTCTCTCGTATCTTAAATCCAATCTTTTCGTTACGCAAGTCACTAATGGCTCGCAAACCTGCATTTTTCAGCTCATTGACTACATTTGTACAAGCATCAGCCTGTTTATCAGTGATATTCATAACTACCACTTGTTGCGGAGCCAGCCATACTGGCATCCAACCGGCGTAATGTTCTATGAGCATACCGATGAAGCGCTCGAACGAGCCAAGAATAGCTCGATGTAGCATAATAGGGACTTCACGCTCATTTTGCTCATTGACAAATTCAGCATCTAAACGTTCAGGCATATTAGGATCGACTTGAATAGTACCGCACTGCCAAACACGACCTAAGCAATCCTTAAGACTGAATTCAATCTTCGGACCATAAAAAGCGCCTTCGCCCGGTAGATAATCCCAGTCTAGTCCTGAATTATCTAAAGCATCAGCTAAAGCTTTTTCGGCGAAATCCCAAGATTCCTCAGAACCCACTCGTTTTTCAGGGCGAGTAGAAAGCTTCATGATGATATCTTTAAAGCCAAAATCATCATAAACATCGAGCGTTAACTGAATAAAATCAGCCACTTCTTGTTGAATCTGCGCTTGAGTACAGAAGATATGCGCATCATCTTGAGTAAAACCACGGACGCGCATCAAGCCATGCAATGAGCCAGACGGCTCGTTACGATGACAAGAGCCGAATTCAGCCATACGTAGTGGCAAGTCACGATAAGATTTTAAGCCTTGATTGAACACTTGCACGTGGCAAGGGCAGTTCATCGGTTTTACCGCATAATCACGGCTTTCACTTGAGGTCGTAAACATATTGGTGGCATAGTTACCCCAATGCCCAGAGCGTTCCCACAAGCTACGATCAACGATTTGCGGTGTCTTAATCTCTTGGTAGCCATTATCATGCTGCACTTTGCGCATATACTGCTCAAGCACTTGATATATAGTCCAACCATTCGGATGCCAGAACACCATTCCTGGCGCTTGCTCTTGCATATGGAATAGATTTAACGCTTTGCCAATTTTACGATGGTCACGCTTTTCGGCTTCTTCGATACGCTGAATATAGGCTTTTAGCTGTTTCTTATCTGCCCATGCAGTACCATAAATACGTTGTAGCTGTTCGTTTTTAGCATCGCCACGCCAATAAGCGCCTGACATTTTAGTCAGTTTAAATACTTTTAAGAAGCGAGTATTAGGCACATGCGGGCCAAGGCACATATCGACATATTCTTGATGATGATACAGACCAAAGGCATCTTCGCCCGGCATATCATTGATCAGCTTAAGCTTATACTCTTCGCCACGTTCTTCGAATATCTTAATCACTTCAGCGCGCGGCGTTATTTTCTTGATCACATCATAGTCTTGTTTGATCAGCTCCATCATGCGCTTTTCAATTGCTTCCATGTGCTCAGGGGTAAAAGGCGTCTCACTATAGATGTCGTAATAAAAACCATCATCGATGACTGGGCCGATTACCATTTTTACATCAGGATAGAGCTGTTTGACCGCATGGCCTAATAAATGCGCACATGAGTGACGAATGATATCGACCCCATCATCATCTTTTGCAGTAACGATTTCGACCTTAGCATCAGCAACGATAGGATCGGAAGCGTCTACTAAATGTCCGTCTACACGTCCAGCTATTGTGGCTTTAGCAAGTCCTGGCCCAATACTTTCAGCTATTTGCATAACTGTAGTGCTGCCGTCGAATTGTTTTACACTACCATCGGGTAAAGTAATCGCTACCATAATCTATTCACCTTTTTGAGTCCTTTGGCAGTGATGATTGCAACCATCAATCATATGACCGTCAGACTACAATAGTTATTGCCACCTATTGTGACGTATTAAGAGATATCAGCATTTCTGTAACCCGCTTAGCTATTATAAAGCGCAGCAACCCGTCCTTTAAATACAGTTAACTGACAGGGTAGGCGAGTAATGCCATAAAAGCGCCTACTATAGCAAAAACCGTCTATAAACACTAGATAGTAAGGGCTAGCAGGCTGTTTTTTGACCTCAAAGCGCTTATCTTTATAGGCTGTAAAGCTTAAATGCCGATCAATTACCTATATATAAGCAAAATATTAGTACTAAGCCAATAATAGCGGCTTCTATATATGGGTACTAGTAACTTAGTTATCAACAGCTTACGCTTAGGTTGCGTCTTTATCTATAACCGGTTAATAAACTATAGAGGCTTTGCATATGACCTTAAGTTAATAATGGATGTATGCAGAGTGGCAATATATAAGTGCAATGAGATCTATAAAGAGTCAGAAAACAATCTTTACCTACTATCTAGCTATCTATACTTGCCACCAGCTAATTCAGAAAAACTAAAAAGCGTTTAGGTCTCAGGGCGACTACGCTACTATCTATAGTATAGACACCTATTACTATAACCGTACTACGACAGCTGTAAGTAGCCAGTGACTTCCTTGCTTATAATTATATAGACCGATCGTATAAACAAGTCATAGCAATAGTAAGTAGTAATAGAAACAAATCATGCTGACAAGCCAAAGCCAAACAATCGCACGGCTAGTTGATACAAAAACCAAGTAACTATATTTAGCTCATGATTTAGCTCAGCAGACTCTATAACTGAAAACAGCTTAGTAAAAATGGCTTATTGAATACCGCTACTTTAATCTTAAAGATGATATGACTAGCACAAAAACCCCAGTCCAAACTCTAAACCCATGATAAGCATCAACTAATAGTAGAATCCTTAGGGGAAGGCAAATTAAATCTTAGACTAAGCTTGACCGAGCCTTTAATCTGCGTATAATGCGTCCCAGTCGGAACAGAAGAGCAGCTTTGTGGAAGTGGTTTACCACTTGAAATAAAGTTAGCTAAATAACTTCTTGACACTGAGATTAAAGCGTCTATAATACGCACCTCAGCAAGACAAGCGGGAGCAATTAGGGAGTGATCAGTCACTTAATAATCAGCACGTCAATCTACTGAAACGAATTAGAATAAAGGGTTGACAGACTATATAAACATGATATGATAGTCAGCTCGCTAAACAAGATAAGCAAATGTCTTTGATTGGTTAGTGTAATAATCCTCTACTGGACGACAGCAGAGCGATACTATTTAAAAGCATAACTAAAGAACAACTTGTGTGGATTTTTGTTGATTCAGAATGTTAAAAAATAAAGTTGACTATCTTTTCTTTTC